>DASTGG010000106.1:0-2137 GCA_035719385.1 Usitatibacter sp.
GATCGTAGGGCAGGTTGTGGCGCAGCGCCGGCACGGTGCCGTGCGACGTCGCGGTGAAGAGCAGCGTGTATCCGTCGGGCGCGGCATCGGCCACGGCCTGCGTGCCGATCGCGCCGCTCGCGCCCGGCTTGTTCTCGACCACCACCGCCGCGTTCAAGCGCTCGGCGAGCTTCGGTTGCAGCAAGCGCGCGATGAGGTCCGCGCCGGTGCCCGGCGTGAAGGGCACCACGATCGTGACCGGCTTCGACGGCCACGCGGGCGGCTGCGCGTTCGCGCCGAGCGCCGCCAGCGCGGCGGCGAGCGCCGCGAAGAACCTCCGTGCCATGCTCCTCCCCGAACCGCCCGGCGATTCTTCCATGCGGGAAGCCGGGCGCATACCGCATTTCGTCGTGCCGCTATCATAAACGGCATGAACGACAGGCCCATGGTCATCAACGATCCGGCGGCGCTCGACTTTCGCGTGCATCGCGCGGCGATGGTCGATCCCGCGGTCCTCGAGCGGGAGATGCGGCGCATCTTCGACGTGTGCTGGATCTATGCCGGGCACGAGAGCGAGGTGCGCGAGCCCGGCGACTTCGCGACGCGCACGTTGTGCGGCAGGCCGGTCATCTTCTGCCGCGACAGCGCGGGCGCCATCCGCGTCTTCCTCAATGTCTGCCGCCACCGCGGCGCGGTCGTGTGCCGCGAGCGCCACGGCAATGCGAAGGGCTATCACTGCTTCTACCACGGCTGGAGCTACGACCGCGACGGCCGCCTCGACGGCGTGCCGGGACAGTCGAGCTATCCCGCGAGCTTCGATCGCCGCGAGCTCGGGCTCGTCTCGCCGCCGCGCGTCGATTCCTACCGCGGGTTCGTGTTCCTCTCGTTCAACCGCGACGCGATGCCGCTCGCCGACTATCTCGCCGGCGCGAAGGAGTATCTCGACCTCGTCGCGGACCAGTCGCCCACCGGGCAGATGGAGATCATCCGCGGCACGCAGGAATACACGATCCGCGCCAACTGGAAGCTGCTCGTCGAGAACAGCTTCGACGACTACCACCTGATGAGCACGCACTCGACGTGGCTCGACTACATGAAGAGCTCCGGCGTGCAGATTCCGAAGCCGCCGAAGGGCCACGTGATGCCGGCCCACGGCGTCGGCAAGGCGCTCGGCAACGGCCACGCCGTGATCGACAACGAGAATTTCCGCGGGCGCCCGGTGGCGAAGTGGATCCCGCCCTACGGCGACGACGCGAAGCCGGAGATCGAACGCATCCGCGCCGAGATCTTCGCGCGGCTGGGCGAGGAGCGCGCGCGGCGCGTCTGCGACACCAACCGCAACCTCGTGATCTTCCCGAACCTGGTGGTGAACGACGGCTCGTCGGTCACGATCCGCACGTTCCATCCCACGGCGCCCGACCGCATGGAGGTCACCGCCTGGGCGCTGGGCCCGAAGGGCGAATCGGCGAAGGCTCGCGCCATCCGTCTCGACAGCTTCCTCACCTTCTACGGGCCGGGCGGTTTCGCCACGCCCGACGACGTGGAGGCGCTCGAATCGGTGCAGCAGGGGCTCGCGGCATGGCGCGAGGTGCCGTGGTCCGTGGTGACCCGCGGCATCGACAAGCCGGGCGAGCAGCTCAACACCGACGAGCTGCACCTGCGCGAGTTCTGGATCCACTGGGACCGGTACATGCGATGACGCGGCAGGAGATCGAAGACTTCCTCTATCACGAGGCGGCGCTGCTCGACGCGTGGAAGCTCGACGAGTGGCTCGGGCTCCTCACCGACGACGCGCGCTATCTCGTGCCGTCCAACGACGCGCCCGAGGGCGATCCCGCGAGCACGCTCTACACGATCGCCGACGACATCCACCGCATCCGCGGGCGGGTCACGCGGCTCAAGGACCCGCGGGCGCACGCCGAGTTTCCGCATTCGCGCACGCGAAGGTTCCTGAGCAACGTGCGGTTTGCGGGGAACGGCGACGAGATCGCCGTGGAGGCGAACTTCATCGTCCACCGCTTCCGGCGCAACGAGCAGGTGTCGCAGTTCGTCGGCCGCTACCGTTACACGCTGCGGCGGGTCGGGGGAACGCTGAAGATCGCGCGCCGCGAAGCGATCCTCGACGCGCAGGAGCTAGGCGGCCTGGGCGCGGTGAGCT
>DASTGG010000107.1:0-9605 GCA_035719385.1 Usitatibacter sp.
TGAAGAGATCTTTCGGCGGCTCGCCGAGGCGATGCCGGACCCGCGCAGCGAGCTCGAGTTCACCACGCCGTACGAGCTGCTCGTGGCCGTCGTGCTGTCCGCGCAGGCCACCGACAAGAGCGTGAACCTCGCGACGGCAAGGCTCTTTCCGGTCGCCAACACGCCCGCGAGGATGGCCGCGCTCGGCGTGGAGGGACTCGAGAAGTACATCCGCACCATCGGCCTTTATCGCGGCAAGGCGAGGAACGTGATCAGGCTCTCCGAGATCCTGCGCGACCAGCACGGCGGCGAGGTGCCGCGCACGCGCGAGGCGCTCGAGGCGCTGCCCGGCGTCGGCCGCAAGACCGCGAACGTGGTGCTCAACGTCGCGTTCGAGGAGCTCACCATCGCGGTGGACACGCACGTGTTCCGCGTGGCCAACCGCACGGGGCTCGCGCCGGGCAAGGATCCGCTCGAGGTGGAGACGAAGCTGCTCAAGGTGACGCCGAAGGCCTACCTGCGCAACGCGCACCATTACCTCATCCTGCACGGGCGCTACACGTGCGTGGCGCGCAAGCCGCTCTGCGGGAAGTGCCCGATCTTCGAGCCGTGCGAGTTCAGGGAGAAGAAGAAGATCGCCGCGGAGATGGCGCAGGCCGCGGCGCCCGCGAAGAAGAAGAGCGTGCTGCCGAAGGGCCGCCGTGTTTAATCCCACGCGCGACCAGGCGCGCGAGTTCCTCTTCGAGGTGTGGCGCAAGCACCGGGAGGGCGCGGTGCTCACGCCGCTCGAGACGCTCACGCTGGAGATCGTGCTGCAGCACCCCGAGTACCACCCGGTGCTCGAGGACCGCGAGCGCTATCTCGATCGCGACTGGAAGCCCGAAGGCGGCGAGACCAACCCGTTCCTGCACCTGCAGATGCACCTCGCGATCGAGGAACAGATCTCCATCGACCAGCCGCCGGGGATCCGCGCGGCCGTGCAGGCGCTCGCGCGGCGGCGCGATTCCGCCCACGACGCCCGGCACGACGTCATGGAATGCCTGGCCGAAATCGTCTGGCACGCGCAGCGCTACGGGCAGGCATTCGACAACGCCCGTTACCTCGAGTGCGTGCAGCGCAAGGTGAAGTAGCCGCGCGAGCGCCGCACCTCAGCGCTTGCCGTAATGCTTCGCAAGGTATTCCGCGATGGCCGGCGCATCCTCGGGCGGGATCGGCGCGCCGTACGCCTTGTTCATCTTCGCGACCGTGGCCTCCCACCCCTTCCTGTCCAGGAAGGGTGAATTCATCTGGATGTAGTCGAGGCTGTGGCAGGCCACGCAGTTCTGCCGCACCTTGTCGAAGCCGGGGCCGGGATCGAGCTTGACCTTCTCCTCGCCCGCCATGGCGGCCGCGGCTCCCAGCAACGCCGCCGCCAGCACGATCGCACGCGATGCCTTCATCAGACGACCTCCAGCTTGATGCGCGGGATCACGTTGTGGTGATACCCCGCGGGGTTGGGAATCAGCTCTTTGACCTGCGTGTCGCCGCGCATGTTGAAGGCGCGCACCATCACGACCGAGGTGCCGGCCTCGCGCGGGCGGAAGACGTGCCGGAACGTGCGGAACGAGAAGCGACCGAGGTCCTTGCCGAGCTCGGCGAGCCACCACGAACGGCCGCCGTCGGTGGACACCTCGACGTCGCGGATGCCATGGCCGCCATCCCAGGCGATGCCCGAAACCTCCACGACCTGCCCGCGATGCACGCGCTGCCCGTCGCGCACCGACGTGACGAGCGAGTTCACCACCATGTCCGTGATCGGCTGGTTCGCGGGCGTCATCTGCGTCGGGAACGGCGCCACGCCCTGGAACTTGCCGGCGGGAATGCGATAGGCGGTCGCCATCCAGAAGTTGGCGAGCGGCTTGTTGCGCACGTCGATGCTCGTGAGGTGCTTGATCCAGTAGGTGCCGGTCCACCCGGGCACGATGAGCCGCGCCGGATAGCCGTTCCAGTGCGGCAGCGGCCTGCCGTTCATCTCGAACGCGATGAGGGTGTTCTCGTCGAGCGCGCGATCGATCGGGATGCTCTTCTGGAAGTCGGGCGTCGTGCTCATCGGCGGGCCGTCGGCGCCGTCGAAGGCGACCTCGACCGCGTCCTTGCCCACGCCGGCCTCCTGCAGCACGTCGCGCAACCTGATGCCCGTCCAGCGCGCGTTGCCCATCGCGCCCACGCCCCACTCCACGCCCTGCACGTGCGGCTGGAACATGCCGCGCCGGTTGCCCGAGCATTGGCACACGGCGACGAGCTCGGCGGCCGGGAACTCCCTTCGCAGCGTCGCGAGGTCATACTCGGCACGGCGGCCCGCCGCATCGCCGCCCACGGCCAGCCGCCACGTCTTCGCATCCACCTTCGGGATGCCGGCGAGGTGATAACGCACGAAGAAGGCGTCGTTGCGGGTGATCGGATCGCGCAGGAACTCGATCGGCGTCTCGAAATTGGGCGGCCGGAAGGACCGCTTGATGAGGGGCACCTTGCCGGGCAGCGACTCGAGGAGCACCTCGCTCGTCACACCCTCGGGAAGCTCCGAAGGCTGCCATACTTTCGCGGCCGCCGAGGCCAGGGGGGACAGCGAAGACAGCGCGGGGATGCTCATGCCGGCGAGGAACCGGCGCCGATCGATCATGCTTGCTCCTGGTTTGAAGAATCGGCCGGAGTATATATAAGAAATTACTGATATTCCATGCACCCGCACGTCACCTGGCGCACCGCCGGGCTGCTCACCCTGCCGCCGCTGCTGTGGGCCGGCAACGCGGTCGTCGGCTCCATCGTCGTCGCCACCATCCCGCCGCTGCTGTTGAACGCGCTGCGCTGGACGCTCGCCTTCCTGTTCCTGCTGCCGCTCGGCTGGCGCGCCTTCGCGCGCCCGCGCGACATCCTCGATCGCTGGCGCTATCTCGCGGCGATCGGCCTGCTCGGCATCGGCTGCTACAACGCCTTCCAGTACCTCGCGCTCACCACGTCATCGCCGCTCAACGTGACGCTCATCGCGGCGAGCTCGTCGCTGTGGATGCTGGTGGTGGGAATGGTGGGATTCCACGCGATGCCCAACTGGCGCCAAGGGGCCGGCGCGGTGCTGTCGATCGCGGGCGTGTTGTTCGTGCTCTCGCGCGGCAGCGCCGATACGTTGACGGGGCTGCGCTTCGTGGCGGGCGACGTGTACATGGTGCTCGCCACGCTCGCCTGGGCGATCTACAGCTGGACGCTCGCGCGCCCGCCGGCGTCGATGCGCGGCGAGGCGCGGCCGCCCTGGAACTGGGCGCAGTTCCTCATCGTGCAGCTCGCCTTCGGCGCGGCATGGGGCGGCCTCGGCGCCGCAGCCGAGCATGCGGTGCACCCGGCGCAGATTGCCTGGACGCCCGGCGTCGCGGCGGCGTTGCTGTACGTGGCGCTCGGTCCCGCGCTCGTCGCCTATTGGGCATGGGGCGCCGGCGTGGCGCGCGTCGGCCCCACGATCGCGGCGCTGTTCTCGAACCTCACGCCGCTGTTCACCGCGCTGCTCTCGCTCGCGGCGCTGCGCGAAGCCCCCGAGTGGTACCACGGCGTGGCGTTCGTGCTCATCGCCGCGGGTATCGCGATCTCCTCGCGGCGATAGCGGCCGCGGAGCGCGAGCGAATCGCCCGCGCCCGCTCGCTCACGCGTGCAGCACCATGTCCGCGCCGATCGCCTTCCAGGCCGAGTGGCCGCCCTTCATGTAGCGCGCATCGAAGCCCGCCTCGCGCAGCGCGATCGCGGTACGGCAGCCCACGTGGAAGCCGTACGCGCAATAGACGACGACGGGATCCTGCCGGGAAAGCTCGCCGATCCAGTCCTGCACGCGCTCGGGATCGCGCCACGTGGCCTCGCGCATGATCTCGGTGCTGCGGGTGAAGTAATGCCGCGGCCGCGCATCGATGATCTGCACGGCGCGGCCGGCGTCCATCATCGCCTTCACGTCCTCGGGGGCCACGGCGGGCACGTCGGCGAACTCCGGCTGCTCGAGCGCGCGCGGCGGCGCAACGCGGGTCGCATCCTCGAGCCGCGCCTGCACGCCGCCCCAGTCCACGTTGCGCATGAACGCGTCGACGTAGGCCCTCGCATTGGCGCCGAAGTCCAGGTGGTACGCGTGCTCGTACATGTCGAGCGCGAGGATCGGCACGCCGCCCGAGACGGCCTGCGAGTGCTCGGCGGCGTGCTGGTTCACGAGGCGCCGGTCGCGCGGCACGTACACGAGCAGCACCCAGCCGGACCCTCCCGCGAGCGCGTGCGCCATCGCGACGAATTCGTCGCGCCACCGGGCCGGCGATCCGAAATCCCTCGCGAGCGCCTCCGCGATCGCGCCGTGCGGCTGGCCGTCGCCGCCCAGGCTGGCGAAGTAGAGCTCGTGCAGCAGCGTGGAATTCAGCGCGGCCAGCTCCTCGCGCTTGAGGCCATTGATCGTGAATGCCGGCGTCGCGGCGTAATCGAGCGATTCGAGCTGCGCGGCGATCGCATTCAGGCGCCGCAGCGCGCCGCCGTAGTTGTTCTCGTAGTGGCTTTCGATGAGCCGCGTCGACAGGCCGTTGAGAAGCCACGGGCGGCAGGCGATGGGTGCAAGGGTGTAGCGCATGAGCCCCTCCAAGCGTGTGGAATTGCAGGACTTGGACGGGGCATCGTCTTGGAGGGAGTGAACCCGGGGTGTCCTGAGCACCCCACGGCGAGCCTACACCCGCGCGCCGCCCGCTCGCAAGGACCTGGATGCGCCTATTTCGCGGCCTTCCGCCCGCGCCGGGGAGTGGCCTCCGCGGACGCCTCGCCCTCCTCGTCGTACGGCGCCTCGTGGTAATAGATGCCGACCACGGCGCGATGGCGGCCGGTGCCCTGCAGCTTGGGATTCGCGTCGCGGTCGTGCGCCGCCATCTCTCGCACGAGCGCATCGACCGTCGCCTCGCCGCGCCGGCGCGCGAGCGCGCGCTGCGCCTCGAGCTGCTCCTCGGGCACGTTGTCGTAGAACACCTTGCGCTGGAACATGGCCTCCGAGGGCTTCGCCTCGAGGTTGTGGCCGATGGTGGCGATGAGGTCGGCCACGTCGTCGCCGAGGTACACGAGCTTGCGCTTCTGCCCCTGCTGCGGGATGTAGTGCCGCGTGAGCAGCTCGATCTCGCCCGAATCGCGCGTGCGCACGGCGCCGATGCGCTCGAGCTCGTCGATCACCGCGCGCACCGGCATGTCGCCGCTGTGCCGCCGCACCAGCTCGGAGAAGCCATGGCGCCCCTCCAGCGGCAGCGGCGCCGCGCCGCTCGCGGTGCCTTCCATCGGGTATTCGCGGATCCAGGCGCTCATCACGCGCGCCGCGCGGTTGTACGAGAGCTCGGCCGCGCGGTCCTCCGGCTTCTCGAGGCCCTTGATGCGCGCGACTTCCTTGCGCGTGAGGCCGGTGAGCACGGAAACCCGCGAGTCGGTCTGCTTGCGGCCCGGGATGGAGAATTCGCGCGCGGCCACGTCGACGTAGGCCCAACGCGCGATCTCGGCAAACATGTTGTAGGGCACGCCGCGGTTCAGGAGGATGCGCACCAGCGGGCGCAACAGGCGCAGCACCGCGGAGTACAGCGCGTCGCGGTTCGCGGCTTCGGGAAGCGCGTTCATGGGAGAATGTTCCCAAAGGGGGCGTCCTTCGTCAAAGGAAACGCCTTTGCATTTGAAATCGGTTCTCCACGGAACAATGGCCGGCGCAGGCAGCCTAACAGGTTCCCATGTCGCCGCATTTCCGCACCCTGCTGAGCGCCGCCGCCTTCATGGCGGCGGCATCGGTGTGCGGCCCCGGTTTCGCCCAGGGCGGCGCGGCGAACTCCCTTCCCTCGAACCTCGAGCACGCCAGCCTCGCCCAGCTGGAGAGCGCATTCTGGCTCTGCGATTACGTCGCGACGAACCAGGGCGTCACCGCGACGCCACGGGCGGCGTGCCGCTACGTGACCGAGGAGCTCAAGCGGCAGAAGTTCGGCGGGGACTTCGACCGGTTCATCGAATGGTGGCGCGACAACAAGGCCGCCGAATACGCGCGCATCGAGCACGCGCCGCGGAGCTGAGCCGGCCTTCAGGCGGCGAGCGCGTCGCGGCGTGACCGCGAGGCCTTCGGCGGCTCGGGCCATGCCCGCATCGCGCTCTCGACCGTGGCGAGCAGCCCCTTGCGCGTGGCGCCGTCGCGCGCCTGCATGGCCATGCCGATGATGACGGCGACGTAGAAGTTCGCGAGCGAGCCCGAATCCGTGTCCGCCGGCAGCTCGCCTTCCCTGATGCCCTGCTCGATCCGCGTCTTGAATCGCGCGCGCGCGCCCGCGCGCCGCTCGGCGAGCGCGGCCTGCAGCCGCGGCGAGGCGGAGGCCGTGGCCGCCGCGAGGACCAGCATGCATCCGCGCGGATGCCCCGTCCCGGTGAACACGCCGACCAGGTCCGTAAGCAGCTTCTCCACGGATTCCCGCGCCGTGGGCTCGTCCGCATAGGGGCACGCGTCGCGCAGCTGCGCCTCGTAGCGCGCGGCCGCTTCCAGGAAGAGCCCCTCCTTGTCGCCGAACGCCGCGTAGAGGCTGGGCGGATTGATGCCCATCGCCTCCGTGAGCTCCGCCAGGGAGGCGCCCTCGAAGCCCTTGCTCCAGAACACCTTCATCGCCGCGTCGAGCGCGGCCTCGCGATCGAACGAGCGCGGGCGCCCGCGCGGCTTGCGCGGCCTGGGCGCAGTGACGGCATCTTTTTTCATAGCGATCGATATTAAATTAAAGTCCCCACGGAATGCAAGCCCTTTACGCATGCCGGAAACCGGTTCCGCGCCTGTCGAAATCGCCGGCCGCCGTTCGACTACGGGATGCGGGGGCGGTTTGTTACCGTTTTTTATAGCGCTCGCTATTAAATTTCTTGACAACCGCCGCGCGGCGCGCCTAGAGTGCGTCCATCGATTCTGTAGCAAGCGTTATACATTTCATTTTCGAGGAACGACACATGAGCGAGTCCTTCCGCAACCACCGCACCCTGGTCGCCATCCTCGCCGCGGCGGGCATCCTCGCCGTCGGCGTCGTCGGGCTGCGCACCTCCACGGCGCAGACGCACGCGAACGAGGCGCCCGCGCCGCAGGCGATGCCCGTGGCGGTAGCCCCCGTCGTCGAAAGCGAGGTCGCGACGTGGGACGAATTCTCGGGCCACGTGGAAGCGATCGACCGCGTGGACGTGCGCTCGCGCGTCGCCGGCGCCATCCAGTCGGTGCACTTCACCGAGGGCGCGCTCGTGAGGAAGGGCGACCTCCTCGTGAACATCGATCCCGAGCCGTATGCCGCCGAGGCCGACCGCGCCGAAGCCCAGGTCGTCGCCGCGAAGGCGCGCCTGGACCTCGCCCGCAGCGAGCTCGAGCGCGCGCAGCGGCTGTGGCAGGAGAGCGCCATCGCGCAGCGCGAGCTCGACGAGCGCGTGAACGGCGAGAAGGAGGCGCAGGCCAACCTGCGCGGCGCGCAGGCGGCGCTGCAGGCCGCGCGCCTCAACCTCGGCTATACGCAGGTCCGCGCCCCGGTTTCCGGGCGCGTCGGCAAGCTCGAGGTCACCGTGGGCAACCTCGTGCCGGCCGGCCCGGGCGCCCCCGTGCTCACCACCATCGTCTCGCTCAATCCCATCTACGCGAGCTTCGACGCCGACGAGCAGGTAGTGGCGCGCGCGCTGAAGGACCTGCCCCACGGCACCCTCCAGCCCCGCGAGCTGCAGCGCATTCCCGTCGAGATGGGCACGGCGACCGGCGAAAGCGCGTATCGCGGCCGGTTGCAGCTCATCGACAACCAGGTGAACGCGCGCAGCGGCACGGTGCGCGTGCGCGCGGTGTTCGACAACGAGGACGGCAGTCTCATCCCCGGCCAGTTCGCCAAGCTTCGCCTGGGGCGCGCGAAAGCGGAAAGGGCGCTGCTCGTGAGCGAGCGTGCCGTCGGAACCGACCAGAACCGGAAATTCGTGATGGTCGTGGGCGCCGACAACAAGGCGACCTATCGCGAGGTGACGCTCGGGGCGAGCGTGAACGGCCTGCGCATCGTGACCTCCGGCCTGGAGCCCAACGAGCGCATCGTCGTGAACGGCCTGCAACGCGTGCGTCCCGGCATGCTCGTGCAGCCCATGCCCGCCTCGGCCACCGGTCCCGAGCAGAAGCCGAAGGCACGCGTCGCTGCTTGACCCACTGCGCGAGGAATTGAGCGGCAACTCACCGTCCGCTCCAATGATCGCCCCGAAGGAACGAAATTCGTGAATCCATCCAAATTCTTCATAGACCGTCCGATCTTCGCGGGCGTGCTCTCCCTGCTCCTCTTCCTCGCGGGCGCGATCGCATTGCGCGCCCTGCCGATCGCCGAGTATCCCGAGGTCGTGCCGCCGTCGGTCGTGGTGCGCGCGCAGTATCCGGGCGCCAATCCGAAGGTCATCGCCGAGACCGTCGCCATGCCGCTCGAGGAAGCGATCAACGGCATCGACAACATGCTGTACATGGCGAGCCAGGCGACCGCCGACGGCCGGCTCACGCTCACCGTCACCTTCAGGCTCGGCACCGACCCGGACAAGGCGCAGCAGCTGGTGCAGAACCGCATCTCGCAGGCCGAGCCGCGGCTGCCGGAGGAGGTGCGCCGCCTGGGGGTCACCACCGCGAAAGGGGCCACCGATCTCACGATGGTGGTGCACCTGGTGTCGCCGAACGAGCGCTACGACATGACGTACCTGCGCAACTACGCGGTGCTGAACGTGAAGGACCGCCTCGCGCGCATCGATGGCGTCGGGCAGGTGCTGCTGTTCGGCGCCGGCGACTACTCCATGCGCGTGTGGCTCGATCCGCGCAAGGTGGCCGAGCGCGGCCTGTCCGCCAACGACGTGGTGCGCGCGATCCGCGAGCAGAACGTGCAGGCCGCGGCCGGCGTGCTCGGCGCCTCGCCCAGCCTGCCGCACGTGGACCTGCAGCTTTCGATCAACGCGCAGGGCCGGCTGCAGACCGAAGAGGACTTCGCCGGCATCATCGTGAAGACTGAGGCCAACGGCGCCGTCACGCGGCTTCGCGACGTGGCGCGCCTCGAGCTGGGCGCCTCCGAATACTCGCTGCGGTCGCTCCTCGACAACAAGCCCGCGGTGGCGATCCCGATCTTCGCCGCGCCCAACTCGAACGCGCTGCAGATCTCGGACAACGTGCGCGCCACCATGGCGGAGATCAAGCGCAGCATGCCCGAGGGCGTGGACTACCGCATCGTGTACGACCCGACGCAGTTCGTGCGCGCCTCGATCCGCAGCGTCGTGAAGACGCTCTTCGAGGCCATCGCGCTCGTCGTGCTCGTGGTCATCCTCTTCCTCCAGACCTGGCGCGCCTCGATCATCCCGCTGCTCGCCGTGCCGGTGTCCATCGTCGGCACCTTCGCACTCATGCTGGCCTTCGGATTCTCGGTCAACGCGCTCACCTTGTTCGGGCTGGTGCTTGCCATCGGCATTGTCGTCGATGATGCCATCGTCGTGGTCGAGAACGTCGAGCGCAACATCGAATCGGGGCTATCGCCGCGCGACGCCACCTATCAGGCGATGCGAGAGGTCTCCGGCCCGATCATCGCGATCGCGCTGGTGCTGGTCGCCGTATTCGT
>DASTGG010000108.1:0-14173 GCA_035719385.1 Usitatibacter sp.
TAAACGATCGTTTGTGGAGGGCGGCGGCGGGCGCAGCGGGCCCTCTGGACGACGAAACGTAGAACGGGCATTGTGCGCGTTTGCGCGGCCCCCCGAGAGCCTTGACACGCGACCCCACGCCCACGACGGCGTGATGGCGCAGACCGACCGGCGGCGCCTCATCCCTGGGGAGGGCTCGCCATGTATCGCCTCGTTCGCGCTGCCATTGCGTGCTTGTGTCTCGTCGCCGCCTCCTTCGCGGCGCACGCTCAGAACTACTCCGACATCTGGTGGAACCCGTCCGAGAGCGGATGGGGCCTCACCATCGCCGACCACCAGTCGAACCTCTTCGCAGTCTGGTTCACGTATCGCCAGGACGGCAAGCCCACGTGGTACGTGATTCCGGGCGGGACGTTCACGAACGGCCACAAGCACTTCGAGGCGGATATCTATGCGACGACCGGCACGGCGTTCTCCTCGCCGTCGTTCGATTCCTCGAGCGTGAAGGTGAACAAGGTCGGCAGCGCCGTCATCGACTTCGCCTCGTACTCGGCGGCGACCTTCACCTTCACTATCGGCACCGTCACCCAGACGAAGCAGATCCAGCGGCAGCCCTTCGGGGACGCGTCTCCCCTGTGGGGCGAGGATGTGACCGACATCTGGTACAACCCGCTGGAGTCCGGATGGGGACTCACGCTCGCGCAGCATGGATCGGACGTCTTCGGCGTCTGGTTCACCTACGACACCGACGGGCAGCCGTTCTGGGCGGTCTTGCCGGGTGTGACCTTCAGCGGCGCGAAAGCCTTCACCGGCACCTTGTACACGACGACGGGCCCCGCATTCTCGTCCTCGACCTTCGATTCGTCGCAAGTGGTCGTGAAGGCGGAAGGGACCGCGACGGTGACGCTGGCCACGGGGGGCGCGAGCAGCACGTGTGGCGGCACGCAATCGGCCACGCTGCAGACGACGTTGCGCGCCGCATCGCGGCAAACCAGCATCTGCCACCAGCCCTTCGGGGATACTCCGTCTCGCATCGATTTTCCCGCCGCGCCAGGCGTGCCCGAGGGCGCCGCGTTGTTCCAGGCGCCGGCCAATCCGATCAACGTGAACGTGACCACGGACGGCGCCCGTGCCGCGAGCCAGGTGATCACCGTGGCCGCGGGCGGAAGCGTGAGCCTCACCGATGCGAAGGGCAACCAATACACGCTCGCCTTTCCGCCGAACTCCGTGCCCGAAGACACCGCGGTCACGATGACGGCGATCTCCACGCTCACCGGCATCAACTATTCGAGCGGCATCGTCGCCGGCGTGAAGCTCGAGCCCGACGGTCTCGCGCTCGACAACATGGCGATCCTCACGGTCGTTCCGGCGGGCGCCTTCCCCGTGATCAACCAGACCGGCTTCGCGGCGGCGGGCGATGGCACCGACCTGCACGGGGCGCCCCCGGGGCCGGATTTCCAGAAGCAGCAGATCTACATCCACCACTTTTCCTTCTGGGGGTGGCTCTTCATGAGCCCGGAGGAGCGCCGCAACGAGATGCGCACGAAGCTCGCCGCGCAGAACGAGGCGCGCCTCATGGACTGGATCTCGCGCTACCTGGGCGCGGAGAGGTACCAGCAGATCCTCGGCGCCAAGGACAGCGGGATCAGCACCGACCCGCCGCCCTCGATCGACCAGATGGCCAAATGGTTCGATGCGTACTACGACCTCGTGGTCACGCCGCGCTTGCTGGCGGCCGCGGCGGATTGCACCAAGGCCGCCGAGGCCTGGGGCACCGTGTCGGAGTATTACCGGTGGCGCTCGAAGCTCGGTGTCGACCCGCCGGACGGCAACCCCCAATTCGCGATCGACCTCGCCAAGGTGCAGGACGCGTTGCGGAAATTCCGCAAGACGCCGTGCTATCTCAAGGAAGATGCCACCTACACCGATGGCAGGGGCACCGCGGAGATCCATGTCCAATGGAAGATCGTTTCCCAGAACGGCAACGTCTTCACCTACAAGCCGGCTTTCGGCTTCCTCAAGGTCGTGGACTATGTCAACAAGCCGTGCGTGGTGACCAATCCGGTGCATGACATCGCCACGAGCGACGGCGAGCTCACGATCGATTGGGGCGCCGGAACCTACAAGGGGATGGCGCAGCACAACACCACGCTCGTCACCGGGCCGGGACCGCGTACGTGCGACACCATCTCGACACCGTATCCGGTCTTCTATCTCGGCCTCCTGACGCCGGCGTCCGGACCGGTGACGCCGCCTACCGACGGCGGTGCGGACGTGCAGCTCTTCACGACCGACGCCACGCTCGGCCGGCTCAGCCTGACCGGCACGATGAAGCGGTCCTGTGCGCAAGGGGCCTGCTAGCTCCACGGCACGCGTCCACGATCGCAACGCGGTAGCATGGCGCTTCCTTCCCAACCCGAAGGAAGCGTCCATGTTGCGTTTCGCCCGTGTCGTCCTCGTCGCCGCCGCGCTGTCGGCAGCCGGCTGCGCGCCGCTCGTCACCCAGAGCCCCGGCGAAGGCCTGAGTCCCGTCAACGCGGTCTCCGAGGGCGAGGACAAGCACCTCATGCTCTTCGGCCACGACGTGGTCAGCTATTTCACGGACCATCATCACCAGCTCGGCTCGCCGCAGCTCAAGAGCGTGTACAAGGGCGTGACCTTCCGCTTCGCGAGCGCGGAGCACAAGCGCATGTTCGACGCCGCGCCCGAGAAATACATCCCGCAGTTCGGCGGCTTCTGCAGCAACGGCATCGTGTACGGCATCCCGTGGGGCGGCGACGCGGACACGTGGGAGATCTTCGACGGCAAGCTCTACATCTTCGGCGGCAAGGGCTCGCACGACGCGTTCATGCTCGACGTGCCGCGCAACATGGCGCTCGCCAACAAGTACTGGAGCGAGGAAGTGAACGGGTCGAACGCGCTCGTCCAGCGCACCAAGCGCCTCGTCTTCCGCGTGCCGCACTACAAGACCGGCAAGGAGCTCGCCGACGAAGTCGCGCGGGCGAAGAAATGAATCAATAAATGGGGTCAGACTCCTTTTTGCGTAATTCAGGTTCTCCGCCGACGAGTTGAACCTGAATTACGCAAAAAGGAGTCTGACCCCATTTATTCGACCGTCATCGAACCTGAATTCCGCAAATTGGGGTCTGACCCCAATAATTTCTCGCGGAAGGCCGCGATGTGGCTGACGGTGCCGGCGGCGTCGCGCGTGCGCTCCTCGAAGCGCAGCTCGCTCGTGTTCGAGATCGTCATGACGGTGGATGCGCGCGTGCCGTAATCGGTGCCCGTGATGAGCGGCGAGGCGAGGCGCCGCTCCCATGCGAGGCCCACGCCGGTGGAGGGCAATGCCGCGTCGGGCGCGCCCTGCGGGTCGGACAGGGTCTCGAACAGCAGCGGTAACGGATCGTCCTGGCGGAGCGCGCGCTCCATCGCCAGCCGTGCCCGCACCACTTTCGGCCATGGCTCGTCGAGCAAATGATTCGAAAGGCCGTGCACACCGGGCGTGACCGGGCGCGCCAATCCCTCGCGGCTGCCGAAGTACCACAGCGAGTCGCCGTCGCCCAGGATGAGGTTGAAGCCGTTGTACTCGCCCACGCGATGCGCGAGCTCTGCGAGCCAGCCGCCCGCATCCTGCCGGCCCAGCAGGAATTGGCTCACGAGCTCGCCGCGCGAGCGCGCCGTGGTGCGGCGATCCGACGGATCGCGGAAGTTGGTGACCGCCGCGAAGCGCCCGTCGCGCGTCACGCCCATCCACGTGCCGCCCGCTTTCAGGTCGCGGCCGGCGAGAATCTGCGGATGGTCGCGCCACCAGCTCGCCGGCTCCGCGGGCCGGTCGCGCCATTCATCGCGATTGGCGGCGACGACGAGCGGAAGGTCGGCGCGCGCCCGCCACGCGACCGTGATGAGGCACATCAGCCGTGGGGCGGGGTGGCCCGCAGGGTGTCCATGTCCCTACATACACCGCGGCGGGCGCGGCCGTCTACCCGCAGCACGAAGCCGCCTATTTCATGTGGTCCGGAAGCCAGGTGACGAGCCCGGGGAAAGCGTAGATGAGGCCCACCGCGACGACCATCAGCAGGAACAGCGGAAAGGCCGCCGCGCCGATCCAGCCGATGTCCTTCTTCGTCATGCCCTGCAGCACGAAGAGATTGAAGCCCACGGGCGGCGTCACCTGCGCCATCTCGACCACGAGCACGATGAAGATGCCGAACCACACGAGGTCGATGCCGGCCTTCTGGATGGTCGGCAGGATCACGCCCATCGTGAGCACGACCATCGATATGCCGTCGAGGAAGCAGCCCAGCACGATGTAGAACACCATCAGCCAGAAGAGCAGCCATGCCTGCGAGAGCCCGAGGCCGGTGATGTACTCCGCGAGGCGCCGCGGCAGGCCGATGTACCCCATCGCCAGCGTGAGGAACGCCGCCCCCGCGAGGATGAACGCGATCATGCAGTACAGACGGGTAGCGCCCATGAGACTTTCCATGAACACGCGCCGCCCCATCGAGCCCTGCACCACGGACAGGATCAGCGCCCCGAGCACGCCGAGGCCCGCCGCCTCGGTCGCCGTCGCGATGCCGACGTAGATCGAGCCCAGCACCGCGGCGATGAGCAGCACCACGGGAATCAGGTTGCGGGAGGCATAGATCTTCTCGCGCAAGGTGAGCACGGCGTCCGGCGCGGGGATCTTCTCCGGGTTCACGAGCGCCCAGGCGATCGTGTAGCTCATGAAGAGCCCCGCGAGGAGCAGCCCCGGGATCACGCCGGCGATGAAAAGCCGCGTGATGGAGACCTCCGCCGTGACGCCGTACACGATCATGATGATCGAAGGCGGGATGAGCAGGCCGAGCGTGCCGGCGCCGGCGAGCGTGCCGATCGTCATGCGCTCCGGATAGCCGCGCTTCTGCAGCTCGGGCAGCGTCATCTTGCCGATGGTGGCGCACGTGGCCGCGCTCGAGCCCGACACCGCGGCGAAGATGGTGCAGCCGATGATGTTCGTGTGCAGCAGCCGGCCGGGCAGTCGCGAGAGCCACGGCGCGAGCCCCTTGAACATGTCCTCGGACAGCCGCGTGCGGAACAGGATCTCGCCCATCCACACGAAAAGCGGCAGCGCCGTGAGCGTCCACGAGGAGAGCGAGCCCCAGACCGTGACCGCCATCGCGTCGCCCGCGGGCCGCGCGGTGAACAGCTCCATGCCGATCCACGCCACGCCCATGAGCGCAAGCCCGATCCACAACCCGCTGCCGAGCAGCACGAATAGCATGACGATGAGCAGGGTGCTGATCAGCGCGTCCACGGCTATTCCAGCGCCTTCAGCTCGTCCTTCGATTGCCGGAGCTCGCCGTGCCGCGCCACCGTCACGAGGTCGTCCACCATCGCGATGACCAGCACGATGGCGCCCACCGCCATCGCGATCTGCGGGATCCACATCGGCGTGGCATCGTTGCCCTGCGAGACGTCGTGGAAGTCGTACGACTGCCACGCGAGGCGCACGCTGTACCATGCGAGCGCGCCGCTGAAGACGGTGCCGGCGAGATGGGACCAGATCTCGAGCGGCCGGCGCAGCTTGCCGTGGAAGCGCTCGAGCAACAGCGACACGCGGATGTGCTCGCCGCGCTTGAGCGTGTGCGCCAGCGCGAGGAAGCTCGCGGCCGCCATGCAGAAGCCCGCGTAGGCATCGGAGCCGCGCAGGTTGAAGTCCGCGAGCCGGCCGAGCACGCTCGCGAGCACCATCGCGAGCACCCCGACCATGAAAAACGCCGCGAGATATCCCGCGGCGTCGTACAGGCCGTCGAGGGCGCGCCTCACTGCTGGTGGAACGCGTCCACGATGGCCTTGCCGTCAGGCCCGGCGGTCTTGAGCCACTCCTGGGTGATGGTTTCGCCGATCTTCTTGAAATCGGCGTTGAGCTGAGGCGACGGCGGCTGGACCGTCATGCCGTTCTTCGCGAGCTGCTCCAGGTACCACTTGTTCTTTTCCTCGGAGATCTTCCAGCCGCGGGCCTCCGCCTCCTGCGCGCTCTTCACCAGCGCCTGCTGCGTCGGTTTGTCGAGGGCGTCGAAGGCCTTCTTGTTCGCGAACACGATGTTCTTCGGAAGCCACGCCTGGGTGTCGTAGTAGTGCTTGACCACTTCCCACGCCTTCGTGTCGTAGCCCGTGGAGCCCGAGGTGATGTTCGCGTTCACCGCGCCGGTGGCGAAGGCCTGCGCGAGCTCGGCGGCCTGGATGGTCACCGGCTGCGCGCCGGCCAGCTCCGCGATGCGCGAGATGTACGGGTTGTAGGCGCGCACCTTGAGGCCCTTCATGTCCGCGATCGAGCTGAGCGGCTTGCTCGAGTAAATGCCCTGGGGCGGCCACGGCACGGTGAAGAGGATCATCAGGCCCTGCTTCGCGAAGCGCTCATCGATCGCCTTGCGCGACACCTTCCAGAGCTTCGCCGCCTCGGGATAGCTGGTCGCGAGGAACGGCACCGAATCGACGCCGAGGATCGGATCCTCGTTCGCGTAGGCCGAGAGCAGGATCTCGCCGATCTGGGCCTGGTTGCCCATCACCGCGCGCTTGATCTCCGGCATCTTGAAAAGCGACGCGTTGGCGTGGACCGTGATCCTGAGCTTGCCGTTGGTCGCCTTGTCGACGTCCTTCACGAACTGCTCGATGTTCTCGGTGTGGAAGTTGCTGGCGGCGTACGGCGTGGGCATGTCCCACTTGGTCTGCGCCATGGCCGGGCCCGCGCACACGATCGCCAGCGCGGCGACGAAAGCCTTGAGAAGCCTCATGCGATCCTCCTGGATGGGTGCGCCGAACCTAGCAAACGCGCCCTCCCGTGTCAAAATGAAAAGCATCCCCCTTTGACGAAGACGAGCCGCGATGCAATCGCAAGGCCGCTGGCAATTCTGGATCGATCGCGGCGGGACGTTCACCGACGTCGTGGCGCTTCGCCCCGACGGCACCCTCGCCACCCACAAGCTGCTGTCCGAGAATCCCGAGCAATACCGCGACGCCGCGATCGCCGGCATCCGCCACCTGCTCGGCGTGCAGCCCGGCGAGGCCATTCCGGTCGAGAAGATCGACGCGGTGAAGATGGGCACCACGGTCGCCACGAACGCGCTGCTGGAACGCAAGGGCGAGCCCACGGCGCTCGTCATCACGCGCGGTTTCCGCGACCAGCTGCGCATCGCCTACCAGAACCGGCCGCGCATCTTCGACCGGCACATCCGCCTGCCGGAGCTGCTCTACCGCAAGGTGGTCGAGGCGGACGAGCGCATGGGCGCGAAGGGCGACGTGGTGCGGCCGCTCGACGAGGCGGCGCTTCGCACGGACCTCGCGGCCGCGCGCGCGGACGGATTGCGCTCGGCCGCCATCGTGTTCATGCACGGCTACCGCTACCCCGCGCACGAGGCCCGCGCGGCGCAGCTCGCGCGCGAGGCGGGCTTCGAGCAGGTCTCCGTGTCGCACGACGTGAGCCCGCTCATGAAGATCGTGTCGCGCGGGGATACGACGGTCGTGGATGCGTACCTCTCGCCCATCCTGCGGCGGTATGTGGACCAGGTCGCGGCCGAGCTGCCGGGCGCGCGGCTGCTGTTCATGCAATCCAACGGCGGCCTCACGGACGCCCACCGCTTCCAGGGCAAGGATTCCATCCTGTCGGGTCCCGCGGGCGGCATCGTGGGAATGGTGCGCACGTCGGAGGCGGCGGGATTCGCGAAGGTCATCGGCTTCGACATGGGCGGCACGTCCACCGACGTGTCGCACTACGCGGGCGAGCTGGAGCGCGAGTTCGAGACGCTCGTGGCGGGCGTGCGCATGCGCGCGCCCATGATGTCGATCCACACGATCGCCGCGGGCGGCGGCTCGATCCTCTTCTTCGACGGCCAGCGCCAGCGCGTGGGCCCCGACTCGGCCGGCGCCAACCCGGGGCCTGCCTGCTACCGGCGCGGCGGCCCGCTCGCCGTGACCGACTGCAACGTGATGCTGGGCAAGATCCAGCCGGATTTCTTCCCGAAGGTGTTCGGCCCGCACGGCGACCAGCCCGTCGATGCGGCGGTCGTGCGCGCGAAGTTCGAGGCGCTCGCGAGCGACATCGCGAAGGCGACGGGGCGCCCGCAGACGGCACTATCCGTCGCGGAGGGCTACGTGCGCATCGCGGTCGCCAACATGGCCAACGCCATCAAGTTCATCTCGGTGCAGCGCGGCCACGACGTCACCGAGTACACGCTCGCCTGCTTCGGCGGCGCGGCCGGCCAGCACGCCTGCCTGGTCGCCGACGAGCTCGGCATGAAACGCGTGTACATCCATCCGCTCGCGGGCGTGCTCTCGGCCTACGGCATGGGCCTCGCGCAGGTGCGGGCGCTGCGCGAGGTGGCGGTGGAGAAGCGCCTCGACGAAGCCGCCGCGACCGTCGACCGGGAATGCGAGCGCCTCGTCGAGCAATGCCGCGAGGAGCTGCGCGCGCAGGGCGTCGAGACCGAGCAGGTGGCGCGGCGGGTGCACCTCAAGTACGAAGGCACGGACACGTCGCTCATCGTGCCCCTGGGCGATGCGCCCTCGATGCGTGCCGAGTTCGAGCGGCTCTATCGCAGCCGCTTCTCGTTCCTCATGCCGCAGCGCGCGCTCGTGATCGAGGCGGCGTCCGCGGAAGCCGTGGGCCGCGCCGACGCGCCGCCCGAGGCGCCGTTGCCGGCGGATTCCGCGCAGCCGCACGCGGTGGCGCACGTGGACATGACGACCGGCGGCGCCACGCTTCGCACGCCGGTGTATCGCCGCGAGGAGCTGCGGCCGGGCGCGCGCATCGACGGGCCGGCGATCATCGCCGAGCGCAACGCCACCACGATCGTCGAGCCGGAGTGGCAGGCGCGCGTGACGGAGCGCGACCACCTCGTGCTCGAGCGCGCGATCGAGCGCAAGGCGCGCCACGCCCTCGGCACCAGCGCCGACCCCGTGATGCTCGAGGTCTTCAACAACCTCTTCATGTCCATCGCCGAGCAGATGGGCGTGCGCCTCGCGCAGACGGCCTACTCCGTGAACATCAAGGAGCGCCTCGACTTCTCGTGCGCCCTCTTCGATGCCGAGGGCAACCTCATCGCCAACGCGCCGCACATGCCGGTGCACCTCGGCTCCATGGGCGAGAGCATCAAGACGGTGATCCACCGCAACGCCGCCACGATGAAGCCCGGCGACGTCTTCGTGCTCAACGACCCGTACAACGGCGGAACGCACCTGCCCGACGTGACGGTGATCACGCCGGTCTACCTCGACCCGGGGACGCACCCCGGGGACGCACCCCGGGGACGCACCCCCATGTTCTACGTGGGCTCCCGGGGCCACCACGCGGACATCGGCGGCATCACGCCCGGCTCCATGCCGCCTTTCTCCAAGACCGTCGAGGAGGAGGGCGTCCTCCTCGACAACGTCATGCTCGTCGAGAACGGCCGCATGCGCGAGGCGCAGATCCGCGCGCTCCTCGGCTCGGCCCGCTATCCCGCGCGCAACCCGGACCAGAACATCGCCGACCTGCGCGCGCAGATCGCCGCGAACGAGAAGGGCGTGCACGAGCTCAAGCGCATGGTCGAGCACTTCGGCATCGATGTGGTGAAGGCGTACATGCGCCACGTGCAGGACAATGCCGAAGCGTGCGTGCGGCGCGTGATCGGCGTGCTCAAGGACGGCGAATTCGCCTACGAGATGGACAACGGCGCCGTCATCCGCGTGAAGATCACCATCGGCGCGGACCGCCGCAGCGCCACGGTGGATTTCACGGGCACCAGCGCGCAGCTCGAGAGCAATTTCAACGCCCCGTCCGCCGTCGTGTATGCGGCGGTGCTCTACGTCTTCCGCACGCTCGTCGACGACGAGATCCCGATGAACGCCGGATGCCTCAAGCCCATCGAGGTGGTCATCCCGGAAGGCTCCATGCTGAATCCGCGCCCGCCCGCCGCGACGGTCGCGGGCAACGTGGAGACGTCGCAGTGCATCACCGACGCGCTCTACGGCGCCCTGGGCGTCATGGCCGCGTCCTACGGCACCATGAACAACTTCACCTTCGGCAACGACCGCTACCAGTACTACGAGACCATCTCGGGCGGCACGGGCGCGGGCGACGGGTTCGACGGGACCGACACGGTGCAGGCGCACATGACGAACTCCCGCCTCACGGATCCCGAAGTGCTCGAGTGGCGGTTCCCGGTGCGCATCGAAGAGCACTCGATTCGCAAGGGCAGCGGCGGCGGTGGCCGCTGGCACGGCGGCAACGGCGCCACGCGGCGCGTGCGTTTCCTCGAAGCGATGACCGCGGCGATCCTCGCGGGCCACCGCCGCATACCGCCGTACGGCATGGCCGGCGGCATGCCCGGCGACGTCGGGCGCAACTGGGTCGAGCGCGCCGACGGCACGCGCACCGATCTTTCCTTCGCCGACGAAACGCCGGTGAACCCGGGCGACGTGTTCGTGATCGAAACACCCGGAGGCGGAGGCTACGGGCGATGAAGGCATGGCGCGGCATTTTCGCGGCGGTTGCCTGCACGATGGCGTGCAGCGCGATGGCGCAGCGCGCCGACTGCCCGAAACGCGACGTTCCGATGCCGGCGCGGCCGCCGCGGATCGCCGCGCCCCTTCCACAGGACGCGGTCTTCAACGTGGAGGAAGGCCACGTCTCGGCCATCCTGCAGGTCGAGCGCGCCGCGAGGCCCGGACCGCTGCCGCAGCCCGCGTCCGCGATCGCGAGCGACGTGTCGAAGACGCCGCTCGTCCAATGGAGCTACGAGGGATATCTGCCCGAGCGCGTGCCGCATCGCGTCACCCGCTTCTTCCGTTCGCCGCAGGGCGCGCTGCTCGCGTTGAGCGAGTGGGACTATGCGGCCGACGTGGGCACGGTGGACATCGAGGGCATGAGCAACCGGTCCATCCACGGCGAGCCGGCCGGGCTCTTCTCGATGCGCTCGCCGTCCGGCTGCGTGAGCACCACCTTGTCGTGGAAAGACGACCGCAAGCTCTATCGCCTCGAGCTGGTCGGCCCGCTCGGCATCGAGGCGCAACGCAAGGCGCTGGTTGACATCGGCGAAGCTTTGCATTCGTGAAATGCGTGCATCGATCACGCTGTGCGAAAATTAACTTCCTGCGCCCTTCACGGCGCGTATAAAATGATCACCCTTTCCGTGCAGGGCCCCATCCCCGAAGCGGGCCGATAAAGCGGAATTCGAAAGCCCCTGGCATCGTGAAAATCGGAAGCGTCCAGCTTCGGAACAATCTCGTCGTCGCCCCCATGGCGGGCGTCACGGACCGGCCCTTCAGGAGCCTTTGCAAGCGCTTGGGCGCCGGCATGGCCGTGAGCGAGATGGTCGCGTCCAACTCGCTGCTGTGGGGCTCCGAGAAGACCATCCGCCGCGGCAACCACGAGGGCGAGGTCGAGCCGAAGGTGATCCAGATCGCCGGAGCGGACCCGGAGATGATGGCCGAGGCGGCCCGCTACAACGTGGACAAGGGCGCCGACATCATCGACATCAACATGGGCTGCCCCGCCAAGAAGATCTGCAACGTCTATGCCGGCTCGGCGCTCCTGAAGGACGAGTCGCTCGTGGCGCGCATCGTCGATGCCGTCGTGAAGGCGGTGGAGGTGCCGGTGACCCTCAAGATCCGCACCGGCTGGAGCAAGGAAAACCGCAACGCGCTCACGATCGCGAGGATCGCCCAGGACCATGGCATCCAGGCCCTCGCCATGCACGGCCGCACGCGCGCGTGCATGTACACCGGCGAGGCGGAATACGACACGATCCGTGCCGTCAAGCAGGCGGTGACGATTCCGGTCATCGCCAACGGAGACATCAACTCGCCGGAGAAGGCGAAGTACGTGCTCGATTACACCGGCGCCGATGCCATCATGATCGGGCGCGCGGCGCAGGGCCGTCCCTGGATTTTCGGCGAGATCGCGCATTACCTCGAGACCGGCGGGAAGCTGCCGCCGCCCGAGGTCGCGACGATCCGCGAAGTGATGGTGGAACACCTGCAGGAGCTATATGCTTTCTATGGCCGGGAGCGCGGCGTGAGGGTGGCACGCAAGCACATCGGCTGGTACACGAAGGGATTGCGCAACTCGGCGGGCTTCCGCGCACGGATGAACGCGCTCGAGACCGCCGAGGAGCAGCTCGAGGCGGTGGCGCAGTTCTTCGGCGAGCTCATGAGCCGGTCCCGTGAGCTGGAATACGACGATGAAGAGGTCGCTCTTGCAGCCTAAACACCGATCAGAAAGCCGGGCCGACACCGGCGCACGCGACAACGAGATCTCGCTCGCGGTCCGCAAGGTCATGAAGCAGTACTTCAAGGACCTCGACGGGGAGAAGTGCACCGGCATCTACGACATGGTGGTGAACGCCGTCGAGAAGCCGATGCTGGAGGTGGTCATGCTCCAGGCGCACGGCAACCAGACGCGCGCCGCGGAGCTATTGGGACTCAATCGCAACACGCTGCGCAAGAAGCTGCAGCAACACGGGTTAGACTAGTCACCCCGGCCGCTGCACCCGCAGCGATGGTCCGGGATCCAATCACATTGGGTTCCCGCCTGCGCGGGAACGACAAGAACGAACAATGGACCCGATCAAGATAACCCGCGCGCTGATCAGCGTCTCGGACAAGAACGGTATCGTCGAATTCGCCCGCGGCCTGCTCGAGCAGGGCGTGCAGATCCTCTCGACCGGCGGCACGGCGCAGCTCCTGCGGCTGCACGGCGTCGTGGTGACCGAAGTGGCCGATCACACCGGCTTCCCGGAGATGATGGAGGGGCGCGTGAAGACGCTCCACCCCAGGATCCACGGCGGCATCCTCGCGCGGCGCGACAAGCCGGATCACGTGCGCGCCATGGAAGAGCACGACATCCCGCCCATCGACATGGTGGTGGTGAACCTCTACCCCTTCGAGCAGACGGTCTCCCGGCCGGGCTGCACGATGGAGGAGGCGATCGAGCACATCGACATCGGCGGCCCCGCGATGGTGCGCGCCGCGGCGAAGAACCACGCCTTCGTGGCGGTGGTTACCGACCCCGCGGATTATTCGCCATTGCTCGCCAAGATGCGCCGCAGCGGCGGCAAGCTCAACTTCGACGAGCGCTACGCCCTCGCCGCCAAGGCCTTCAGCCACACCGCCGAATACGACGGCATGATCTCCAGCTGGCTCACGGGGCGCGACGGCCGCGGCGGCGCGCGGACCTTTCCCGACCGGCTCAACCTGCAGTTCCGCCTCGCGCAGACGCTGCGCTATGGCGAGAACCCGCACCAGTCCGCGGCGTTCTACGTCGAGCGCGACCCGCCGCGCGGCACTTTGGCGGGCTTCACGCAGCTGCAGGGCAAGGAACTCAGCTACAACAACATCGCCGACGCCGACGCGGCCTGGGAATGCTGCCGCACGTTCGACGTGCCCGCCTGCGTGATCATCAAGCACGCCAACCCGTGCGGCGTGGCAATCGCGGATTCGCCGCTGGCGGCGTACCGCAATGCCTTCCTCACCGACCCGACCTCGGCCTTCGGCGGCATCATCGCGTTCAACCGCGCGGTGGACGGCGAGACGGCGGAGGCGGTGTCGAAGCAGTTCGTGGAGGTCGTCATCGCGCCGGCGTACGACGAGGAGGCGCAGCGCGTCTTCCGCGCCAGGCGCAACGTGCGCCTGCTCACCATCGAGAACGCGCGTGACATGAACCGCCTGGAGATGAAGCGCGTGGGCGGCGGCCTGCTGGTACAGACGCCGGACGATTTCGACGTGTCGGCGCTGCGCGTGGTGACGAAGCGCGAGCCCACGGCGGCCCAGATGAACGACCTCATCTTCGCCTTCCGCGTGGCGCGCTTCGTGAAGTCCAACGCCATCGTCTTCTGCGCCAACGGCATGACGCTCGGCGTGGGCGCCGGGCAGATGAGCCGCGTGGACTCGACGCGCATCGCGTCGATCAAGGCGAAGAACGCGGGCCTTTCGTTGCGCGGGTCGGTGGCGGCCTCGGACGCCTTCTTCCCGTTCCGCGACGGGCTCGACGTGGTCGCCAACGCCGGCGCGAAGGCGGTGATCCAGCCCGGCGGCAGCGTGCGCGACGACGAGGTGATCGCCGCGGCCGACGGGCACGGCATCGCGATGGTCTTCACCGGGATGCGGCACTTCCGCCACTGACGGCAGCGCGGATTAATGGCGTCGGATTAATGGGGTCAGACTCCATTTTGCAGAA
>DASTGG010000109.1:0-2129 GCA_035719385.1 Usitatibacter sp.
TTCCGGAGCCCCCATGACCTACTCGTTCACCGAGAAGAAGCGCATCCGCAAGAGCTTCGCCAAGCGCGCGGCCGTGCTGGATGTGCCTTTCCTCCTTGCCACACAGATCAACTCGTACGCCGAGTTCCTCCAGGCCGAAAAGGGCCCGGGCGCCCGCACCCAGGTGGGCCTCGAGGCGGCTTTCAACTCCGTCTTCCCGATCTCCAGCCATTCGGGCAACGCGCGCCTCGAGTTCGTGAGCTACGCGCTGGGCGAGCCTCCGTTCGACGTGGTCGAGTGCCAGCAGCGCGGCCTCACGTTCGCCTCCCCGCTGCGCGCGAAGGTGCGCCTCACGATCATGGACCGCGAGGCCGCCAAGCCCACGGTGAAGGAAGTGAAGGAGCAGGAGGTGTACATGGGCGAGATCCCGCTCATGACGCGCAACGGCTCCTTCGTCATCAACGGCACCGAGCGCGTGATCGTCTCGCAGCTGCACCGCTCGCCGGGCGTGTTCTTCGAGCACGACCGCGGCAAGACGCACTCGTCCGGCAAGCTCCTCTTCAGCGCGCGCGTGATCCCCTATCGCGGCTCGTGGCTCGACTTCGAGTTCGATCCGAAGGATTACCTGTACTTCCGCGTCGACCGCCGCCGCAAGATGCCGGTCACCATCCTGCTGAAGGCGCTCGGCTACACCAACGAGCAGATCCTCGCGCAGTTCTTCGACTTCGACACGTTCCACGTCACCAGGAAGGGCGTCGAGTACGACATCGTCCCGGAGCGCCTCAAGGGCGACATCGCGAAGTTCGACATCACCACGAAGGCCGGCAAGGTCATCGTGCAGAAGGACAAGCGCATCACGGTCAAGCACATCCGCGAGATGGAAGCCGCCGGGATGAAGAAGCTCTCCGTGGAGCCGGATTTCCTCGTGGGCCGCGCGCTCGCGAAGAACGTCGTCAACACCGAGACCGGCGAGGTCGTCGCCAACGCGAACGAGGAGATCACCGAGGCGGTCCTCAAGAAGATCCTCGACTCGGGCGTGGAGGAGGTGAAGACCCTCTACACGAACGACCTCGACCAGGGCCCGTACATCTCGCAGACGCTGCGCATCGACGAGTCCACGGATGCGCTGAACGCGCAGGTCGCGATCTACCGCATGATGCGCCCCGGCGAGCCGCCGACGGAGGACGCCGTGAAGACGCTCTTCAACGGCCTGTTCTTCAGCGAGGACCGCTACGACCTCTCGGCCGTGGGCCGCATGAAGTTCAACCGCCGCGTGGGGCGCGACGAGCTCACGGGCGCGATGACGCTGTCCAACGACGACATCGTCGCGGTGATCAGGATCCTCGTAGAGCTGCGCAACGGCCGCGGCGAGATCGACGACATCGACCACCTCGGCAACCGCCGCGTGCGCTCGGTGGGCGAGCTGGCGGAGAACCAGTTCCGCTCCGGGCTCGTGCGGGTCGAGCGCGCGGTGCGCGAGCGCCTGTCGCAGGCCGAGAGCGAGAACCTGATGCCGCACGACCTGATCAACGCGAAGCCCGTCTCCGCGGCGATCAAGGAGTTCTTCGGCTCCTCGCAGCTGTCGCAGTTCATGGACCAGACCAACCCGCTCTCGGAGATCACGCACAAGCGCCGCATCTCCGCGCTGGGCCCGGGGGGCTTGACGCGCGAGCGCGCGGGCTTCGAGGTGCGCGACGTGCACCCGACGCACTACGGCCGCGTCTGCCCGATCGAGACGCCGGAAGGCCCGAACATCGGCCTCATCAACTCGCTGGCGCTCTACGCGCGCACCAACGACTACGGCTTCATCGAGACGCCGTACCGCCGCGTGCGCGACGGCAAGGTGACCAAGGACATCGAGTACCTGTCGGCGATCGAGGAGGGCAAGTACGTGATCGCCCAGGCGAACGCCGAGCTCGACAAGAACGGCAAGTTCGTCGACGAGCTGGTGTCCTGCCGCCACCGCAACGAGTTCACGCTGTCCACGCCCGACCGGATCGAGTACATCGACGTGGCGCCTTCGCAGATCGTCTCGGTGGCCGCATCGCTCATCCCGTTCCTCGAGCACGACGACGCGAACCGCGCGCTGATGGGCTCGAACATGCAGCGCCAGGCGGTTCCCTGCCTGCGCGCCGAGAAGCCGCTGGTGG
>DASTGG010000110.1:0-10058 GCA_035719385.1 Usitatibacter sp.
GAAGCGCTCTTCGCGCCGGAAACGCTGGAGAGCTTCCGGATCTAGCCATGGCCGAACCCATCGGGGCGAAGAAGCACACGCTCCTCGACCACATGATGGGCGAGGGCGGGATGCATTCGCATGCCGAGGGCGAGTACGACCACGACCATGACCACGACGACCTCGGCGACTACGACCTCGAGAACGATTCGCTCTGGATCCAGGACCACATCACCCTGGTGTGCGTGGGCATCGACATCGGCTCCTCCGGGACGCAGGTGATCTTCTCGCGCATCTACATGCGCCGCCTAGCGGAAGACCTCACCAGCCGCTACTTCGTGGTGAAGCGCGAGACTCTCTACGAATCGCCCGTCGCGCTCACGCCCTACCAGAGCGAGACGCGCATCGACGAGAAGGCGGTGGGAGAGATCATCGACGCGGCCTACACCGCGGCCGGCATCCATCCCGACAACATCGACACGGGGGCCGTCATCCTCACCGGCGAGGCGCTGCGGCGCGAGAACGCCAAGGCGATCGCCGACGTGATCGCGGACATGGGCGGCGAGTTCGTCTGCGCGACCGCGGGCCACCACATGGAATCGCTGCTCGCGGCCTATGGCTCCGGCGCCGCGCGCGCCTCGCACGACCTGCAACGCCCGGTGCTGAACGTGGACATCGGCGGCGGCACGACCAAGCTCGCCTTGCTCGAAAACGGGCGCGTGGTGCACACGGCGGCGATCCACCTCGGCGGGCGATTGGTGGTGGCGGAGGAGGAGACGTTGACGCGGCTCGATCCGACCGGCAAGCAGCTCGCGAAGAATGCCGGGCTCGACTGGCGCCTGGGCTCGCGAATCGCGGCCGGCGACCTCGACCGCGTCGCGGAGTGGATGGCCGATGCGCTCGTCGCCGCGCTCACGCAGGACGAGCCGCCGGCTGAAGTGCAGGCGCTCTGGCTCACGGACCCGCTCGAGCCCGTCGAGGGCATCGCGGGCGTCATGTTCTCGGGAGGGGTCGCCGAGTACGTCTATGGCCGCGAGGAGCGCGATTTCGGCGACCTCGGCAAGCGGCTCGGCGCGGCGGTCAGGAAACGCCTCGACGCGGGCAGGTTGCCGTACCCGCTGCTGCCCGCCGGGGAATGCATCCGCGCGACGGCCATCGGCGCCTCGGAGTACAGCGTGCAGCTGTCGGGCAATACGGTCTACGTCTCGAACCCGGGCGAGCTGCTGCCGCGCAGGAACCTGCAGGTGCTGCAGCCCGACATCGAGTTGGGGCCGACGATCGATGCCGCGCGGGTCGCGCAGGCGATCCGGCGCCACTTCCAGGCGTTCGACCTGCAGGAGGGCGAGGCGGAGGTGGCGCTCGCCTTCCGCTGGCAGGGGCCGCCCGCGTTCGCGCGCCTGTCGGCGCTCGCGCAGGGCATCGTCGAGGCGCTGCCCATGACGCTCATGAACGCGAAACCGCTCTTCCTCGTGCTCGACGGCGACATCGCGCATTCGCTCGGCGCGCTGCTGAAGGAGGAGTGGGGCATCGCATCCGAGGTGCTGGTGATCGACGGCGTGTCGCTCTGGGACTTCGACTACGTGGACCTGGGGCGCATCAGGATGCCCTCGCAGACGGTGCCGGTCACGATCAAGTCGCTCGTCTTCAGCGAGGACCCGCGGGGGCCGAAGATGCGCGGCCACGGGCAGGACCACCACCATGACCACGACCACGGCCATGGCCACCATCACCACCATCATTCGCGGCGTGCGGCAGGAGGTGCGGCATGAACGACCAGGGCGTCCCGGTGCAACAGCTCAAGCAGGACCTCGTGGATGCGCTCTCGATGATGGAGCGCGCGGAGGTGATCGACTTCAACGGCCACATGAGCTGCCGGCTTCCCGGCACCGACCACATCCTGATCAACTCGGGAAAATCGGTGCGCAGCCACCTCGCGGTCGAGGACATCATCGAGATCGACCTCGACGGCAAGCCGGTCGGCACCGACGTCGTGCCGCCGATGGAGTTCCACCTGCATAGCGCGATCTATCGCCGCCGCCCGGACGTGAACGCGGTCGCGCACACGCACCCGGTCTGGTCCACGCTCTTCAGCATGACGGGGCAGGCGGTGCAGCCCGTGACGATGCAGGCCGCGGTGATGGGGCCGGTGCAGACGTTCGCGAAGACCGCGTCGATCAACGAGCGCGGCCTCGCGGAGGAGCTGGCGGCGGCGCTGGGGCCGCATCGCGTCTGCATGCTCAAGTCCCACGGCGCGGTCACCGTGGGCGGCGATGTCGTCGAGGCCTTCGTCCTCGCGATCTACCTGGAGGAGACCGCGCGGCGGCAATACCTGGCCCGCGCCATCGGCACGCCTTACGCGCTGACGGCCGGAGAGGTCGAGAAGATCGGGGCGAACCTGCGACGGCCGCACCTGTTGCGCAAGGTCTGGGATTACCACCGCGCCAAGTTGAGGGCATAGGGCCGGGGACGCCCGAAATCCCCGCGAAGGCGGGGACCCGATGAATCGAAAACAGGGGCCCGCGGCCGATGTCGTGTGATAAATTTGACCCGTATTCCTATGCAGACCGACGTTCTACATGAAGGAACATCGATGGCGGCAGTGAGCGTCGTCGAGCCGCGCCGTTTCGAGTGGGGCGGCAAGCTCGTCATCGCGCTCTGCGTGGGGATCGCGGTCTATCTCGCGGTGATCCCGCTCGGGTTCCTGCTGTGGCAGAGCTTCTTCACGCCGCAGACGGCGGAGCAGGCGGCGAAGTTCACGCTGGGCAACTACGTCGAGGCCTACGGCACCGGCGAGACGCTGCGCCTCTTCTGGACGTCGGTGAAGTACGCGCTGGGCACCTCGACGTTCTCCTTCCTGGTGGGCACGGCGCTCGCGTGGATGAACGAGCGCACCAACACGCCGTTCAAGTCGCTCTTCTACGCGTTGTCGATCATCCCGCTCATCATCCCGGGCATCCTCTTCACGGTCGCGTGGATCCTGCTCGCGAGCCCGAAGATCGGCATCGTCAACCTGGTCGTGAAGGACCTCTTCGGCATCGACGCGCTCTTCGACATCTACTCGATGGCGGGGATGGTCTGGGTCGACGGCCTGCACTATTCGCCGATGGCCTTCCTGCTCATGTCCGCGGCATTCCGCGCCATGGACCCGTCGCTCGAGGAATCCGCGATGATGAGCGGCGCGAGCGTGCCGCAGGTGGCGTGGCGCATCACGCTGCGGCTGTCCTGGCCCGCGATCTTCGCCACGCTGCTGATCCTCTTCGTGCGCGCGATCGAGTCCTTCGAGGTGCCCGCGCTGCTCGGCCTGCCGGTGGGCATCCAGGTCTTCACGTCGTCCATCTACCAGGCGGTGCACAAGTACCCGAGCCAGGTGGGCCTCGCCTCCGCCTATGCGGTCACGCTCCTGCTCATCACGACGGTGGGCGTCTATTTCCAGTCGCGGCTCTCCAGCCGCGGATCGAAGTACGCGACCATGACGGGCAAGGGCTTCCGGCCGCGCCAGATCGACCTCGGCCCGTGGCGGTACTTCACCGCCGCGATCTTCATCGTCTATTTCCTGCTGATCGTGGTGCTGCCGTTCGCGGTGCTGGTGTGGTCGTCGTTCCAGAAGTTCTATTCGGTGCCCTCGATGCAGGCGCTGAAGAACCTCACGCTCGACCCGTACCGCTTCATCCTCACGTACCCGAACCTGATCGGCGCGGTGTGGAACAGCCTGCTGCTCGGCGTGGGCAGCGCCACCCTCATCATGCTGGTCACCTCGGTAATCTGCTGGATCGTGGTGAAGACGAAGCTGCCGGGCCGGTGGCTCCTCGACAACATCGCCTCGCTGCCGATGGTCTTCCCCGGGCTCGTGCTCGGCCTGGCCATCATGATCTTCTACCTCAACGTGGACATCGGCGTGTACGGGACGATGTGGATCATGTTCATCGCCTACGTGACGCGGTTCATGCCGTACGGCCTGCGCTACAACACGACGTCCATGCTGCAGATCCACAAGGAGCTCGAGGAGTCGGCGGCGATGAGCGGCGCCTCGTGGGGCACGACCTTCCGGCGCGTGATCCTGCCGCTGCTCAAGCCCGGGCTCGTCGCCGGCTGGATCTACGTGATGATCGTCTCCATCCGCGAGCTGTCGAGCTCGATCCTGCTCTACAGCCCCGGCACCGAGGTCGTGTCGATCGTGATCTGGGAGCTGTGGGAGAACGGGCAGTACGTGGAGCTCTCGGCGCTCGGTGTCATGTTCATCCTGGCGCTCTTCGTGCTCGTTATGGTGGCGCAGTGGCTGGGCAGGAAGTTCGGGGTGAAGGAGTGAGATCGGGTCACGGACCGTTGGCGCAATGGCGCCGTCCGGGATGACGACACGCGGCGGGAGCCGCGGTTAATGGAGGAGGTGGCAGTGCTTCGAGTCGAAGGCCTCTGCACGGAATATCCGAACGAGCACGGCGAGATCGTGAGGGCGGCGCAGGACGTCACCTTCAACGTGCCCGAGGGCAAGCTCTTCACGCTGCTCGGCCCCAGCGGCTGCGGCAAGACCACGACGCTGCGCTCCATCGCGGGCCTCGAGAAGCCGCGCGTGGGCGAGATCGCGGTGAAGGACCGCGTGGTGTTCTCGTCATCCAAAGGCGTGTTCGTCACGCCGAACCGCCGCGGCTTCGGCATGGTTTTCCAGTCCTACGCTATCTGGCCGCACATGACCGTGTTCAAGAACGCGGCCTTCCCGCTGGAAGTGGGTGACCGGAGATACTCGCGCCAGGAAATCCGCGACAAGGTGATGCGCGTGCTGTCGGCCACGCAGCTCGACCACCTCGCCGATCGCGACGCGACGAAGCTCTCGGGCGGGCAGCAGCAGCGCCTCGCGCTCGCGCGCGCCCTCGTCATGGAGCCGCAGCTGCTGCTGCTCGACGAGCCGCTCTCGAACCTCGACGCCAAGCTGCGCGAGAAGATGCGCTTCGAGCTCAAGCGCCTGCAGCGCGAGCTGAAGATCACGACCATCTACGTGACGCACGACCAGAGCGAGGCGCTGGCGCTCTCGCACGAGATCGCGGTCATGAACGAGGGCCGCATCCACCAGATCGGCAGCCCGCGCGACATCTACGAGCGTCCGCTGAATTCCTTCGTCGCGGACTTCGTCGGCAGCACCAACTTCCTGGACGGCTCCGTGCTCGGGCCCGACGGCGCCGACGGCCGCTACCGCGTGCGCACCGAGATCGGCGACCTCACCGTCCATGCGAACGAGTCGCTGCGCGCGCAGGACAAGATCCTGCTGTCCGTGCGCCCCGAGGACGTCGAGCTGCGCGAATCCAGGCCCGACGGGATCAACGTGCGCGAGGCGCGCGTGGACCAGAAGGTGTTCCTCGGCGAATGCGTGGACTTCCAGGTGAAGCTCGGCGAGCGCACGCTGCTCTCGCGCCGCCATCCGTCGCTGCGCACGCCGATCGGCAACCCGATCTTCGTGCAGCTCGATCCCGACAAGTGCATCGCGATCAAGGCCGCATGAAGGGGCCGGGAACCGGAATGGACAAGGAAACGACCCGCGAAGCGCCGCCGAGAGCCCGGACCGAGGCTCCGAAGCACGCGCACGCCACGTCACCCACGAAGGAGCGCTGGGCCTCCGACGTGATCGTGGACCTGTTGCACGCGTACGACCTCCCGCACGCCTCGCTCAACCCCGGCGCGAGCTATCGCGGGCTGCACGACTCCATCGTGAACTACGGGCAGAACCGCCCGACCATGATGCTGTGCCAGCACGAGGAGACCGCCGTGCAGGTGGCGCACGGCTACGCGAAGGCGAGCGGCAAGCCGATGGTGGCGATCGTGCACAACCTCGTCGGGCTGCTGCACGCCAACATGGCGATCTACTACGCCTACATCGACCGCGCGCCGGTGTTCATCATCGGCGCGACCGGGCCGATGGACGAGACGAAGCGGCGCCCGCGCATCGACTGGATCCATACCGCGCAGGGGCAGGGCGAGGCGGTGCGCCAGTACACGAAGTGGGACTACCAGCCGCACACGATCGACGGCGTGCCGGAGTCGTTCGCCCGCGCGTACGGCGTGATGATGACGCAGCCGCAAGGCCCCGTTTACATGATCTACGACGCGTGGCTGCAGGAGCAGAAGCTGGACCACGAGGTGCCGCTGCCGCCGCCGCACGCGGTGAAGGTGCCGTCGCGGCTCGGGCCCGATCCCGCCGCGCTCGAGCGCGCCGCCGACATGATCGCGGCCGCGGAGCACCCCGTCATCATCGCGGAATACGTGGGGCGCGACCACGAGGCTTTCCATTCGCTGGTGGAGCTGGCCGAGACCGCGGGGATCCCGGTGCACGACACCAACGGGCGCCTCAACTTCCCGAGCCGCCATCCGCTCAACGCGAGCCTCACCAAGGACCACTTCCGGGACGCGGACGTCGTCGTGTGCCTCGACGCGCGCGACTGGGAGAAGCCCACGACGGAGCTCGTGAGCACGACGCGGCAGCTCACCTCGGTCGTGCCGGCGGGCGCGAAGTGGATCGAGATCGGCTTCGGCGACCTCGAGCTCTCGGCCTGGGCGCTCGACTACCAGCGCATGAACCACGCGGACCTGCGCGTGATGGCCGACACCACGCTCGCCATCCCGATGCTCACCGGGCTGCTGAAGGCGCGCCTCGAAAAGGACGCGAAGCTGCGCGCGAAGGTGAAGGCGCGCGCCGCGGAGATCGCCGCGAATACGAAGGCGCGCCGCGAAAAGTGGCAGGAGCAGGCGAAGCAGGACTGGGACGCGTCGCCCATCACGCTGCCGCGGCTGGCCTCCGAGGTCTGGGAACGGATCCGCGACGAGGACTGGGTCCTCACCGCCGGCACTCTCGAGGACTGGACGCGCAAGCTCTGGGATTTCGACCAGCCTTGCCGGCACCCGGGCAAGTCGCTGGGGACCTCGACGCAGCTCGGCATCTCGCTCGGCGTGGCGCTCGCCCATCGCGAGCACAAGCGGCTCGTCGTGGACATGCAGCCCGACGGCGACCTCATGTTCGACGCCGGCGCGCTCTGGGTCGCGGCCAAGCACCGCATCCCGATGCTCGTCGTGATGTACAACAACCGCGCGTACTACAACGACTGGGAGCACCAGATCCGCATGGCGAAGCTGCGCGGCACGCCGGTCGAGCGCGCGCACATCGGCATGGACATGACCGACCCGGATCCCGACTTCGCGAAGCTCGCGCAGTCGATGGGCTGGCACGGCGAAGGTCCGATCGAGAACCCGAAGGACATCGCGCCGGCGCTGAAGCGCGCCATCGCCCGCGTCAAGGCGGGGCAGCCGGCGCTGGTCGACACCATCACGCAGAAACGATGAACGCGAAACCGAAGATCGGATTCATCGGCGCGGGGCGCATGGGCCAGCCCATGATCGGCCACGTCGCCCGCAAGGGCTACGACGTCTGCGTCCACGACATCGACGCGGCCAAGCGCGCGGTCGTCGAGTCGAAGGGCGGCCGCTGGGTGGACCTGCCGACGCTCGCGAGAACCTCGGAGATCGTGCTCGTCTGCGTGGGCTACGACCGCGAGCTGCGCGAGCTGCTGTCGGCCGAAGGCGGCCTGCAGGACCTCGCGAAGGGCTCGATCGTGGCCGTCCTCTCGACCGTGCATCCGAAGACGATCGTGGAACTCGCCGCGATGGGCGCGCCGCGCGGCGTGCACGTGGTGGATTCGACCGTGTGCCGCGGCGGCAAGGCGGCCGACGAGGGCACGCTGCTGTCGTTCGTGGGCGGGGAGGCCGCGGTGGTGGAGCGCCTGAAGCCCGTGATCGGCTGCTATTCGGCCGACATCGCGCACACCGGCCCCGTCGGCACCGCGCAGGTCGCCAAGGCCGCGAACAACATGGTGATGTGGTCGTGCCTCATCGCCAACCACGAGGCGCTCGCGCTCGCGCAGCGCTACGGCATGGACCCGGAGAAGCTGCGCGAGACGCTGCTCATGTCCAGCGCGGACAACTACGTGCTGCGCAACTGGAAGATGAACACGATGGCCTGGGCCGAGGACGACATGGAGATCGTGCAGGCGATGGCCGCAGAGAAGGGAATCGGGCTCGCGCAGGCGGGTCTCAACCGCGAGATCTGCCGCACGCTCAAGCCGAAGCGCTTCCGGCTCGACGAGTACGGCGTCTAGGCACCAGGACATGGAAACAAGGAGGCGGGACATGGATACGCCAGTGAGCAAGCAGCAGGAGGTCTCGACGCCGGAGCAGCAGGTCGGCACCGAGTCGCATTACCACTCGAAGAAGGACCGCATCTTCGTGCGCGGCATCCAGGGGCAGTACAGCCTCAAGGAGGAGCTCGCCCGGCTGCGCGCGATGCCGCGCGTGCGCAAGGCGAAGGAGATCCGGTTCCGCGACGGGCCGCAGGCCTTCAGCCGCCACTACGTCGAGCCCAAGGACGGCATCTCGCAGCTCTTCCACCTGCACCTCGAGGAATACGCTCCCGGCGGCCGCAGCCAGAAGCACGGCCACGTGAACGAGGCGGCGTTCTACATCCTCGACGGCGAGGGCTACGAGATCCACGACGGCATCCGGTACGACTGGAAGGCGGGCGACGTCGCGATCGTGCACAACAACTGCGTGCACCAGCATTTCAACGCGAGCGCCACGAGGCCGGCGCGCGCGCTCGTCCTCAAGACGAAGCCCATGTACATGTTCATGAACATGCTCTTCCAGAAGCAGGTCGAGCCGCGGCCCACGGAGCCCGCGCCGGGGCCCGAGGCCGCCGCGTTCAAGGCGCGCGAGGACGAATCGGATTTCAATCACGAGTGAGATCGGGCCCCGGCCCATTGCCGCAGCAGCGGCGTCCGGGGCGACGGTGCTGTCATCCCGGACGCTGCGATCGCAGCGATGGTCCGGGATCCAATTTCGGACCATAGGAGAAAGCAATGGCCTGGGGTGAATCGAAAGCGTGGAAGAAGGGCACGGAGAACAAGGCGCTGTACCAGGCGCTGCTCGACGACGCGGCCGCCGCGCCGGCGCGCAATGCCAAGCGCAGGAAGATCGTGCATCCGGAGGAGATGCCGTGGGAGCTGTCGCGCCACGGGCTGCTCAAGCACCTGCTCAACGAGGGCATGAACACGCGCATGGAAACCGTGGACGCGTACATGCTGATCATTCCGCCCGGATCGAAATCGGGCAAGCACCGCCAGCTCGCCGAGGAGTGCCTGTATGTGGTCGAGGGGCGCGGCTACGACCTGCACCAGGACTGCGACGTCGAGATCACCGATACGTACCACTGGACGCCGCAGAAGGAAGTGAAGCGCTACGAGTGGGAGGCGGGCGACGTGATCTACATCCCGCCCAACACGATCAGCCAGCACTTCAACGCCGACCCGGATCGCCCGGTGCGCCTCATCTCCGCGGTGAACCGCATCTTCAAGGCGTGCGGCCTGAACGACCTGGAGCAGATCGAGGACGCGCCCGAGTATCGGCCGGGCGTGAAGGTGACGCCGGAGCTGGTCGAGCAGTTCCTGACGGGCAGGATCAGGCAGCCGGCATGAGTGTCATCCCGGCCGCGCCTCCTGGCGCAGTGGGCCGGGATCCAATTAGGCCCCGGCCTTCGCCGGGGTGACGGAGAAATGAATGGCAGCTGGTGACGAACTGGGAACGGCGAAGGTCTCCGAGGAGATGGCGAAGAAGTTCGCCACGGAGAAGGAGACGCCCTATACGCGCTGGGTGAAATCGCAGGGCCTGGAGATCGGCAGCGCGATCTACCAGCAGGACCTGCACGCGATCGAGCTGAAGGACTGGCCCGCGCGCGGCGGCCGCGGCGTCTTCCTCAACCACGACGCATCGCGCACATCGAACGACGCGTACGTGTGCGAGATCCCGCCCGGCAAGGAGCTCGCGCCGCGGCGCCAGCTCTTCGAGGAGATGGTGTATGTGCTCGACGGCCGCGGCTCCACGACCGTGTGGAACGATGCGGGCGCGAAGGTCACGTTCGAGTGGAAGAAGGGCGCGATCTTCGCGATCCCGCTCAATACGATGCACCAGCACTTCAACACGTCGGGCAAGGACGCCGCGCGGTTCGTGTCCGTGACCAACGCGCCGGCGATCATCAACGCGTTCGGCGA
>DASTGG010000111.1:0-6873 GCA_035719385.1 Usitatibacter sp.
GCGGCCTCCACGTCCTCGGCCGACTCGCCGGCGGGCTCCAGGCCGTGCTCGAAATCGTCGGCGAAGATGGTCGCCGCGTTCACGAGCTCGTTCAGGTTCTCCAGGCGGTCCTGGCCGTCCTTCTCCGCCGCGTAGTGCTGCCGCAGGTTGCTGCGCTCGAGGATCTCCTCGATGAGCTCCGGCAGCCGCAGGGTTTCGGCGGACTTCCTCAGCCCGTCGATCACGTCGATGAACTGCTTGAGCGACGTGCCGCTGCGCCCGGTGACCACGCCGTTGCGCGCCGCGTGCATGAGGCTGCCCATGCCGCGCTCGGCCGCCTCCTGCAGCTGCTCGATGGAGCGCGCGCCGATGCCGCGCGGCGGAAAGTTCACCACGCGCGAGAAGGCCGTGTCGTCGTCGGGATTCGCCGCGAGCCGCAGGTAGGCGAGCGCGTGCTTCACCTCCTGGCGCTCGAAGAAGCGCAGGCCGCCGTAGACCTTGTAGGCGACGCCCGCGCGGAAGAGCGAGTGCTCGAGGATGCGCGACTGCGCGTTGGAGCGATAGAGCAGCGCCATCTCCGACAGCGGCATGCCCTCGCGGTGCAGCGCCTTCACCTCGTCCACGATGAACCGCGCCTCCTCCTCGTCGTTGGCGGCCGCGTACACGCGCAGCGGCTCGCCCTTGCCTTCCGAGGTCCAGAGGTTCTTGCCGAGCCGCGCCTTGTTCTGCGCGATGATCGCGTTGGCCGCGTCGAGGATGTTGCCGTGCGAGCGGTAGTTCTGCTCGAGCTTGATGACGTCCGTCACGCCGAAGTCGCGCACGAACTCGTTCATGTTGCCGACTTCCGCGCCGCGGAAGCGGTAGATCGAGTTGTGCGTGACCAGCCCCGCGGCGATGTAGTTGTGCGTGGGGAAGACGTCGATGTCGTGGACGCGGTGCCGGTCACCCGGAATGCGCCGCACGGAAACGACGCGTTCGGCCGCGCCGTCCCCGGCCATCATCGTCATGCCGGCTTCCACCTGGATCGCCGGGACGAAATCGAAGAAGCGCCCGCCCCAGTGGGCCACCTGGCGGATCTCGCCGCCCGCCGACGCGATGGCCTCTTCCGCGGCGCGCATGGCGGCCGCATACGATTCGAAGGCCGACGGCGCGCGCGTGGCGGCCATCACCGAGTGGATGACGCGGCCGGCTTCGTTGTCGGCGCAGAGCGAGACCAGCACTTCCTGCCTTCGCGGCGGCGCGGGACGCCGCTCGGCGAAGTGCGTGTGGCCCGGCGTGCTGGCCAGCCTGCGCCCGCTCGAAGTGCGGATCTCGATCAAGCCGTTGCGCGCGAGGCTCGAGTGCGTATCGGTGACCGTGGCCGCGCGATACGCGTTGGTGCCATAGCACGAGAGGACCTGGTCGCCCTTGCGGATGTCCTGCACCGGCTTCTGCGAGCCATCGGCCATGGTGACCAGGGTGCCTTCGACGACGCACTGGTCGTCGTCACCCACGGCGAAGACGCAGCCGTTGGTGCCCGCGAGCAGCTTGATCCACTTGTACTGCAGCTTGTTCGTGTCCTGGAACTCGTCCACCAGGATGTACTTGAAGCGCTGCTGGTAGTGCTGCAGCAGGTTCAGGTTGCGCGCGAGCAGCTCGAAGGTGCGCAGCAGCAGCTCGGCGAAATCCACCACGCCCTCGCGACGGCATTGCGCGTCGTAGTCGGCATAGAAGGCGACCATGCGGCGCGTGAACTCGTCGCCCGCCTCGACCGCATTGGCGCGCAGCCCCGCTTCCTTGCAGTTGTTGATGAAGTTCTGCAGCTGCCGCGGCGGGTACTTCTCCTCGTCCAGGCCCTGCGCCTTGGCGAGCCGCTTGATGAGCGACTGCTGGTCGCCGGAATCGAGGATCTGGAAGAGCTGCGGCAGCTCCGCCTCGCGGAAATGCGTGCGCAGCAGGCGGTTGCACAGGCCGTGGAAGGTGCCGACCCACATGCCGCGCGTGTTGATCGGGAGCATCGCCGACAGCCGCGTGAGCATCTCGCGCGCCGCCTTGTTGGTGAAGGTGACCGCGAGGATGCCGGCCGGGCTCGCCTGGCCCGTCTGGATGAGATAGGCGATGCGCGTGGTCAGCACGCGCGTCTTGCCGCTGCCCGCTCCCGCGAGGATCAGCGCGCACTGGCGCGGGAGCGTGACCGCTTTCAGCTGCTCGGGATTGAGGCCGGAGGTGAGGTTCGACATGGACGACGAAGCGGGAAAGCAGCCTCGATTATTTCACGCCGGCATCGCGGCCGACGGCCCGATACAATCAAAAAAACCCCGTCGAGATTCCCGCCGATGAAGCGCTCCGGCCGCGTGCCGATCCTCACCTGGCACGCGCAACGCGTGGACGGCCCCGGCTACGCGCGCAACGACCACGTCGCCTTCGCTCGCGACCTGGACACGATCCATGCGCTCGGCCTGCGCGTGGTGTCGCTCCAGGCGATCGCCGCGGCGCTCGTGGAAGGCCGGCTCGACCGGTTGCAGGGCTGCGTGGGGCTGTCGTTCGACGACGGCAGCGACTTCGACTTCCACGATCTGCCGCATCCGGCGTGGGGACCGCAACGCGGCTTCACCCGCATCCTCCAGGATTTCCGCGCGCGGCACGGCGCCGAGGCGCAGCCGTCGCTGCACGCGACCTCGTTCGTCATCGTCTCGCCCGGCGCGCGCGAAGTGCTCGATCGCACCTGCATGATCGGCTGCCGCTGGTGGAACGACGATTGGTGGCGCGAGGCCGAGGCGACGGGCCTGGTCGCCGTCGAAAGCCACGGCTGGGACCATAACCACGCGTCGCTCGAGCGCACCGAGACGAGTGCCGAGAAGGGAACCTTCGACGTGCGCGACGCCGGCGAGGCGGAACGCGAGATCGGCAACGCGGCCATCGTGCTGCGCGAGAAGCGCGGCCGCGCGGGTCCCGTGCTGTTCGCGTACCCCTACGGCCCCGCGAACGAGTTCCTCGCGGACGGCTGGCTGCCGCGCAATGCGCCGCGCCACGGCATCGTCGCGGCCTTCGCGGCGCACGAGGCGAAGGAGCCGGCCACCCGCGACAGCTCGCGCTGGCGCATTCCGCGCTACATGTTCGGCGACGACTGGAAGGACGAAGGCGACCTCGCGGCGCTGCTGCGCGACGCCGGGGCCGCGCCACCGAAACGATCGTGGTTTTCGCGGCTCATCGGGCGCCAGCCCGAGCCGGTGAAAGCGCCCGAGCTGCCGCAGCGTCCGCAAACCTGGCGCGAGCACCTGCGCACGTGGGAAGTGAACGACGCGCGCGTGGTCGCGGGCGACCTCTTCAGGCGCAGCTTCGGACACGACGTCCCCGATTACCCGCGCCATTTCGTGTGCGTGTACTCACCGCCCTCCACCGAGGGGGACACGGCGCCGAAAGTGGTCGCCTACGTCCACCAGCGGCCGTTCGAGGATGTGCATCTCGGCGGCGGAATGTGCGTCGATGCCGTGGCCTACCGCAAGATGCCGCGCTGGCTCTTCGAGCAGGTGCGCGACGAGGGCGGGCTCGCGACCATCGTGACGCGCGACAGCCTCGGCATGCTGGGCGACAGCCCCGCGGGCTTCGGCCACGTCGGCGAGCCGCGCGCGCGCCAGGCCGACCTGCGCACGGGCTACGTCGACACCGGCGTCGAGCACCTGATGGTGTATTGGCGCAAGCCGCTGTCGGACGAAGAGAAGCAGCGAATCATCGCCAAAGTCGCTGCCATTGGCGCGTTTTGATCGGGAGAGCCCGTACCAGGGTTTTCTTGGAGGGTTGCACTTCCGTGCACATTCTTTTTTTGCGAGGGGACGGTCCCCAGAAGAGCGCGCCGTGGCGCGCAGCGCAAGAAGGGACAGTCCCCATCGCAAAAAAAGAGGGCGCCCCTCTAGAAGCGCCCCAACTGTCTGCCCCAACTGCAATGTCTCGCCGCAAAGGCGAAACCAAAGGTTCGACGCGGCCGTTTCGGTAAAAGTTCCTAGTGCGCCCGCGCGCGCCGAGGCACCGAAAGCCTGCGCAACTGCACGTCAAATCAAAGGCTTGGGCAGGGCGCCCCTGATATAATTCCGCGATGGAAAGCCAATACCAGCCGCGCTCGATCGAGCCCGCGGTCCAGCGCGAATGGGCCGAGACCCGCGCCTTCGTCGCGCCCGACCGCTCGCCCAAGCCCAAGTACTACTGCGTGTCCATGCTGCCGTACCCCAGCGGCAAGCTGCACATGGGGCACGTGCGCAATTACACGATCAGCGACGCGCTCTACCACTTCATGCGCATGAAGGGCATGAACGTGCTCTTCCCCATGGGGTGGGATGCATTCGGCCTGCCGGCGGAGAACGCCGCGATGGCCAACCAGGTCGCGCCCGCGCCGTGGACGCGCGAGAACATCGCGTACATGAAGATGCAGTGCCAGTCGATGGGCTGGGCCATCGACTGGACGCGCGAGCTCGCGACCTGCGATCCCTCCTACTACAAGTGGAACCAGTGGTTCTTCCTGCGCTTGTGGGAGAAGGGCATCGTCTACAAGAAGACCGGCGTCGTGAACTGGGACCCGGTGGACATGACGGTGCTCGCCAACGAGCAGGTGATCGACGGCCGCGGCTGGCGCACGGGCGCGCTCGTGGAGAAGCGCGAGATCCCGATGTGGTACATGCGCATCACCCAGTACGCCGACGAGCTGATCGATTCCCTCGACGGCCTCGGCTGGCCCGAGCAGGTGAAGCAGATGCAGCGCAACTGGATCGGCCGCAGCGAGGGCGTGGAATTCACGCTGCCCTACGCGCCCGAGACCGCGCGCCGCATGAACGACGGCCGGCAGGGGCTCAAGGTCTTCACCACGCGCGCGGACACGATCATGGGCGTCACGTTCGCGGCGGTGGCGCCCGAGCACCCGGTCGCCACCGAGGCGGCGAGGAACAACCCGCAGCTCGCGGCCTTCATCGACGAATGCAGGAAGGGCGGCGTGCAGGAGGCCGACCTCGCCACCATGGAGAAGAAGGGCGTGCCGACGGGCCTGTTCGTGCTGCATCCCTTCACGAAGGAGCCCGTCGAGGTCTGGGTCGGCAATTACGTGCTCATGGCCTACGGCGAAGGCGCCGTGATGGCGGTGCCGGGGCACGACGAGCGCGACTTCGCGTTCGCGAAGAAATACGGCCTCACGATCCGCCAGGTCATCGACGTGGAGGGCAAGCCCTACTCCACGGACGCGTGGCAGGAGTGGTATGCGGCGCCCGGGCGCAACGTGCATTCGGGCAAGTACGACGGCCTCGAGCAGCAGGCGGCCATCGACGCCGTGGCGCGCGACCTCGAATCGATGCGGCTGGGCGCCAAGCGCATCCAGTACCGCCTGCGCGACTGGGGCATCTCGCGCCAGCGCTACTGGGGCACGCCGATCCCGATCGTCATCTGCCCGAAGTGCGGCGACGTGGGCGTGCCCGATGACCAGCTGCCCGTCGTGCTGCCCGAGGACCTCGTGCCCGACGGCAGCGGCAGCCCGCTCGCGAAGACGCCGTCCTTCTACGAGTGCAAGTGCCCGAAGTGCGGCGGGCCGGCCAGGCGCGACACGGACACGATGGACACGTTCGTGGATTCGTCGTGGTACTACATGCGCTACGCCTGCCCCGACGCGGGCACGATGGTGGACGCGCGCGCCCAGCATTGGATGCCGGTGGACCTCTACATCGGCGGCATCGAGCACGCCATCCTGCACCTGCTGTACGCGCGCTTCTGGACGAAGGCGATGCGCGACCTGGGCCTCATCCAGGTCGACGAGCCGTTCACCAACCTGCTCACGCAGGGCATGGTGCTGAACCATATCTTCTCGCGGCGCACGGCCAAGGGCGGCATCGAGTACTTCGCGCCCGACGAGGTGGAGACGATCACCGACGCCGAGGGCCGCATCACCGGCGCCAGATCGAGGAAGGACGGGAGCCCGGTCGATTACGACGGCATCGGCACGATGTCCAAGTCGAAGCGCAACGGCGTCGACCCGCAGGACATGATCGAGCGCTACGGCGCCGATACCGCGCGCCTTTTCGTGATGGAGGCGAACCCGCCGACCGACACCGTGCTGTGGTCCGACAAGGCCGTCGAGGGCGCCAACCGCTTCCTGCGCCGGCTGTGGAAGATGGTGGCCGACCACGTCGAGGCGGGCGTGGTGCCGCGGTACGTTTCGGGAGAGCTCTCCGCGGAGCTCCGGTCGCTGCGCCTCAAGCTGCACCGCACCATCGAGAAGGTGGCGGACGACTACGGCCGGCGCCTGCAATTCAACACGGCAGTTGCGGCGGTGCGCGAGCTGCTCAACCTCTACGCCGACCTGCAGGACCGCAGCCCCGTGGCGCGCGCCGTCGCGCAGGAGGTGCTCGAGGATTCGATCATCCTGCTCTCGCCCATCGTGCCGCACATCACCACGGCGCTGTGGAAGGAGCTGCGCCCGGGCACGCGCCTCATCGACCAGCCGTGGCCGGCGGTGGACGCGGCCGCGCTCGTGCAGGACTCGATCCAGCTCGTCGTGCAGGTGAACGGCAAGCTGCGCGGCCACGTGAACGTGCCCGCGAACGCCACGCGCGAGCAGATCGAGGCGACCGCGCTCAAGGACGTGACCGTGATGAAGTTCATGGCGGGCCAGAAGCCCAAGAAGGTGGTCGTGGTGCCCGGGCGGTTGGTGAACGTCGTTGTCTAGGCACCCCGTTACCCCGGCCGTCGCAATGCGACTCTGGGTCGGTGCCCGATTCGCTTTGCTGGCACTGCTGCTCACCTCCTGCGGCTTCCACCTGCGCGGCGACCCCGCGGTCGGCCTTCGCACGTTGCAGGTGAACGCCGCGGGCCCTTCGCAGGTGGCGGTGGAAATCCGCCGCACGCTCGCGACCGGACCCACGCGCGTCGTGAGCGATCCGA
>DASTGG010000112.1:0-14391 GCA_035719385.1 Usitatibacter sp.
GAGCGAGGCGATTGCCTCTGCGGTGCCCCACATGTGCATGGGGCACACCTCGCAGGATCCGCGGACGAGGCGGGTGAAGCGATAGACCGTCACGTCGTCCGGGTCGGGGAAAATCCGGTCGTGCACGAGCCGCGCCGTTTCTAGTACGGTTCAGCATCCTTTGTACCAGCGGCTTGGGCAGGGGTCACCCGGGGTAACGCGCCCAGTTGACGGACGGCAACGTGCGGGGAAAAGGCGTGATGTGCCCGGGGCCGGATTCGAACCGGCACGGCCTTTCGGCCTGGGGATTTTAAGTCCCCTGTGTCTACCAGGTTTCACCACCCGGGCTGAGGGCGATGTTACGGGATTGGCGCCCGCACGTTGGCTAACAAGCGCGACGCAGATGCTCCGGCCGCATTTCGCCCGCTGAGTTGATGCCGAGCATCGCCATCGACGTCTTCACCTCGTGCGCCAGGATGTTGATCGCGTGGCGCACGCCCTCCTCGCCTCCGACCGAAGCGGCGTAACCGAACGGCCTTCCGAGCCAGACGAATTTCGCCCCGAGCGCGAGCGCCTTGAGCACGTCGGTGCCGCGGCGGAAGCCGCTGTCGACCATCACCGGGATGTCGGGCACCGCCTCCACGATCTCCGGCAGGACGCGCAGCGGCGTGATGGCGCCATCGAGCTGCCGGCCGCCGTGGTTCGAGACCCATACGGCATCCGCGCCGCGCTCGCGCGCGATCTTCGCGTCCTCGCGATGGAGAATGCCCTTGATGATCAGGCGGCCCTTCCAAATGCGGCGCACGAAGTCCCAGTCGTCCCAGTCCAGGTTGCCGCGGTCGGAGAAGTCGCGCAGCACGTCCTTCGACAGGATCGGCGCGCCGCGCGTGGCGAAGTTGTTCTCGAAGTGCGGCATTCCGTGCGACACGAGCGTGCGCAGGAACGAGCCGAACGTCCATCGCGGATGCGAAACGCCGCCCCAGAAGAGCCGCCAGCTCGGGCGCAGCGGCGCGCTGAACCCCGCGCGCACGTTGTTCTCGCGGTTCGCCGGCACGGGACAATCGACGGTGAAGACGAGGTTGCGGTAGCCCGCGGCGGCCACGCGCTCCACGAGCGCCTTGATCTGGTCGCGATTGCCGGGCAGGTAGACCTGGAACCACGCGTCGGGCGCCTCGGCAGCGACATCCTCGAGGCGGATCAGCGACGAGCCACTCATCACCATCGCCGCGTTCGCCTGCTTCGCGGCGCGCGCCATGACGAGGTCGCCGCGATAGGCGTAGAGCGCGCTCATGCCGATGGGCGCGATGCCGAAGGGATAGGAATACGCCTTGTCGAAGAGCTTCGTCTCGAGCGTGCGGTTGGCCACGCGCACCAGCATCCGCGGCACGAACGCGTAGTCGTCGAATTGCGCGCGATTGGCGGTGCGCGAGACGTTGTCCTCGACGCCGCCGTTCACATACGCGTAAACGGGGCCGGGAAGGTAGCGCTCGGCCGCCTTCTCGAAGTCGTCGAGGGAAAGGATGCGACGCAGGCTCATTCTTCTTATCCGGAGTTCCTGAGGCCGGCCGCGAGGCCGTTGATGGTGAGGTGGATGCCCCGCCGCACGCGCGCCTCGGAGTCGCCGGCGCGATGGCGCTTGAGCAGCTCGATCTGCAGGTGGTTCAGCGGGTCCATGTAGGGGAAGCGATTGCGGATGGAGCGCGCGAGCGCCGGGTTGGACTCCAGCAGTCCCTCCGCGCCGGTGATCTTGAAGCAGGCATCGAGCGCGGCATCGAACTCCGCGCGGATGCGCGCGAAGATGGCCTCGCCCCGCGCGGCATCGGCGTGCAACTCCCGGTAGCGTGCGGCGATCGAGAGGTCGGCCTTCGCCATGATCATCTCGAGGTTCGACAGCATGGCCCGGAAGAACGGCCATTCCCGTTCCATCTGCCGCAGCAGCACGAGGCCCTCCGCGCCGTGGCGCTCGCAGAACGACCGCACCGCGGCGCCGAACCCGTACCAGCCCGGCAGCATCACGCGGCATTGCGCCCACGAGAACACCCATGGGATCGCCCGCAGGTCCTCGATGCGCTGCGACGATTTGCGCGAGGCGGGCCGCGAGCCGATGTTGAGCTCGCTGATCTCCACGATGGGCGTGGTCGCGCGGAAATAGTCGACGAAGCCTTCGGTCTCGTACACGAGCGATCGGTACGCGCGCATCGCCTCGGCGGACAGCTCCTCCATCGCCGCGTGGAACTGCTCGTGCGTGGCGGGCTCGACCTTGTCGAAGGTGGCCCGCACCGTGGCGGCGAAGAGCGCCTCGAGGTTGCCCAGCCCGATCTCGCGGTTCGCGTACTTGTGCGCGATCACCTCGCCCTGCTCCGTGAGCCGCAGCTCGCCCTGCACGCTGCCCGGCGGCTGCGACAGGATCGCCTCGTAGCTGGGCCCTCCTCCACGCCCCACGCTGCCGCCGCGGCCGTGGAAGAACCGGAGCCGCACGCCGGCCTCGCGGAACACCTCCACGAGCGCGACCTCGGCCTGGTACAGCTCCCAGTTGGAAGTGACGTACCCGCCGTCCTTGTTGCTGTCGGAATAGCCGAGCATCACCTCCTGCACGTCGCCGAGCGAGCGCACGAGGCTTCGCGCCGCGGGCAGCGCAAACCACCCGCGCATGGTCGCGGCTGCATTGCGCAGGTCGGCGATGGTCTCGAAGAGAGGCACGATCTGCACGCGCGACGCGGGCGACTTGCCTGGCGTGAGCAGGCCGACCTCCTTCAGCAGCACCGCCACCTCCAGGAGATCGGACACGCTGTCCGTCTTGGAGATGACGTACTGCGCGATCGCCTGCGGCCCGAACTCGCGATGCACCTGCGCGGCTGCCTCGAAGATCGCGAGCTCGCCCGCGGTGGCCTCGGAATACGAGGCGAAGCCCGAGCGCAGCGCCCGCGGCGAGGCGAGCTCCGCCAGCAGCAGGGCGCGGCGCCGCGGCTCATCGCAGCCCGCGTAGTCGTCGTGCACGTCCGCGGCGCGGAAGAGCTCGGCGATGACGGCCTCGTGAACCTCCGAGTTCTGGCGCAGGTCCACCTGCGCGAGGTGGAACCCGAACGTGCGCGCGGCCTTGCGCAGCGCCCGCAGCCGCCCGTCGGCGAGCAACGCGCTGCCGTGCGCGCGCAGGCTCGCATCGATGACGTCCAGCTCGCCGATGAATTCCACGGCATTCGCATACGGCGTGGAAGGCGCGCCGCCCGCGCGGTGCTCCCGCCGCAGGCCGAGCCCGTCGGCCGTGGCGGCGAGGCGTGCGTAGATGCCGCTCAATGCGCGCCGGTACGGCTCGTCCTTGCGATGCGGGGAATGGTCGGGCGATTGCGCGGCCAGATGCACCAGCTGCGGCGACATGCGCGCGAGCAGCCCGGCGAGCGGGAGCTCCGCGCCCAGCGCATGCACCTGGGACAGGTAATGGTCGAACGCGACCTCGCCCTGGCGGCGGAACGCGCCCTGCAGCGTCTCGGCGGTGACAAAGGGGTTGCCGTCGCGATCGCCCCCGACCCAGCTGCCGATGGTGACGAGCGGCGGCAGCTGCGGCCGCTCCGCGCCCGGCTGCAGCGCCGCGATGGAGTCCTCGATGCTCGCCGCGAGCGCGGGAATCGCGTCGATGAACGTGTAATGGAAGTACGCGAGCGCGTTCTCGATCTCGTCGCGAACCGCGAGCTTCACCGTGCGCAGCATGCGCGTCTGCCACAGCGTGGCCACGAGCCGCCGCAGCTCGAGCTCGTCGGCCGCGAGCTCCTCGGGCAGGCGGCCGGCGCGGTCGCGGCGTGCGAGCGAGCGGGCGATGGCGAGCTGCGCGTCGAGCGTGCTCTTGCGCTGCACCTCGGTCGGGTGCGCCGTGAGCACCGGCTGCACGCGGATCGCGGACATCTCGCGTGTCGCTTCGGAGGCGGTGCGCTGGCGCTGCGCGATCTCGGCGAAGAGGCCGCGAACCGTCGAGGGCAGCGGCGCGCTGCCCTGCACGCGATGCTCGCGGCGCCGGCGCAGGTGATGCTGGTCCTCGGCGATGTTGGCGAGCTGCGAGAAGTAGCTGAAGGCGCGCACGACCACGACCGCCTGGTCGTCGGTCAGGGCGTCGAGCGTCTGCGCAAGCGCGCGACGCGATGCGACATCCTCCAGGCGGCGGCTCGCGACAGCCAGCTTGCGGATGGTCTCGATGAGCTCGAACGTCGCGTCGCCCTCGTAGGCGCGCAGCGTGTCGCCCAGCAGGCGCCCGAGCAGCCGGATGTCCTCGCCGAGCCGCGCTTCCTTGTCGGCCGGGGCATTCATGGCGGCGATCTTAGCAGCGCGCGAGCTCCGCCATCACCTTGTACAGGTCGCCCTTGCCCTCGAAGCCGATGCCGGGAATCTCGGGCATGGTGATGTGGCTGTCTTCCACGCGCACGCCGTCGGGGAATCCGCCGAAGGGCTGGAAGAGGTCCGGATACGACTCGTTGCCGCCAAGCCCGAGGCCCGCGGCGATGTTGAGCGACATCTGGTGGCCGCCATGCGGAATGCAGCGCGAGGGCGACCAGCCGTGCTGCCGCAGCATCGCGAGCGTGCGCAGGTATTCGACCAGCCCGTAGCTCAGCGCGCAATCGAACTGCAGCCAGTCGCGGTCGGGGCGCATGCCGCCGTAGCGGATGAGGTTCCTCGCGTCCTGCATCGAGAAGAGATTCTCGCCCGTGGCCATCGGCTTGTCGTAGTAGCTGCGCAGCACCGCCTGCAGCTCGAAATCCAGCGGATCACCCGCCTCCTCGTACCAGAAGAGGTCGTACCTCGAAAGCGCCTTGGCGTACGCGATCGCCGTATCCATGTCGAAGCGCCCGTTGGCGTCGACGCAAAGCCGCGCGCCCGGCGGCAGCATGCCCAGGACCGATTCGACGCGGCGGATGTCCTCATCGAGCGGGGCGCCGCCGATCTTCATCTTGACGACCGAGTAGCCGCGGTCGAGGTAGCTCTGCATCTCCGCCTTGAGCTGCGAGTCGTCCTTGCCGGGATAGTAGTAGCCCCCCGCCGCATACACGAACACGCGCGGATTCGCCTTCCCGTCGCCGTAGCGCTCGGCCAGCAGCCGGAAAAGCGGCTTGCCCTCGATCTTGGCGACCGCGTCCCACACCGCCATGTCGATCGTGCCGATCGCGACCGAGCGCTCGCCGTGGCCGCCGGGCTTCTCGTTGCGGAAGAGGCAATCCCACACCTTGTGCGGATCGATCACGCCGCGCTCGTCGAGCAGCGTCTCGGGCTTCGCCTCCATCACGCGCGGGATGAAACGCTCGCGCATGAGCATGCCCTGGCCGTAGCGGCCGTTGGAGTTGAACCCGTAGCCCACGACGCGCTGGCCGTCGCGCACCACGTCGGTCACGACGGCGACGAGCGACAGCGTCATCCGGCTGAAGTCGATGTACGCGTTGCGGATGCTGGAGGCGATGGGGTGGGTCTTTTCCCGGATTTCGACGATCTTCATGGCATGTGATTCGTGGCTTCTACTTGTTCAGCGCGAAGCCCGCGATGCGCTTGTAGTTGTCCGACAGCGCGCGCAGCTCCTGCTGGCTGATGACGTCGTCGATGTTCGCGAACGGCTTGTCCCCGGTGAGCTCCTCGACTTTCATGATGATGAAGTCCGGCGGGTGCTCGCGGTTGGTGCGCACGATGCGCGCGGTCGTCTCCAGGCGCGCGGCCTCGTATTCCCGCAGCGCGGCGCGCGCCTCCACGCCGCGGGCGAGGATCTCGGCCAGCGTGCGCGCGTCGATGATCGCCTGCGCGGCGCCGTTCGAGCCGCGCGGATACATCGGGTGCGCCGCATCGCCCATGAACGTGATCCGCCCGAAGGTCCAATGCGGCACCGGATCCTTGTCCACCATCGGGTACTCCAGGATCGTGTCGGCGCCGCGGATGAGCCCCGGCACGTCGAGCCAGTCGAAGTGCCAGCCTTCATAGATCGGCATGAAATCCCCGATGCGGCCCGGCTGGTTCCAGTCGTTCATGGCGGCGCCCGGCATGCGCTTTTCAGCCATCCAGTTGATGAGCTGGTTGCCCTGCCCGTCCACGTCATCGACGATGGGATAGATGACGATCTTGCCGGTCTCGACGGTGCCGATGCGGATGTAGCTGCGGCCGGTGAGGATGGGCTTTCGCCGCGTGACGCCGCGCCACGTGTTGATGCCGGTGAAGGCGACCTGCTCGTCCGGGTAGAACTGCCGGCGCACCGTGGAGTTCACGCCGTCGCACGCGATCGCGATGTCGCCCTGGATTGCGTCGACCTCGCGACCGGTGGAGCTTTCGCGAAGCCGCACCGTGACGCCGTGCTCATCCTGGTCCACACCGGTGCATTGGCGGTCGGTCACGATGCGATCGGCGCCCAGCCGCTCGAGGGCGACCTCGTACAGGATGCGATGCAGCTTGCCTCGATGGATGCCCAGCTCGGGCACGCTGTATCCGGCGAAGCGCCCGCGCGGCTCCTTGTAGATCTGCTGGCCGAAGCGGTTGAAGAACACGCTTTCCTGGTTCTCGATCGCCACGGCACGCAGGCGCTCCTCGAGGCCGAGCGCCGCGAGCTCGCGCATGCCGTGGGGCAGCAGCGTGATACCCACGCCCAGCTCGCGCACCTGGCGCGCGCTTTCGAAGACGCGGCACGAGAGCCCGCGCGCATGCAGCGAAAGCGCGAAGGCGAGCCCGGCGATCCCGCCGCCGACGACCACGATCTGCATCGCGCTACTCCGCCTTGATGCCCGCGGCCTTGACGATGTGGCCCCAGCGGTCGGCCTCGGACTTCATGCGCGCCGCCAGCTCCTCGGGCGTGCTCGTGAGGACCTCCATGCCCTGCCTGGTGAGCGCGTCGCGCACGTCCGGCATGGCGAGCGCTTTCTGCATGTCGGCGTCGATCTTCGCGACGATGGCCTGCGGCGTGTGCGCCGGCGCCCAGAGGGCGTACCAGATGTCCGTGTCGGCGTCGCGCAGGCCGAGCTCGCCCAGCGTCGGCACGTCGGGCGCGAGCGGCGAGCGCTTCGCCCCGCCCGCGGCGAGCGCCACGAGCTTGCCCGCCTTCACGTGCGCGATGGCCACGTGCACGGGCAGGAACATGATCGGAACCTCGCCGCCGAGAAGCTGCGTCACGGCCGGTCCCGTCGCCGAGAACGGGATGTGCACGATGTCGAGGCCCCCGGCGCGGTTCTTGAGAAGCTCCATCGCCATGTGGTGCGGGGTCGCGATCCCGGGCGAGCCGTAAACGTACTTGCCGGGGTTGTCCTTCGCCTTGGCGATGAGCTCGCGCGCGCTGGTGATGCCGAGCCTGGGATGCGCCACGAGCAGCAGCGACGCATTCGCCGCGAGCCCGATCGGCGCGAGGTCCGTGAGCGGGTCGTACGCCATGTTCGTGTACAGCACGGTGTTGATCACCAGCGTGCTGGCGCCCATCACGAGCGTGTAGCCGTCGGGCGCGGACTTCGCCACCTGCCCGGCCCCGAGGTTGCCGGAAGCGCCGGGCTTGTTCTCGACCACGACGGCCTGGTGCCACATCTCCGAGAGCTTCGGGCCGATCGTGCGCGCGAGGATGTCCATGCCGGTGCCGGGCGAGAACGGCACCACGATCTTCACGGGTTGTGACGGCCACGATTGCGCGGCCGCGAGCAACGGAAACAGCAGGCACAGCGACGCGAGGAGCGCCGCGCATCTCTTCGGCATCGGATTTCCTCCAGCCGGCGAGTTTAGCGCAGGCCGGAAAAAAACCGGGGCGACCGCAGCCTCCCCAGGCCGCCAGTCGCCCCCAACCCCCTTGACGCGCTACTTCCCCAGGCCCCCAGCGTAGGCGCGGACGGCGGCCGCGGCTGTGACGCACTCCACAAAATCGCGGGGGGCGGCGTTTACAGGCGTAACTGGAGCGCGGCGATGATGCGCTGCGTCATGCTGGCCGTATTGCCGTGGCCACGAATGTCGCCGGTCCGCGCCGCCGGATCGGCCAGCGCCTGCGTGGTCGCTCGCGACATTGCGGCCGCCGCCGACACGGCATTCGGCTGCCCGCGCCGATGCCCGAGCCACTCGAGGAGCATGCGCGTCGATTCGATCATCGCGTAGGGATTGGCGATGCCCCGGCCCGCGATGTCGGGCGCCGAGCCGTGGGTGGCCTGCGCCATGGCGATGTCGCCCTCGCCGATGCAAAGCCCCGGCGCCATGCCGAGGCCGCCCACGAGGCCCGCCGCCTCGTCCGAGAGGATGTCGCCGAACATGTTGGTGGTGACGACCACGTCGAAGCTCTGCGGGTCGCGCACGAGGCGCATCGCGAACGTGTCCACGATGACGTCGTCCACGCGCACGTCCGGGAACTCGGCCGCGGCGCGCCGGCATTCCTCGACGAACATGCCGCAGCCGAGCTTGAACACGGTGTCCTTGTGCACGTACGTGAGGTGCCTGCGCCTCTGGCGGGCGAGCTCGAACGCCGCGCGCGCGACGCGATAGCTGCCCTGGCGCGTGATGACGCGCACCGAGATCGTCATGTCCTCGGTCGGCCGGAACTCGCCCGAGCCCGCGACGACGTTGCGGTCCGGCTGGAATCCCTCGTTGTTCTCGCGGACGATCACGAGGTCCACGTTCTCGTGCAGGCAGCCGATGTCGGGATAGCTGCGCGTGGGCCGCACGTTGGCGAAGAGGTCGAAGCGCTTGCGCAGGATGGGATGCGGGTTGATCGCCTCCGGCCGTTTCGGATAGGCGCGATGGCCGATGGGCCCGAGGATCCAGCCGTCGAGCGCCGGCAGCGTCTCGAGCGTTTCCCGCGGCAGCGTGGAGCCGTGCGTGTCGAGCGCCCGGCGGCCGACGGGCAGCGGGTGCCATTCGATGTCGACGCCGTGCCTGGCGGCGGCGGCCTTCGCGATCTCGACCGCGGCGGGGACGATCTCGTGGCCGATGTCGTCGCCTTCGAGGATGCCTATCTTCATTGCCTGCGCTTCGCTGCCGCTCACAGCTTGGGAATGTGCAGCGTCTTGCTGATCATGAGCGAGCCGGAAAGCGCGAAGAGGAGCGAGAGCGGATGCAGCGCCCAGCCGAGCATCCACACGCCGCCGTAGATGTCTTCGTCCAGCCTGCCCTGCCACGCGGCCACCGCGAGTATCGCGGTCAACACGACGCTGGTCGGGATCGGCGTGCCCTCGAAGTACTTCACCTTCGCCGTGCCCGCGGAAAGCTCCTCGGCGGTGACGTTGTAGCGCGCGAGGCGGCTCACGCCGCAGCAGACGAAATACACGAGCACGAGCGCGTCCCAGCCGCCGTCGAGGCCGGTCGCGAAGGCGAGCGCCGCCGGCGCCACGCCGAAGGAGATCACGTCGGCGAGCGAGTCGAGCTCGCGCCCGAGCGCCGAATGCTGCTTGCGCGAGCGCGCGACGCGCCCGTCGAGCACGTCGAAGATGAAGGCGGCCGGCGCCATCGCGGCGGCGAGCAGCAGCATCGCCGGATCCGCCGTCTGCAGGTACAGCATCGCAAGGAAGACGCCGGCCACGCCGCACGAGGCATTGCCGAGCGTGAGGAAATCCGCGAGGTGGAAACCGCGGATCATCGAGAAGTGCCTGGGGCGTTCTGTCGCCATCGCGAGCCTCGGGTCAGGAGCGCACCGCGGCGAGCAGGCGCTTCAGGAATTCGTCGATCGATCCGTTCTTGATCCACCGCGCCACGGCGACCAGGTCGTGCTCGGGATCGACGTAGATCACGTTGGCGCCGTTGCCGAGATGGGCGAAGGCGCTCGCGGGCGCCGACGGATAGAGCTTGCGATCGGTGTTGAGGAACCAGTTCATGAAGCCGTAGGTCGGTTGCACGCTCGTCGGCGTGCGCGCCCGTTGGACCCATTCGCGCGACAGCAGTTGCCGGTCCTTCCAGCGGCCGTCGCGCAGCGTGAGATAGCCGAAGCGTGCCATGTCGTATGCATCGATGAACATGCCGCCGCCCCAATGGCCACCGCCGGACACCGATTGCACCGCCATGCCGTCGAGCACCACCCATGAATTCTCGTAGCCGATCCAGCGCCAGCGGTTCGACGCGCCGATCGGGTCCATGATCGTTTCCTTCAGTACCGCGGGCAGCGGTCGGCGCCATACGTTCAGGGCAGCCAGCGCGAGCGCGTTCACTCGCACGTCGTTGTACTTGTACGACGTGCCCGGCGCATTGCGCCTGCGCGTGAGCCACTCGTCGCGGTTCGGCGACGGGCGGTCGGCCCAGTCGGGCTTGCCCCAGAGCGTGCCTTCCCAGTCGCTGGTCTGGCGCAGCAGGTGGTCCCACGTGATCGTGCGGTTGTGCGCCGACGCGAACGGTTCGAGCAGGTCCGCATGCCCGAGGCGATTGGACTTGTCGGCACCCGACGGCGGCTCGTACGCGGCGACGGGCCCCAGGTACGTGTGCACGGGATCGTCGAGGCTGCGGATGAGGCCGCGATCGAAGGCGACACCAACCACGCTGGACAGGAAGCTCTTCGTCACGCTGAACGCCATGTCCACGCGTGACGGATCGCCCCATTCCGCGACGATGTAACCGTGACGCAAGATGACGCCGGTCGGATCGCCGCGCGGCTTGAACGGGCCCACCGCGATGCCGAAGGGCTCCCGCCCGAAGGTCTGGTAGTGCGCCAGCGCGAGGTCGCGCGGCGCTTTCGACTCGTGCGCGATGGCGTAATCGATCGCCTCGCGCAGCGCCGCCGCATCGAGGCCGGCGCCGGCGGGCCCGCGATGCTCCCACGTCGCGCCGGGAAAGTATTCCGGTGTCGCGGACCACGCGGCCGAAACGAACGCGAGACAAAGCGCGACGAAGAGCCGGCTCATGGTCGCGCGACTATAGCGCCAAACGGCAGCGTCAACATTCGGGGTCGATGCGCTATTCCGGTAGGGCAAGTCCCACAACGGAATCGGCATTCGCGCTACATCGTTTCGGCCGCACGCCGACGATCATGCCGGAATCCACGAGGTCACCCGCCACGGCCGCCCAGGCCGTCCCGTCCCGGAGGTTGAAATGCGAATCGCCAAGCTCGTCCTGCTCGCCCTGTTGTTCCTTGGAACCGATGCCCTCGCGCAGTCGAGGGCGGTCCCGCAGATCTCGATCAGCGCCGCGCCGAACCCGTCGACCAGCGGAGACGGCGTCGTCATCTCGGTGGTCGTGGACGGCACGCTCGGCCGCGGCTCGGGGATCGTGAATTTCCTCGACAACGGCAATGTGATCGAGGTCTGCGCCAACTCGGGCCTGTCGGCCGGGGCGGCGACCTGCTCGATCAATACGCTTTCCCCCGGGGCCCACGCGCTCCAGGCCACCTATGGGGGCGACTCGCGGTACGAAGCGGGCACCTCGCCGACATTCACGCAGACGGTCAATCCCGGGCGGCCTCAGCCGGCGGTCACGGTCGCCTCCTCCGCCAATCCCTCGGCATTCGAGCAGCCCGTCACCTTTACCGCGAGCGTCGTGGGGAACGCGGGAGCGGCCACGGGCACGGTCACATTCCATGACGCGGCCTCGGTCCTCTTCGGCTGTTCGGCCGTGCCGCTCGGTGGAGGAACCGCCAGCTGCACGGTGGACACCTTCATGCCCGGCACCCATCCGGTCACGGCGACGTATTCGGGCGACGCGACCTACAGCCCCACGCTCTCGCCCACCGTGAGCCAGTCGGTACAGCCGGGACCGCCGGCGCCGACGCAGCTTTGGCGCACGGACGACACGACGCCGCCACCGGAGGTGCTCGGCGCGTTGATCAGCACCCGGGGAAGCGACATCGGGCCCCATGCCACCACGGATGCCGCCGGGAACCTCTACGTCGCGAGCACCGCGTTCGATAGCGCCGGTGGTACGGACTGCATGACGTACACCAAGTACGCGGCCGGCGATGGGCAGATCGCCTGGCGGCGGCAAACCTGTGCCGGCTCGGGCGTCGGCATCGCCATGGCGCCCGACGGCGACGTGCTCGTGACGGGCATGGCCTCGTCCGACCTCTATGCCGCGAAGCTCTCGAGCGCCACCGGCGTGCCGGTGTGGGAACAGCGCATTCCGCCCTCGCTCTCCAACGCATCGCGCGTCGGTGTCGCGATCGGCGCGGACCCCACGGGCAATGCGCGCATCGCCGGCTACGAGGCGGGCCAGATCACGGTGTTCGGCTTCCGGGGCAGCGACGGCGTCGTGCAATGGCAGCTGCCGATCGACTCGGGTCTCGGCGGACGCGTGACCGGGTTCCTGGTCGATGCGGCCGGCAATACGGTCCTGGGAGACAACCACCAGCTGGACGCGCAGGAGCATTTCGCCAACGTCATCACCCGCATCGATCCGGCGGGGTCGATCCTCTGGCGCGCGATCAATCCGCCGGTCACGGGCGGCCTGTCGGTGGACAGCGCGGGCAACCTCTTCGCTTGCGGCTTCGACTCGGTCGGCAAGCTCGATGCGGCGACCGGAACCGTCCTGTGGACCCAGTCGGTGCCGCGATGCAACGCGACGCGGGTCGATGCGCAGGACAACGTCTTCGCCGCCGGCTCGTTCAATACCATACCCAACAATTTCAGCGATTCGGATCTCGCGGTAGCCAAGTTCAACGGGGCTGGCGCGCCGATCTGGTCGAAGGAGCTGGCGGATCCCTCGGTCAACGTGACCTTCCTGGCCATGACACTCGACTCCGCGGGCGACCCGGTGGTGGCCGGAATCCAGAGGAGCTTCCAGTCCACGGGACAGTTCGCGGTGAGGCTCGCCAGCGCGAGCGGGCACGTCGAGTGGCTTTCCACCGTGCCCGACGGCTCGTTGTTCGCGTTCCCGGATTCGGTTCATCCGACCCCGTCGGGCGTCATCGTGTTCGGCAGCCTCGACCTGCCTGGCTCGCCACAAGGCATCTATGCCATCGCGTATGGCAACGTCACCACGCCGCCTTCCACGCCTGCGATAAGCGGCATCTCGACGCGCGGCAGCGTGGGCACCGACAACGACGTGGTGATCGGTGGCTTCATCATCGGCGGCAGCACGCCGAAGACGGTCATCGTGCGCGCGCGCGGCCCCTCGCTCGCGGCCCAGGGCGTGGCCAACGCGCTCGCCAATCCCACGCTCACCCTGGTGCGCGCCTCCGACCAGGCGGTCATCGCCACCAACGACGACTGGCAGCAGGCAGCCAACGCGGCGCAGGTGTCCTCGAGCGGCTTCGCCCCGTCGGATGCGCGCGAATCGGCCGTGCTGATGACGCTCGACCCGGGCGCCTATACCGCGATCGTCGCCGGCGCCGGTGGCGCGAGCGGCGTGGGCATCGTCGAGATCTTCGAGGTGGACCACCCCGAAGTCCCGATCATCGGCATCTCCACGCGCGGTCCCGTGCTCACCGGCGACGACGTGATGATCGGCGGCTTCGTGATCCAGGGCAGCGCGCCGCAGACGGTGGTGGTGCGCGCGCGCGGGCCTTCGCTGCAATCGGCCGGCGTCGCGAATGCGCTCGCCAATCCCACGCTCACGCTCGTGCGCGCCTCCGACCAGTCGGTCATCGCGGTGAACGACGACTGGCAGCAGGACGCGAATGCCGGCCAGCTGCAGGCGAGCGGTTTCGCGCCATCCGACGCGCGCGAAGCGGCGGTGCTGGTGACGCTCCCGCCGGGCGCCTATACGGCGGTCGTGAGCGGCGCCGGCGGCACCACCGGAGTAGGGATCGTGGAGATTTTCGCTACGCAATAGGGGCGCAGCGGCATGGGAAAATAGCGGCCTTGCTTTCCTGGAGAGCCGCCGTGCCGCAGCCCCTCTTCCACCTCGCATTCCCGGTCCACGACCTCGAGGCAGCCCGCCGCTTCTACGGCGGGCTGCTCGGCTGCCCCGAGGGGCGCAGCTCCGAGGCGTGGGTGGATTTCGACTTCTACGGCCACCAGATCGTCGCGCACCTCGCGCCCGGCGAGGTGGGCCATCGCGCGACGAGCTCCGTGGACGAGCACAACGTGCCGGTGCGCCACTTCGGCGCCATCCTCGCCATGGACGAGTGGCAGCGGCTCGCCGACCGGCTGAAGGCCGCGGGGACGAAATTCGTGATCGAGCCCTACGTCCGCTTCAAGGGACAGGTGGGCGAGCAGGCGACGATGTTCTTCCTCGATCCGTCGGGCAACGCGCTCGAGTTCAAGGCGTTCGCCGACCGCTCCCAGGTCTTCGCGAAGTAGGAAAACGGAGTTGAGCGAAGGACAAACGGAGTTAAACGAAGGGCTTTGTCAAAAAAACAAATCATGAGGGTTGTTCGCGTCATTTGCCTGGCTCTCGGCAAATCGCACGCAATAACGCTTCTGTTTTTTTGGTTTTTTTATTAAAGCCTCCGTTTGACTCCGTTTGTCCTTCGCTCAACTCCGTTTTCCGCTTTTACTTCGCGAAGACCTGGGAGCGGTCGGCGAACGCCTTGAACTCGAGCGCGTTGCCCGACGGATCGAGGAAGAACATCGTCGCCTG
>DASTGG010000113.1:0-7134 GCA_035719385.1 Usitatibacter sp.
CAGGGCGCGCGTCGAGGTGCCGTCGGCGGGCAAGTGGATGGAGGCGCGGTCGATCACGGTGGTGCCGTCCGCGGATCCGCGGACGCATTCGACGCAGGTGCGCATCGACCTTCCCGCCGATGCCGCGGGCATCTATCCCGGCGTGTTCGCGCGCGCGCATTTCGTCGTCGGCCGCGCCCCGAGGCTCATGGTGCCGAGGCAGGCGATCGTGCATCGCAGCGAGCTCACCGCGGTGTACGTCGTCGGCGACGACGGCAAGCCGCGGCTGCGCCAGGTGCGGCTGGGCAGCATCGCCGACGAGCGCGCCGTCGAGGTGCTGGCCGGACTCAAGGCGGGCGAGCGCGTCGCCCTCGACGCCGACAAGGCCGGCATGACGGCCCTGGAAACCCGGGGACGCACCCCGGGGACGCACCCCGGGGCCTGATTCCATGGGCATCTCCGGGCGCATCGCGCGCTACTTCCAGGATTCGCAGCTCACGCCGCTCGCGGCGCTGGTGGCGCTCCTGATGGGCGTCTTCGCGATCCTCGTCACGCCGCGCGAGGAGGAACCGCAGATCGACGTGACCATGGCGAACGTCTTCGTGCCGTTCCCCGGAGCGTCGGCGAAGGACGTCGAGGCGCTGGTCGCCACGCCCGCCGAGCAGGTGCTGGCGCAGATGGCCGGCGTCGAGCACGTGACGTCGGTCTCGCGGCCCGGCATGGCCGTCATCACCGTGCAGTTCAAGGTGGGCGTGCCGCGCACCGAGGCGATCGTGCGCGTGCGCGACACCGTCTCCGCCAACCGCGACTGGGTGGCGCCCGAGCTCGGCGTGCAGGAGCCGATCATCAAGCCGCGCGGCATCGACGACGTGCCCGTGGTCGCGCTCACGCTGGTGAGCGACGATCCCGCGAAGGGCGCCTACGAGCTGGAGCGCATCGCGCATTCGATCGAGGCCGAATTGAAGCGCGTCCCCGGCACGCGGGAAGTGACGACGCTGGGCGGTCCCGGCCGCGCCCTGCGCGTGCTGCTCGATGCCGACCGCATGAACGCGAGCGGCGTCGCGACGCTGGACGTGCGCAACGCGCTGCAGCTCTCGAGCGCCTCCCTGGCTTCGGGCACCCTCGTGCGCGACAACGCGGCGATCGTGGTCGAGACCGGCAACTACCTCGAATCCGCCGCGGATGTGCGCTCGCTCGTGGTGGGCGCGGTCGACCGCCGTCCCGTCTATCTCGGCGACGTGGCCGACGTCGTGGACGGCCCCGAGCAGCCCGCGCGCTACGTGTGGAGCGGCACCGGCCCCGCCGCGAAGACCCGGGGCATCGCCCCGCTCGGCGAATCGCCGGCGGTCACCCTGCAGGTGACCAAGAAGCCGGGCGAGAACGCGGTCGACGTGGCGAGCGGCGTGCTCGCGCGCGCGAACCAGCTGCGCGGCACGCTGATCCCCGACGACGTGCGCCTCGTCGTGACGCGCAACTACGGCGTGACGGCCGAGGACAAGGCCATGAGCCTCATGAAGAAGCTCGTGTTCGCCACGTTGTCCGTGGTGGTGCTGGTCTTCGCGGCGCTCGGGCGGCGGGAAGCGGCCATCGTGGGCGTCGCGGTCATCCTCACGCTCGCCACGACGCTCTTCGCCTCGTGGGCGTGGGGTTTCACGCTGAACCGCGTGTCGCTCTTCGCGCTCATCTTCTCCATCGGCATCCTCGTGGACGACGCGATCGTCGTGGTCGAGAACATCCACCGGCGCCACGAGCACGGGCCGGCATCGCTCGCGGAAGTGATTCCCGGCGCCGTGGACGAGGTCGGCGGCCCCACGATCCTCGCCACGCTCACCGTGATCGCGGCGCTGCTGCCGATGGCGTTCGTGACCGGGCTCATGGGCCCGTACATGGGGCCGATACCGATCAACGCGAGCCTCGGGATGCTCATTTCCCTCGCGGTCGCGTTCACCGTGACGCCGTGGCTGTCGCTCAAGCTGCTGCGCGGCCACCAGGGCGGCGAGCGCAAGCTCGACCTGTGGCTCGCGCGCTTCTTCGAGCGCCGGCTCACGCCGTTCGTGGCAGACGCCCGCGCGGCGCGCAACCGCCGGTGGCTCTGGCTCGGCATCGCCGTCGCCATCGTGCTCTCCGCGGGCCTTGCCGGCGTGAAGCTCGTCGTCCTGAAGATGCTGCCCTTCGACAACAAGTCCGAATTCCAGGTCGTGGTGGACATGCCGGCGGGCACGCCGCTCGAGGTGACGGCCGCCGCGCTGCACGATCTCGCCGCGGTCGTGGCCGAGGTTCCGGAAGTGACCGACTACCAGGCCTACGCGGGCCTCGCGTCGCCCATCAACTTCAACGGCCTGGTGCGCCAATATGCGCTGCGCACGCTGCCGGAGCAGGGCGACCTGCAAGTGAACCTCGTGGACAAGGCGCATCGCCATCGCAAGAGCCACGAGATCGCGCAATCGGTGCGGCCGGCGCTCGAGCGCGCCGCGCAGCGCTGGGACGCGCGCGTGAAGGTGGTGGAGGTGCCGCCTGGGCCGCCGGTGCTCTCTCCGATCGTGGCGGAGGTCTACGGGCCCGAGGAAGCCGGCCGCATCCGCGTGGCCAAGCAGGTGCGTGCGGAGCTCGCGGCGACGGCGGACGTGGTCGGCGTGGACGATTCCGTGGACGATGCCGCGCCGCGGCGCATCCTCAAGGTGGACCAGGCGAAAGCGGGACTGCTCGGCCTCACGCGTCGCGATGTGGTCGAGACGCTCAGCGCCGGATTCTCGGGCGCCGATGTGGCGCCGCTGCACGACGGGCAGTCGAAGTACGAGGTGCCCGTGCGCCTCGCGTTGCCGCCCGAGCGCCACGGCAGCCTCGACGAGCTGCTCAAGCTCACGCTGCGCGCCCCGGACGGCAGCCTGGTGCCGCTGTCGGAAGTGGTCCGCGTCGTATCGGATACGCGCGACCGGCCGATCTACCACAAGGACCTGCTGCCGGTCGTGTACGTGGTGGCCGATGCCGCGGGGCACCTGGACAGCCCGCTCTACGGGCTCTTCTCGGCACGGGGCCGCATCGCGGGGCGCGCCGTGGAGGACGGTGGCGTCATCGGCGAGTACTTCATCCGCCAGCCCTCGGATCCGTGGCGCCAGTACGCGGTCAAGTGGGACGGCGAATGGCAGGTGACCTACGAGACGTTCCGCGACATGGGCATCGCCTACGCCGTGGGCCTCGTGCTGATCTACCTGCTCGTGGTGGCGCAGTTCCGCTCGTACATCGTGCCGCTCGTCATCATGGCGCCCATCCCGCTCACGGTGATCGGGGTGATGCCGGGGCACGCGCTGCTCGGCGCGCAGTTCACCGCCACCTCGATGATCGGGATGATCGCGCTCGCCGGCATCATCGTGCGCAACTCCATCCTGCTCGTGGATTTCGTGAACCAGCGCCTGGCCGAAGGGCAGCCGCTCGAGCAGGCGATCGTGGGCTCGGCCGCCGCGCGCGCCAAGCCCATCGCGCTCACGGCGCTCGCGGCGATGATCGGCGCGCTCTTCATCCTCGACGACCCGATCTTCAACGGGCTCGCGATCTCGCTCGTGTTCGGGATCTTCGTCTCGACGCTGCTCACGCTCGTGGTGATCCCGGTCTTGTACTACGGCGTGCTGAGGCGCTCATTCGCCAAGGTGGGCGCGGTTGTGGCACGATAGGCAAAGCGTTGAGGTGTGAACCATGTCCACGCCAAAGCAAGATCTGACCCGCCTTATCGAGAGCCAGCCCGATGACGCGTCGTACGACGAAATCGTGCGGGAGCTGGCCTTCCACGTGATGATTCAACGCGGCCTCGCGGACTCGGATGCGCGGCGCACCATTTCGAATGAAGAGATGGGGCGGCGCATTCGGTCATGGCGAAAATAGCCTGGACAAACGAAGCGCTCCACTGGCTCGAGGATATCTTCGAGTACATCGCGGCCGATAATCCCGATGCCGCGGCGCGGACTGTCGAGGCGATTTTCGAGCGCGCCCAGCTGCTGGCGCAGTTTCCCGAAATGGGACATCGTTTCCTGCAGTCGGCGAGAAACGTACGATTCTCGTCCATTGCGACTATCGAATCGCATATCTGCTCAAGGATGATGGAAACGTGGACATCCTTGGCGTATTTCACAGCGCTCTCGACATCACGAAGTACCAGCTCTAAGTGATGCGCGCCGTCATGCGACTCACGGCCCCGCTTGTGCTGTACTGACGGCTCCGCGCCGGCGCACCAGCTGCCGGCCCCGGCAGCACACCGTCAAATCACAAAGGAGAAGAACGACATGGTCAGCAGGACCAGGGCGAGCGCGTTCGTCGTTTCGTTCGTCGCCGGCCTCGCCTTCGCGGCCGGCGCCCCGGCGGCGACGTGCTTCACCGTCGATGGCACCAAGGTCAGCGTGAACGGCCTCTTCAAGGACGGCAAGCCGCAGGTGATCGATGCGGAGGACATGCCGTCGGTGAGCCAGGTGGCGTCGCGCGGCTCCGAGAGCCACAACGTGATCTTCATGGGCATCAAGCGCGACTCGGGCAAGAAGAACGTGACCGAGTTCAAGGCCAAGGTCGACGGCAAGGACTACGAGTACCCGAAGGACGCCTGCAGGAAGTGAGTCGTCAGGCGGAAGCCGCCGCGCCGCGCGCCGGCGAGACGGCCTCCGCGATCGCCGCGTCCACCGCTTGCGTGAGGCGCTCGACGATGGCGTCGAGCTCCGCATCCGTGACGATGAAGGGCGGCGCGAGCAGGACGTGGTCGCCGAGGCGCCCGTCGATCGTGCCTCCCATGGGGTACACCATGAGGCCGCGCGCCATGGCCTCGGCCTTCACTTTGGCGTGCAGCCTGCGATCGGGATCGAACGGTTGCTTCGAGGCGCGGTCGGCGACCAGCTCCACCGCCATGAGCAGGCCGCGCCCGCGGATGTCACCCACGTGCGGATGCTTTCCGAAGGCCGAGTCGAGGCGGCGGCGCAGGCCTTCGCCCTGCTCGCGCACGCGCGCCAGCAGGCCGTCGCGCTCGATGACCTTCTGCACCGCGAGCGCCGCGGCGCAGGCCACGGCGTGGGCTAGGTAGGTGTGCCCGTGCTGGAAGAAACCGCTGCCCTTCGAGAGCGCATCGACGATGCGCCGCTGCGCGAGCACCGCGCCGATGGGCTGGTATCCGCCGCCCAGCCCCTTGGCGATCGTCGCGAGGTCCGCCACGATGCCTTCCTGCTCGAGCGCATGGAGCGTGCCCGTCCGGCCCATGCCGCACATCACCTCGTCGGCGATGAGCAGGATGCCGTGGCGGTCGCAGGCTTCGCGGATGCGCTGGAAGTAACCGGGCACCGGCGGCGCCGCGCCCAGCGTGGCGCCCACCACCGGCTCGACGACGAAGCCGATCACGTTTTCGGAGCCGAGCGCCGCGACCTGGTCCTCGAGCTCCTTCGCCAGCCGCTCGCCGTACCGCTCCGGCGTTTCCGCGTCGCGGCGGTCGCGATACTCGTAGCAAGGCGAGACGTGGGCGACGTCGATCAGCAGCGGCGCGAACTGCCGGCGGCGCCACGCGTTGCCGCCGACGGCGAGCGCCCCTAACGTGTTGCCGTGATAGCTCTGGCGCCGCGCGATGAAGTGGCGCCGCTGCGGCTGGCCGATCTCCACGAAATACTGGCGCGCGAGCTTGAGCGCGGCCTCGATCGCCTCGGAGCCGCCGGACACGAAGAAGACATGCGACATGCCCGCCGGCGCCCGCGCGATGAGGTGGTCGGCCAGCTCCTCGGCCACGGCGGTCGTGAAGAAGCTGGTGTGCGCGTAGGCGAGCTTGTCGATCTGGGCGTGCATCGCCTGGCGCACGTCCGGATGGCCGTGGCCGAGGCAGGAGACGGCCGCGCCGCCCGAGGCGTCGATGTACTGCTTGCCGCTGCTGTCGGTGATCGTGGCGCCGCTGCCGGCGACGGCCATGGGGAATTTCGCCGACAGGTTGCGGTGGAAGACGTGCGACATGGTGAAGGCGAATGTAGCAGAAGCGCGCGGGGCACCGGCCTGCCGCCCGGTGCCCCGCGGTTCAGGCGTTACTGCTTACGGACAGGCCCCGCACAGTGCCTGCGCGGCAGCGCACGCCTGCACCAGGCCGTAGCCGAACGTGCTGTCGCGGCCATTCGCGCCCAGGTTGAGCGCGGACGAGTTCATCGCATTGCGAACGGCCGAGGCGCTCGCGGCGGCAGGGCAAGCTCCCCAGACCAGCGCCGCCACGCCGCTCACGTGCGGTGTGGCCATCGACGTGCCGTCCCAGGCTTCGTAGCCCGTGTTGGCATTGTCGAGCGTGCTCACGACCGTGGCGCTCGTGCCCGCCGCGGCGGTCAGCGCATCGCCGTCGGCCTGGCTCACGCTCACGGCAGGGATGGTGCTCACGAAGGTGCCGAGCGTGCCGAGGAAATTGCCCGGCGCGTTGTTCGAGATGACCGCCGCGATGCCGCCGCTCGCCTGGACGTTGGAGACCTTGGTGGCGAAGTCGATCGTGCCGCGCAAGCAGTGGACGACCTTGCCCGCGTACGCCGCGCTCGTGGCGTCGCACAGGCCGCCCTCGACGAGCATGCCGGTGGTGCCGTTCGTGTACGGCGCGCCCTCCAGGTTGTTCGCGTCGAGCGTGCCGCCGCCGGCCGTCACGTAGGCCTGCGCGACCCACGGCACGGTGCTCCATACCGCCACGCCGGGCGCGGAGAGCTCCACGTCGCGGTTCACCTGCGAGAAGCTCGCGTGCTGCTTGTTCCCGTCGATCGCGGCCACCGACACCACGGAGCCGTATCCCGCCGGATAGCTCGTCGTCTTGTCGCCCGCGTTGCCCGCGGCGGCGATCGGCAGGATGTTGTCCGCATACACCGTGTCGAACGCCTTCTGCTCGGTGCGGCTCTTGCGCGCGCCGCCCAGGCTCATGCTGATGATGTTGGCGCCGTTGTCGCGGCACTTGAGCGCCGCATCGGCCAGCGTGGAGGAGTACGTCCAGTTGCCGGCATCGTCGAAGACGCGCACGACGATGAGCGCGGCCGACGGCGCCACGCCGACGTTGCCGTCGAAGTTGTTCGCGGCGATGGTGCCGCTCACGTGCGTGCCGTGGCCCAGGCCGTCGACGTTCGCGTCGAGGTTGCCCGCGACATAGGTGACCGACGATCCGGGTGCCGGGACGTTCGAATGCAC
>DASTGG010000114.1:0-5222 GCA_035719385.1 Usitatibacter sp.
GCACGTGCTCGCGACGCAGACGCTGTGGCAGAAGCGCCCCCGCGAGATGCGCATCCGTGTCGATGGCGAGCTCGCGCCCGGCGTCGCCGCGAAGGACGTCATCCTCGCGGTCATCGCGAAGATCGGCGCGGGCGGCGCGACGGGGCACGCGATCGAATATGCCGGCAGCACCATCGAGCGCTTCTCGATGGAGCAGCGCATGACCGTGTGCAACATGAGCATCGAGGCGGGCGCGCGCTTCGGCCTCGTGGCGCCCGATGCGACGACGGAGCGCTACCTGCGCGGGCGCCCGTATTCGCCGCCGGGCGCGCTGTGGGACCAGGCGGTCGCGTACTGGCGCACGCTCGCGAGCGATGCCGACGCGCGCTTCGATCGCGAGGTGGCCCTCGATGCCGCATCCATCGCGCCGCACGTGACCTGGGGCACGAGCCCGCAGGACGCGTTGCCGATCGATGGCCGCGTGCCCGATCCGGACGCGGCCGATGACGCCGACGAACGCGCACGGCGGAGGCGGGCGCTCGAGTACATGGGGCTCGAGGCCGGCACGGCGCTTCGCGACATCCGCATCGACCGCGTCTTCATCGGCTCGTGCACCAACAGCCGCATCGAGGACCTGCGGGCGGCAGCGAGCGTGCTCGAGGGCCGCAAGGTCGCTGCCGGCGTCCGGGCGATGGTGGTTCCCGGCTCGGGCCTGGTGCGCAAGCAGGCCGAGGCCGAAGGGCTCGACCGGATCTTCCGCGAGGCGGGCTTCGACTGGCGGCTTTCGGGCTGCTCGATGTGCGTGGCGATGAATCCCGACCGCCTCGCGCCCGGCGAGCGCTGCGCGTCCACCTCGAACCGCAACTTCGAGGGACGTCAGGGCAAGGGCGGGCGCACGCATCTCGTGAGCCCCGCGATGGCCGCGGCCGCCGCGGTCGCGGGCCGCTTCACCGACGTGCGCGAGCTGCTGCGATGAGCCGCGAATTCACCACGCTGAAGTCGGTCGCCGCGCCGCTGCCGCAGCCCAATATCGACACCGATGCGATCCTGCCCGCGCGGTTCCTCAAGCGCATCGAGATCGCCGGGCTCGGCAAGGCGCTCTTCCACGACTGGCGCTATACGCCCGAAGGCGGCGAGCGGCCGGAATTCGTGCTGAACCAGCCGGCGTATGGCGACGCGCGCATTCTCGTCGCGGGCGCGAACTTCGGCTGCGGCAGCTCGCGCGAGAACGCGGTGTGGGCGCTCTACGACCACGGCATCCGCTGCGTGGTCGCGCCGAGCTTCGGCGACATTTTCTACAACAACGCCATCGGCTATGGATTACTGCCGGTGGTGCTGGCAGAAGAGCGGATGCAGGCGCTCTTCGCTGCGATCGCCAAAGCGCCGCGCGAGGCGGTCGAGGTGGACCTGCCGGCGCAGGAAATGCGGTTTCCCGGCGGGGGAGTAGCATCCTTCGCCATCGACGCGGCGGCGAAGCACCGCCTCGTCAACGGACTCGACGAGATCGCGCTCACGCTCGGGCGCGAGCCGGAGATCGCGGCCTTCGAGGCGCGGCGCCGGCGCGAGCGGCCATGGCTGTACCAGGAACCATAACTACAGGAGGAGTCACATGAAGTCGTTGCGCAATGCGCTCGCGGCGCTCGCCGCGGTGCTCGTCACATCCACGCACGCCGAGCAGATCTCCGTCACGCACTGGGGCGTGCAGCTCTACGGGCTGCCGTTCGCGGTGGCGATGGAGAAGGGATTCTTCAAGCAGGCGGGCATCGACATCGACGGCATCCTCACCTCGAAGGGCGGCGGCACGACGGTGCGCAACGTGCTCGCGAGCGGCCTGCCGTACGGCGAGGTGGCGCTGTCGGCGGCGGTGGCGGCGGCGCACGAAGGCATCGAGATCAAGATCGTGAACGACGGCGTGACGAGCGTGGGCGACCTCCTCTGGGTCACGACGAAGGATTCGCCGGTGAAGTCGATCCAGGACCTCGCCGGCAAGAAGATGGGCTACTCGAGCCCGAAGTCGGTGACCGACATCGTCTCGCGCATGTGCCTCGAGGCGCAGAAGGTGCCGTTGGACAAGGTGCAGCGCGTGGCGGTCGGCGGCATCGGCTCGCAGCTCACCGCGCTGAAGGACGGCGGCATCGCCGCGGGCTACATGTCCGAGCCGGTGTGGAGCAAGGTGAAGAACGACTATCGCGCCGTCTTCTACGTGCACGACGTGCTCCCCACGGACAAGATCACGCAGACCGTCGGCATCGTCACCGCCGAATTCGCCAAGCAGCATCCCGACAAGGTGCGCGCGATCGTCGAGGGCCGCCGCAAGGGCGTGCAGTTCATCTACTCCAACCCGAAGGAAGCGGCCGATATCCTCGCCAAGGCGTACAGCCAGGATCCGAAAATCATGGAAGAGGCGGTCGCCAACATGGTGAAGATCCGCTACTGGAGCGAGGGGCCGTTCGACGTGGACGGCATGAAGCGCATGGTGGACGGCATGGTGCAGGTCGGCGCGCTCGACAAGCCGTTCGACGTGACCAAGCTCATCGACCGCAGCTTCCTCAAGTAGCCGCATGAACGCGAGCCTCGCGGCGGGCGCGCACGTCGCGCTCGCCGGCGTCACCCGCGTCTTCGAGGGCACCACCGGCCCGCGCGTGCACGCGCTCGGGCCGCTCGACCTCACCCTGAAACAGGGCGAATTCTTCTCCGTGGTGGGGCCCTCCGGCTGCGGCAAGTCCACGCTGCTCGAATGCATCGCGGGGCTCTCGGCGCCCACCGCCGGCAGCATCACGTTCGAGGGCAAGCCGGTGGTGGGCGAGGTCCCCGAGGGCATCGGCGTCGTTTTCCAGGAAGACGCGAGCTTCTCGTGGCTCACCGTCCAGGACAACGTGGCGTTCGGCCTGCGCGAGGCGGGCAACGCGAGCGAGCAGTTGGTGCGCGAGCGCGTCGAGTACGCGCTGCGGTTCATGGGGCTCACGCCCTTCGCGCGCGCCTATCCCTCGCAGCTCTCGGGCGGCATGCGCCAGCGCGTGTGCATCGCGCGCACGCTGGTGATGCAGCCGCGGCTCATCCTGCTCGACGAGCCGTTCGGTGCGCTCGACCAGCAGACGCGCCTGCTCATGGGAGACGAGCTGCTGCGGCTGTGGCGCGAGACGGGCGCGACGGTCTTCCTCATCACCCACAGCCTCGACGAGGCGACGCTGTTGTCGGATCGCATCGCGGTGATGTCCGCGCGGCCCGGGATCCTCATCGACGTCGTCGAGACCGGCTGGCCTCGCGAGCGCGATTCGCGGCTCGCCGCCGACCCGGCCTTCGGCGGCATCACGGCACGGCTCTGGTCGCGGCTGCGGGCCGAATCGATGCGCAGCATGGGGGAGGCGGCGACGGCATGAAGTACGTGGTCGTCCTGCGCTGGGGCGTGATCGTGCTCTTCGTGGCGCTGCTGGAAGCGCTCTGCCGCAGCGGGCTCATCAGCCGCCACACGATGATCCCGCCGACGGAAATGGCGGTGGCGCTCGCGCAGCTCATCGCCGCGGGGACGATCAGGGCCGACGCGACGGTCACGCTTCGCAACGTCGCGGCCGCGTTCGCCGCCTCGGTCGCCGGTGGGTTCGTGCTCGGCGTGGCGATCCACGCGCTGCCGCGGCTGCGCCGCGTGCTCGAGCCCCTCTTCGCGAGCTACTACGCGGTGCCGACGTTCGTCTTCTATCCCGTGCTCCTCGCGGTGTTCGGCATGAACGACATGCCGATCATCGTGATCGGCACGCTGTTCGGCATCGTCGCGATGATCGTGGCGACCCTGAACGGCCTGGACCGCATCCCGCGGGCGCTCCTGAAGACCGCGCGCGTGCTGCGCATGTCGCGCATCGCCGCGGCGCTCAGGATCCAGCTCCCGGCGATCGCCCCGCACCTCTTCACCGGCGTGAAGCTCGCCATCGCCTATTCCTTCATCGGCGTGATCGCCGCCGAGTTCATCCTCTCCGACCGCGGCCTCGGGTACGCCATCAGCTACGCGTACAACAACTTCGAGAACCGCAAGATGTACGCGCTGATGCTGCTCATCATCGTGATCGTCTCGGTCGTGAACGCCGTCTTCCGTGCGTGGGAGCTGCGGCTCGCGCGCCGGCGGGGGCTCGCATGAGGGCACGCCCGCTCGACGCAGTGCTGCTCACGGCGGGCATGCTCGTCGTGTGGCACGCGCTCACGTGGACGACCGCGGGCGTCGCGCTCGCCACGCCGTGGGCGACGGTGGAGCGGCTCTTCGCGCTGCTCGCGTCGTCGGAGTTCTGGCCGCACGTCGCGGCCACGCTCGCCGCTTTCGGCCTCGCGCTCGTGATCGCGATCGCGCTCGGGCTCGCGATGGGCATGTGGCTGGGCCTTCATCGCCTTTCCGGGGAAGTGGGGGAGCCGATCCTGGTATCGCTCTACTCGCTGCCGAAGATCACGCTCTACCCGCTGATCCTGCTCGTCTTCGGGCTCGGGCTTTCCGCGAAGGTCGCGTTCGGCGCGATCCACGGCGTGATCCCGATCGTGCTCTTCACCATGAACGCGATCCGCACGATGAAGCCGGTGTACTACAAGACCGCGCGCGTGATGCGGCTGCCGCGCTCGACGCTCATCCGCAGGATCATCCTGCCTTCCGCGGCTCCGGAGATCTTCTCCGGGCTGCGCATCGGCTTCGCGCTGACGCTCCTCGGCGTGCTGATCGGCGAGATGTTCGCCTCCCAGCGGGGCCTCGGATTCCTCATCGTGAACGCGATCGACCTGCACGACATCTCGCGCATGCTTGCGGTCACGCTGCTGCTGGCCCTCTTCTCCATCGCGGCGAGCGTGGTGCTGCTCGCCATCGATCGCCGTCTCCACGGCCTCACCTGACACGACCCGAAAATGATATCGCTCGCACAACGCTTCAAGGAAAACCGCCTCATCGTCGCCCCCGGTGTCTTCGACATGATCTCGCTGCGCATCGCCGACCGGATGGGCTTCGAATGCCTGTACATGACGGGGTACGGCACCGTCGCGTCGTACCTGGGCCTGCCCGATGCGGGCCTCGCCTCGTACACCGACATGGTCGATCGCGTGGGCTCGATGGCGCGCATGGCGAAGACGCCGCTCATCTGCGATGCCGACACGGGATACGGCGGCCTGCTCAACGTGCGGCACACGGTGCGCGGATACGAGGCGGCCGGTGCGGCGGGCATCCAGATCGAGGACCAGGAGTTCCCCAAGAAGTGCGGACACACGCCGAACCGCCG
>DASTGG010000115.1:0-11926 GCA_035719385.1 Usitatibacter sp.
AAAGGATGGGCCATGTCCACGCTCCTCAAGCCGGCGCCGCGCAAGCGGCTCATCGTGGGATGGCGTCAGGCGCAGCGCGAAAAGGCGGCCGTCCTGCACCACCAGCGGGTGACGGGGCGGCCCAAGCCACCTCGCTGAGGCGGGGAAAGCGGCGCGCGACCTCCTGAAGCTGGGCTCGCTTGGCTGATCGCCGCTCGACGGGATGACCGGAGTGCCGACGTGGGAACGGTATAATTTTCGTTTGCGTTCCTTCGCACCCCCATGCCCCGCACCCTCTACGAAAAGCTCTGGGATTCGCACCTCGTCCGCGAGGAGCCCGACGGCACCGCGCTCCTCTACATCGACCGCCACGTGGTCCACGAGGTCACGAGCCCGCAGGCCTTCGAGGGCCTCGAGGTCGCGCATCGCCAGCCGTGGCGCATCGAGTCGGTGATCGCCACCGCCGACCATAACGTCCCGACCACGCCCAACCGCGTCGAGGCCGGAATCGCCGATCCCATATCGCGCCTGCAGGTCGAGACGCTGGACAAGAACGTGGACAAGTTCCACGTGAAGACCTATTTCGGCATGAAGGACCGCCGCCAGGGCATCGTGCACGTGATCGCGCCGGAGCAGGGCGCGGTGCTGCCGGGCATGACGGTGGTCTGCGGCGATTCGCACACGAGCACCAACGGCGCCTTCGCCGCGCTCGCCTTCGGCATCGGCACGAGCGAGGTCGAGCACGTGCTCGCCACGCAGACGGTCACGCAGAAGAAGTCCAAGGCGATGCTGGTGAAGTGTGAAGGTGCGCTCGCGGCTGGTGTGACCGCCAAGGACCTCGTGCTCGCGATCATCGGCCGGATCGGCACCGCGGGCGGCACGGGCTACGCGATCGAGTTCGGCGGTTCGACGATCCGCGGGCTTTCGATGGAAGGCCGCATGACGATCTGCAACATGGCGATCGAGGCCGGCGCGCGCGCGGGCATGGTCGCGGTCGACGACACCACCATCAATTACCTGCGCGGCCGTCCTTACGCACCCAAAGGTGATCAGTGGGACAAGGCCGTCGCGTACTGGCGCACGCTCGTTTCCGACCCGGGCGCGAAGTTCGACCGCGTGGTCGAGATCGACAGCACGCAGCTCAAGCCGCAGGTCACGTGGGGCACCTCGCCCGAGATGGTGGTCTCCGTCGAGGACCGCGTCCCGGATCCCGACAAGGTGAAGGACCCGGTCAAGCGCGAGGCGATGGAACGGGCGCTCACGTACATGGCGCTCCAGCCCAACATGCCGATCACCGACATCGCGATCGACAAGGTCTTCATCGGCTCGTGCACCAACTCGCGCATCGAAGACTTGCGCGAGGCGGCGAAGGTCGTGCGCGGCCGCCATGTGGCCAAGAACGTGAAGCTGGCGCTCGTCGTGCCCGGCTCGGGCCTCGTGAAGGCGCAGGCCGAGCAGGAGGGGCTCGACCGCATCTTCAAGGATTCCGGTTTCGAATGGCGCGATGCCGGTTGCTCGATGTGCCTCGGCATGAACGACGATCGCCTGTCGCCCGGCGAGCGCTGCGCCTCCACGTCCAACCGCAATTTCGAAGGCCGCCAGGGTGCCGGTGGCCGCACGCACCTGGTAAGTCCCGCCATGGCCGCCGCGGCAGCCATCGCGGGGCATTTCGTCGACGTTCGCCGCGCGTAGGAGAGAACCAACAATGACTGCTCGCATCATCGCCGCCATCGCTCTGCTCTTCGTGCTGGCCGGCTGCAACACCATGGAAGGCATCGGCAAGGACGTGAAGAAGGGCGGCGCCGCGATCGAGAAGGCCGCCGAACGGAACAAATAGCCCGTCCCGCCGGTTTCACGCGCACCGGAAGGCCCGCGTCATCATGCGGGCCTTTTCGTTTTCACAGACGCCGCTGGCAGGCGTACCATGGTCTTTCCACCTCGTTCCTCAGGAGGACTGCCATGTGCCATGGAGCCGAGTGGGAACTGCTGAAAGAGGCGTACGCGCGGGAGATCGCGCGGCGCAATCGCGAGACGGCGAAAGCCGAGCGGCGGAGCTCTAACCAAACTGCCCCGCCAAAACCGGCGGACGCTCCCGTGAAGAGCGAGGAGCCCGTGCCGGTGTGAAGCAGGAACCCCGCTACGGCGGGGTTTTTCGTTCCACGGAACGCCCGAGCCCGAAGTCAGACGAGCATGAAGAGAGCCGCGCTCGAGAAACTGCGCACAAGCAACGTTTGGCGAGCCCATGTGCGCAAGCACCGGGTCGAAGACGGACCGCAGATTGCCTGTGCTTGTGAATTCCAGGTAGGACGCTTCCGGAAGGGCCAGCGCATCGGCGGTTGCAGCAACGCGCGTTGCTGGCTGTGCCATTCGGAAAAGTTGAGCGCGGTTCCGACGTTGCGGCAGCAGCGCAGCGCAATCACTCTTGCCGAAGGGGTCGCTGAGATCGGGCGGCCGGCCCGTTAGTTCACCTCACTGCACCTGATGAATGCCGCAGTGCGCATTTCCCGCCGCAGCTCGTCGGGGATCGTCACTCTTCGAGTCTTTGTCGCAAACGTTTGGCAATGTCGATCATTGCCGCTAGCAGCTTGTCATCCTGTTCGAGGTGGCCCTCGTACTCCGCGAGATTGCGGCGCTCGTGCGCCTTCGATAGGACACGCCATTCCGCGGCAGGCAAACCGACCGTGTGCTGCAACGTCTGGAAGACCAGGTAACGACTCTCCGCGCGGAATCCTGCACGCCGGAGTGCAACGAGAGCTAACGCGTGAGCTGCGTTGTACGCGAGGTCGAAGCGGCTGGCATACGAGAGCGCCGCTACCTGGGCATCCTTCAACCGCGCGTCGGCTGAGACAAGGAGTCCGGACACCTCTTCCCCAGTCGGTGGCTCGCGCTTGAGCTTCCCGATCTTTGCGAGATTCTCGAGCTCAATCGATGTCACGTTCGTCGCCGATGACGAATAGGCGCGGCTGGCCGGAAATCCTCGCCGCAAATCCGCTTCCGTGCTTTTTGCGCCGCCAGTCCTGCGGCGTCATGACGTTCGCGCTGATGGTGCGGCCGAGCTCTCGTTCGGCCTCCTGAATGGCCTCGAATACATCCGCGTATTCGATGCGCTCGCCGATGATCATGAGGTCGACATCGCTGCCGCTCTTGTCCAGGCCTTTCGCGACCGAGCCGTATACGAATGCCGAGGAGATCCGATCGGCCAATCCGGACATGGCTTTACGCAGGGGGATGACAAGACCCGACGTCTTGGTGATGAGCCCGTGAAGCTCGTGGAAAATCGGGCTGTCCGGATTGGCGCGATAGTGCTTCTGGTTTCCGACCCGCTCGACGTTCACCAATCCGGATTCCGCGAGACGCGTCAGGAATCGGTGTACGGCGCCCGTACCCGATCCAGCGAGGCGGATCAACTCCGCGCCCTGAAACGTGCGATCCGGCTGACCGAATAAGAGGCCCAACACGCGCTGTTGTACAGGCGTGAAGAGGACGGCCGCCAAGCCGCCCGCCGATGTTGTTTCGGTTTTCATTCCCATTTTGGGAACGATCATACCCAAATTGGGAATTAAAGTCAGCCATCGCCATTCGAAGCCCATCGTCGGGGCGGGAGGCGGGAGGGCTGCCAGCTATAATTGACGTTTCCCCGCGCTCCGCATCGCCATGGAGAAGTTCACCATCCACACCGGCCTCGTCGCCCCGCTCGACCGCGAGAACGTCGACACCGACGCGATCATCCCGAAGCAGTTCCTCAAGTCGATCAAGCGCACCGGCTTCGGTCCGCACCTCTTCGACGCGTGGCGCTATCTCGACGTGGGCGAGCCTGGCATGGACCTGCGCACGCGCAAGCCGAACCCCGACTTCGTGCTGAACAAGCCACAGTACCAGGGCGCCTCGATCCTCATCGCGCGCAAGAACTTCGGGTGCGGTTCTTCTCGCGAGCACGCGCCGTGGGCGCTTCAGCAGTACGGCTTCAAGGCGATCATCGCGCCCTCGTACGCGGACATCTTCTTCAACAACTGCTTCAAGAACGGGCTTCTTCCCATCGTCCTCACCGAGATGGAAGTGGACCACCTCTTCCACGAGGTGGCGGCGCATCCCGGCTACAAGCTCACGATCGACCTGCCCGCGCAGGCCGTCACCCCGGGGAAGGCCGGGGCCCAATCATTCCACTACCACTTCGACGTCGAGCCCACGCGCAAGCACAACCTCGTCGAGGGCCTGGACGAGATCGGCCTCACGCTGCGGCACGCGGACGACATCAAGGCATACGAAGAGCGGCGCAAGCGCAACGAGCCCTGGATTTTTTCGTGACCCGTCACCCCGGGCGCCGCGGTTGCGGCAACGGCCCGGGGCCCGATTGGATCCCGGCCCATCGCTGCAGGAGCAGCGGCCGGGATGACGCAAGGCAGTGCAGCAATCCCGACGACGGCAACAACCCCGAGCACCCAACCCCATGAAAATCGCACTCCTGGCCGGTGACGGCATCGGTCCCGAAATCCTGCGCGAAGCGAAGGCCATCCTCGATGTCCTGCGCGGCGAAGGCGAGGACATCGTCACGGCCGAGGCGCTGGTCGGCGGCGCAGCCTACGACGCGCACAGGCACCCGCTGCCGAAGGCCACGCTCGACCTCGCCAAGGAGGCGGACGCGGTGCTCTTCGGCGCCGTCGGCGGCCCCAAGTACGACGCGCTGGACCGGCCGCTGCGTCCCGAGGCGGCGATCCTCGGCCTGCGCAAGGAGTGCGACTTCTTCGCGAACCTGCGCCCGGCCACGGTCTTCCCCGAGCTCGCCGACGCATCCACGCTCAAGCCCGAGGTGGTGAGCGGCCTGGACATCATGATCGTGCGCGAGCTCACCGGCGACATCTACTTCGGCCAGCCGCGCGGCGTGACCGGCGTCAAGGGCAGCCGGGAGGGCTTCAATACGATGAGGTACACGGAGGCGCAGATCCGCCGCATCCTCCACATGGGTTTCCGCACCGCGCGGCAGCGGGGGAAGCGCCTGTGCTCCGTGGACAAGATGAACGTGCTGGAGACCACGCAGCTCTGGCGGGACATTGCGGAGGAAATGGCGCCCGATTACCCGGACGTGCAGCTTTCGCATATGCTCGTCGATAACTGCGCGATGCAGCTCGTGAGGAACCCCAGGCAGTTCGACGTGATCGTGACGGGCAACATGTTCGGCGACATCCTCTCGGACGAGGCGTCCATGCTGACGGGCTCGATCGGGATGCTGCCCTCCGCGTCGCTCGACGCGAACGGCAAGGGCCTGTACGAGCCCATCCACGGCTCCGCCCCGGACATCGCGGGCAAGGGGCTCGCGAACCCGCTGGCGATGATCCTCTCGACGGCGATGATGTTCCGCTACACCTTCAGCCGTGCGGACCTCGCGGACCGCATCGAGAAGGCGGTGCGCAGCGCGCTGGCCTCGGGCCTGCGCACGGGCGACATCGCGGCGAAGGGCGAGAAACCGGTCACCACCGCCGAGATGGGCAAGGCGGTGGTGAAGGCGCTCTAGAGACCCAAGGCGCGGCAATTGGATCCCGGCCCATTGCCGCGATTGCGGCGGCCGGGATGACGAAATACTCGACGAGAGAGAACTCAGATGACGACCGTTGGATTTGTTGGCTGGCGTGGCATGGTGGGCTCCGTCCTGATGGAGCGCATGCGCGAGGAACGCGACTTCGATGCGATCGAGCCGGTGTTCTTCACGACCTCGAACGTGGGCGGCAAGGGGCCGGACATCGGCAAGCCGGTCGCGGCGCTCAAGGATGCCAACGACGTGGGCGAGCTGAAGAAGCTCGACGTCGTCATCACCTGCCAGGGCGGCGACTACACCAACGCCATCTTCCCGAAGCTGCGCGCGGCCGGCTGGAACGGTTACTGGATCGATGCGGCCTCGGCCCTTCGCATGGACAAGGACGCGGTCATCATCCTCGACCCGGTGAACCGCCCGGTCATCGACAAGGCGCTCGCCTCGGGCGTGAAGAACTTCATCGGCGGCAACTGCACCGTGAGCCTCATGCTCATGGCGATCGACGGGCTCCTCAAGGCGGACCTCGTGGAATGGGTTTCCGCGATGACCTACCAGGCCGCCTCGGGCGCCGGCGCGCAGAACATGCGCGAGCTGCTGCAGCAGATGGGCGAGGTGCACTTCGCCGCGAAGAACCTGCTCGACGACCCGGCCTCCGCCATCCTCGACATCGACCGCGAGGTGGCCGGCATCCTGCGCGACGAGAGCTTCCCGACCGAGCACTTCGGCGTGCCGCTCGCCGGTTCCCTCCTGCCCTGGATCGACAAGGACTTGGGCAACGGCCAGAGCCGCGAAGAATGGAAGGGCCATGCCGAGACCAACAAGATCCTCGGCCGCCAGGGCCCGCGCGAAGTGAACGTGGACGGCCTTTGCGTGCGCGTGGGCGCCATGCGCTGCCACAGCCAGGGGCTCACCCTCAAGCTCAGGAAGGACCTCCCGCTCCAGGAGATCGAGCAGATCCTCGCCGGCGCCAACCAGTGGGTGAAGGTCGTCCCGAACAAGCGCGACGAGACCCTCAAGCAGCTCACCCCGGTCGCGGTCACCGGCACGCTGGATGTGCCGATCGGACGTCTTCGCAAACTGCGCATGGGCGGGGAATATCTTTCTGCCTTCACCGTCGGCGACCAGCTCCTTTGGGGGGCCGCCGAGCCGCTGCGCCGGATGCTGGAGATCCTGCTCAAGGCCCGGGTGCCCGCTGCCGCCGCGGCGTAAGCCCCGGTTCTTGCGGAAAAAACGGTTGAAAAACGTCCCACTTAGGCGATAATGTTATGAACCGGGTGAGAATGGGACAATAAACCCCTGATGGGTAATTACATTTCCGTATTCCGGGCAGGGATGGAGCAATCACGATGGCTATGATGAAACGCGGGGTCGCGCTCGCGCTGATGCTCGGAGTGTCGGTGGCCCACGCCGCCGGCCTGGGCAAATTGACGGTGAATTCCGCTCTCGGGCAGCCGCTGAATGCCGAGATCGACCTCGTCTCCCTGCAGCCCGGGGAGATCGACGGCGTGAGTGCCCACGTGGCCCCGCCCGAGGCGTTCCGCGATGCGCGCATCGAGTACGCGCCATCCGTGCGGCTGCTGCGCTTCGCCGTGGACAAGCGGGCCAACGGCCAGCCGTACCTCAAGGTGACGAGCATCGCCCCGATCAACGAGCCCTTCGTGGACGTGCTGATCGAGGTCACCTGGCCCGCCGGGCGCATCCAGCGCGAGTACCCGATCCTTCTCGACCCGCCGGGCTATGCCCAGGCCAAGGTCGCCGCCCCGACGGTCGCTGCGGCCGCGCCTGCCCGCGCCGAAACCCCGCCGGCCCCCGCGCCGGCGGTGTCTTCTCCGGCGCCCGCTCCGGCCGCCGAGCCCGCTGCCGCTGGTGCGCCGTCCGCGAAGGCCGAGATGGCCGCCGCGAAGCCCGCTGCAGGCGCCGCGGGTGGCTCGGACACGTATGGCCCGGTGCAGAAGGGCGACACCCTCAACAAGATCGCCGAGAGCGTCAAGCCCTCCAGCGTGAGCCTCGAGCAGATGCTCGTCGCGCTCTACCGCGAGAACAAGTCGGCGTTCGTGAACAACAACATGAACCGCCTCAAGACCGGGCAGATCCTCAAGGTGCCCGCCGAGGAGGACGTCGGCAAGATCGAGTCGAAGGAAGCGAATCGCGAATACCGCACGCACGTTGCCGACTGGAAGGCCTATCGCGAGCAGCTCGCGAGCGGCGTGGCGGCGATTCCCGCCAGGCCCGAGAGCACCAATGCCGCCAGCGGTCGCGTCGCATCGGCCGCCGTGACGCCGCCCGCGCCGCCTGCCGCGGCCTCGGGCGACGTGTTGAAGCTTTCGAAGACCGAAGCCGGCAAGGCCGGCCCCGGCGCCGCCCGCGGCGGTGGCGGCCAGGAGCGCCTCAACGCGCTGCAGGAAGAAGTCACCGCGAAGGACAAGGCGCTCAAGGAAGCGCAGTCGCGCGTGGCGGACCTCGAGAAGCAGATCCGCGACATGCAGCGCCTGATGGACCTCAAGGCCGGCGCCGCGGGCAAGGAAGCGCCCAAGGTCGCCGCCGTGCCGCCCGCGCCGACGAAGGCCGTGGAAGCGCCGAAGCCCGCCGAGGCGCCGAAGGTCGCGGAAGCGCCCAAGGCCCCGGAAGCCAAGCCCGCGGAAGCGCCCAAGACGGCCGCTGCCGAGGCTCCGAAGCCTGCGGAGGCTGCCAAGCCCGCCGAGGCGCCGAAACCGCCTGAGACCGTCGCCAAGGCGCCGGAAACGCCCAAGCCCGCAGCGCCCAAGAAAGTCGTGGCGCCGCCGCCCTCGCCCAGCCTGCTCGACGACCTCACCGACAACCCGATGGTGCTCGCGGGCCTCGGTGGCGCCGTGGTGCTCGCGGGCCTCGGTGGCCTGCTCTTCATGCGCCGCCGCCGTGCGGCCGCGGAAGAGCCCACGCCGAGCCAGATGACGAGCTCCTTCCCGTCGGACCTCAAGCCCGCCACGGGGCCCGGCAAGCCCGCCTCGGGCCTCGTGGACACCGGCAACAGCTCGTTCCTCACGGACTTCGACAAGACCGGCCCCGGCACCATCGACACGGACGAGGTCGATCCGGTCGCGGAAGCCGAGGTGTACATCGCCTATGGCCGCGATGCGCAGGCCGAGGAGATCCTCAAGGAAGCGATGGCGCGCGACAAGAACCGCCACGAGATCGCGCTGAAGCTCCTCGAGATCTACCACGCCCGCAAGAGCGCCACGGCGTTCGAGACGGTCGCCAAGGAACTGCGCGGCGCCGTGGGCGATAGCTCGCCGATGTGGCAGAAGGCCGCCGCCATGGGCGCGCAGATCGATCCGAACAACCCGTTGTACGGCGCGGCTGCCGGCAGCGCGGCGACGTTCACGGCCATGGCGCCTGCCGCTCCGGCACCGAAGCCGGACCTCGATTTCGATATCGCCGGCAGCTCGAACGCGCCCGCGTCTCCCAGCTTCGACCTGAACCTCGATGCCGAGAAGCCCGCGCACGCCGCTCCGGCCTCGTCGCTCGATTTCAACCTCGAGACGTCGTCCTTCGCGAAGCCGGTGATGGACGTGCCCGCGGAGCCGGCCAGGGAAGAGAAGCCCGCGTTCGACTTCGACCTCTCGGGCCTGGACCTGCCGGGCACCCCGAAGAAGTCCGCGGCGCCGGACCTCGACCTCGGCGAATCGAAGCCGAGCCTCGACCTGGGCAGCCTGGGCCTCGAGCCCGCGGCCGCGGAAGGCGGCGAGGGCGCGGGAACCAAGCTCGAGCTCGCCAAGGCCTACCTCGAGATCGGCGACAAGGATGGCGCGCGCGAGATCCTGCAGGAAGTCGCCAAGGAAGGCTCGGGGCCGCAGAAGGCCGAAGCGCAGAAGCTCATGGCCACCCTCTGACCCGGGGACGCACCCCGGGGACGCACCCCGGTCGCGATCGACCACAATATCGGCGGGCACTGCCCGCCGATTTCTTTTGAAGACCACGAATGCGCATCGCCCTGGGCCTCGAATACGACGGCACGGCCTTCTGCGGCTGGCAGACGCAACCGTCGCGTTGCGGCGTGCAGGACCACCTCCAGGAGGCGCTGACACGCTTCGCCGACGTCTCCGTGGAGGTCGTGGCCGCGGGGCGCACCGACACGGGCGTCCACGCGACGGCGCAGGTGGTGCACTTCGATACCGACGCGAAGCGCGAGCTGCAAGGCTGGGTGCGCGGCACGAATGCGTACCTGCACGAAGCGGCGAGGGTGGTGTGGGCCTCGGAGGTCCCGGCGGATTTCCATGCGCGTTACAGCGCCCGCGCGCGGACGTATTGCTACCTGCTCTCGAACACGCCCGTCGCGCCCGCGGTGCTGCGCGGACGCGTGGGCTGGTTCCACCGCCCGCTCGACGTCGCGCGCATGGCCGAGGCCGCGAAGGCGCTCGTGGGCGAGCACGACTTCACCTCCTTCCGCGACGCCGAATGCCAGGCGAAGAGTCCCGTGCGCGAGCTGCACGAGGCGCGCGTGGCGAGCGTGGGCCCGCTCATCGTCTTCACCTTCCGCGCGAACGCGTTCCTGCACCACATGGTGCGCAACCTCGTGGGCTCGCTCGTGTACGTGGGCGCGGGGCGCCAGGAGCCCGGCTGGATCGGCGAGCTGCTCGCGATGCGCGATCGCACGGCGGCCGCACCCACGTTCGCGCCCGAAGGGCTTTACCTCGCGGGCGTCGAGTATGATCCGGCGTTCACGCTCCCCGCCTTCCGCACCCATCCCCTGCTCGCACCGGCCCAGCCATGAACGGCCATCGCACGCGCATCAAGATCTGCGGCATCCGCGAGCCCGGCATGGCGCTGCACGCGGCGCGCTGCGGCGCCGATGCGATCGGCCTCGTCTTCCACCGCTCGAGCCCGCGCTACATCGCGCCCGAGCAGGCGGCGAAGATCGCGCAGGCGCTGCCGCCGTACGTGATGGCCGTGGGCCTCTTCGTCAACCTGCCCGAGGCCGAAGTGCGCGAGATCGTCAGCCGCGTGCCGCTGCAGATGCTGCAGTTCCAGGGCGACGAGCCGGCGGAATTCTGCGAATCGTTCGGCATGGCGTTCGTGCGTGCCGTGCGCATGGAGCAGGGGACCGATTTGCTAGAATATGCGCGTCGATTCTCGCGCGCGAGGGCGCTGCTCCTCGACGCGCATGTGACCGGGTTGGCGGGTGGCACGGGCCGGACGTTCGACTGGAACGGCATTCCTCGCGAGCTTCCCATCCCCGTCATCCTTTCAGGCGGACTCACGGTCGAGAACGTGGGCCGCGCGGTGCGCGAGGTGAAGCCCTGGGCCGTGGATGTGTCCACCGGCGTGGAGGCGGAACGCGGCGTCAAGGACCCGCGGAAGATCGAAGAATTCATTCGGAGCGTGCGACGTGAAGATGCAGGGTGACCTCCCCGGTTCCGCTTGGGCCGATTACTCGTTGCCGGACGCCACGGGGCATTTCGGCCCGTACGGCGGCACGTTCGTCGCCGAGACGCTGCGCCAGGCGCTGGACGAGCTCACCGCGGCCTACGAGAAATTCCGCAAGGATCCTGAGTTCAAGGCCGAGCTCGCGTGGGAGTACGAGCATTACATCGGCCGCCCGAGCCCCATCTATCACGCACGCCGCCTCTCGGAGAAATGCGGCGGCGCGCAGATCTACATCAAGCGCGAGGACCTCAACCATACCGGCGCGCACAAGGTGAACAACACCATGGGGCAGGCCCTCCTCGCCAAGCGGATGGGCAAGCCGCGGGTGATCGCCGAGACGGGCGCGGGCATGCACGGCGTGGCTTCGGCCACGGTCGCCGCGCGCTTCGGCATGGAATGCGTCGTGTACATGGGCGACGAAGACATCGCCCGCCAGGCACAGAACGTCTATCGCATGAAGATGCTCGGCGCCACGGTCGTTCCCGTGCACAGCGGCTCGCGCACGCTCAAGGACGCGTTGAACGAGGCGATGCGCGACTGGGTCACGAACGTCGAGAACACGTTCTACATCATCGGCACGGTGGCGGGCCCGCACCCGTACCCCATGATGGTGCGCGACTTCAACTCGATCGTCGGCAAGGAATGCCTCACGCAGATGCCCGCGATGGCGGGGCGGCTCCCGGATGCGGTGCTCGCCTGCGTGGGCGGCGGCTCGAACGCGATGGGCATCTTCCACGCATTCATTCCGCATACTGAGGTGAAGCTGATCGGCGTGGAGGCCGGCGGCCTCGGCATCGCCACGGGCAAGCACGCGGCGACGCTCTCGGCGGGCACGCCCGGCGTGCTGCACGGCAACCGCACCTACCTCATGCAGGACGCCAACGGCCAGATCCAGGAGACGCATTCCATCTCCGCGGGCCTCGATTACCCGGGCGTGGGGCCCGAGCACTCGTGGCTCAAGGATTCGCATCGCGCCGAATACGTGAACGTCACCGACGACGAGGCCCTCGACGCATT
>DASTGG010000116.1:0-3700 GCA_035719385.1 Usitatibacter sp.
ATTTCCCAGGTCTCGCCTAAGGAAGCCCCAAGGCATGTGCGGAATCGTCGGAGTCGTCGCTCGCAGCCCCGTCAACCAGCTCCTGTATGACGGCATGACCGTGCTGCAGCACCGCGGGCAGGACGCCGCGGGCATCGTGACGGCCGAGGGCCACAGCTTCCACATGCACAAGGGCCCGGGCCTGGTGCGCGACGTGTTCCGCACGCGCGACATGCGCAACCTCGCGGGCCACATGGGCATCGCGCACTGCCGCTATCCCACCGCGGGCTCGGCGTCTTCGGAGGCGGAGGCGCAGCCGTTCTACGTGAACTCGCCCTACGGCATCGTCCTCGGCCACAACGGCAACCTCGTGAACGCGGAAGAGCTGCGCCGCGAGCTGTTCATGGAGGACCGCCGGCATGTCAACACCAACTCCGATTCCGAGATCCTTCTGAACGTCCTCGCGCACGAGATCCACTACGCGAGCGACGGCCGCGACCGCCTCAACCCCGACATCATCTTCACCGCCGTGGCGGGCGTGCACCGGCGCGTGAAGGGCGCCTATGCCGTCGTGGCGATGATCGCGGGGCATGGCGTGCTCGCCTTCCGCGATCCGCACGGCATCCGCCCGCTCATCGTGGGCCGCGCCGATACGGAGAAGGGCGTCGAGTTCCTGGCGGCCTCCGAGAGCGTGACGCTCGACACGCTCGGCTTCAAGATCATCCGCGACGTGGCGCCCGGCGAGGCCGTCCTCATCGACGAGAGCGGCAACTTCCACAGCCGGCAGTGCGCCGAGAACCCGCAGCTCAATCCCTGCATCTTCGAGTTCGTGTACCTCGCGCGCCCGGACTCGGTGATCGACGGCATCTCGGTGTACGAGAGCCGCCGCAACATGGGCAAGAGCCTCGCGGACAAGATCCGCGCCACGGGCATCGTGGACCAGATCGACGTGGTGATGCCGATCCCGGACTCGAGCCGCCCGAGTGCGCTCGAAGTCGCCACCAAGCTCGGCAAGCCCTACCGCGAGGGCTTCATCAAGAACCGCTACATCGGCCGCACGTTCATCATGCCCGGCCAGGAGATGCGCAAGAAGAGCGTGCGCCAGAAGCTCAACGCCATGCCGATCGAGTTCGCCGGCAAGAACGTGCTGCTCGTGGACGATTCGATCGTGCGCGGCACCACGAGCCGCGAGATCGTGCAGATGGCGCGCGAGAGCGGCGCGAAGAAGGTCTTCTTCGCCTCGGCCGCGCCGCCCGTGCGCTACCCGAACGTCTACGGCATCGACATGCCCACGAGGAGCGAGCTCATCGCCACGGGCCGCACCGAAGCGGAGATCGCGCAGGCGATCTGCGCCGACGCGGTCATCTACCAGGATCTCGAGGCGCTCATCGAGGACGTGCGCATGCTCAATCCGTCGATCAAGCGCTTCGACTGCTCGTGCTTCGACGGCGTGTACGTGACCGGGGACGTCTCCCAGGAGTACCTCGACGGCATCGCCGCGGGGCGCGGCAATCGCGAAGGCGGTCCGGAGACGCGGCTTTCCAGCTACCAGCTCGACCTGGGCCTGTCGCGCATCGACTGAACTCCATGGCCAACGAGTACAAGCCGGACACGCTCGCCGTGCGCGCCGGCGGCATCCGCAGCGACTTCCAGGAGCACTCCGAGGCGCTCGTCCTCAGCACGAGCTTCGTCTATAAGAGCGCCGCCGAGGCCGCGCGCAAGTTCGCGAACGAGGAGCCGGGTTTCATCTACTCGCGCTTCACGAACCCGACGGTGCAGATGTTCCAGGGCCGCCTCGCCGCGATGGAAGGGGCCGAGGCCTGCGTCGCCACGGCTACCGGCATGGCGGCGGTGGCGACCACGGCGATGGGGCTGCTGAAGGCGGGCGACCACCTCGTCTGCGCGCGCGGCGTTTTCGGCACCGTGGTGCCGCTCTTCGACCAGATCCTCAAGAAGCTCGGCATCGACACCACATGGGTGGACCTGCCGGACCTCGACGCGTGGCGCAAGGCGGTGACGCCGCAGACGAAGCTCTTCTTCCTCGAGACGCCGTCGAACCCGGTGTGCGAGGTCGCGGACATCGCCGCGCTCGCCGACATCGCGAAGAAGGCGGGCGCCGTCCTCGCCGTGGACAACTGCATGTGCTCGCCCGCGCTGCAGCGGCCCATCGAATTCGGCGCCGACCTCGTCATCCACTCGGCCACCAAGTACATCGAGGGGCAGGGACGGGTGCTCGCCGGCGCCATCGCGGGCCGCGCCGACCTCGTGAACGGGCCGCTCTTCGGCTTCGTGCGCACGGCCGGCTCCGCGATCTCGCCCTTCAACGCGTGGATCTGCCTCAAGGGCCTGGAGACGCTCAAGCTGCGCATGAACGCGCAATCGGCCAATACGCTGGAGATCGCGCGCTGGCTCGAGTCGCACCCGCACGTCGAGCGCGTGCATTATCCGGGCCTCGAATCGCACCGCCAGCACAAGCTCGCCATGAAGCAGCAATCCGCGGGCGGCGCGCTCCTCTCGTTCGTCGTGAAGGGTGGGCGCGAGGCGGCGTGGCGCGTGATCGATGGCACGAAGCTGCTCTCGATCACGGCGAACTTCGGCGACGTGAAGACCACGATCTGCCATCCGGCCACGACCACGCACGGGCGCATTCCCGCGGCCGAGCGCGAGGCGGCCGGCATCGCCGAGGGGCTCGTGCGCCTGGGCATCGGCCTGGAGGATCCGGCGGACATCCGCGCGGACCTCGAGCGCGGCCTGTGAGCCCGGTTACCCGGGGACGCACCCCGGGGACGCACCCCGCGGTGCGTCCCCGCCACGTTTTCCTGATGTGCCCGCCCGAGTACTTCACGGTGGCGTACATCATCAATCCGTGGATGCACGGCAACCTGCGCCGCATCGACATCGCCGTCGCGAAGCAGCAGTGGCGCGCGCTCTATGACACCATCACCGACCATGCAACCGTGCGCCTGGTCTTGCCGCAGCCCGGTTCGCCCGACATGGTGTTCACCGCCAATGCCGGGCTCGTGAAGGGACGCCACTTCGTCGTGTCGCGTTTCCGCTATCCCGAGCGCCAGGGCGAAGAGCCGTACTTCGCCGACTGGTTCATGGATCGCGGCTACGAGGTGTCGCTCATGCCGCGCGACGTGCCGTTCGAAGGCGCCGGTGACGCGCTCTTCGACCGCGCCGAGCCGTGGCTGTGGATGGCGCACGGCCATCGCTCGATCTCGGGGGCGCGCGAGGTGCTGTACGAACGCCTGGGCGTGGACGCCGTCACGTTGAAGCTCGTGGACACGCGCTTCTACCACCTCGATACGTGCTTCTGCCCGCTCGAGGGTGGCTACCTGCTGTACTACCCGCCGGCCTTCGACGAGCCGTCGCGCGAGGTGATCGAGAAGCGCGTCCCGGCCGCGCGGCGCATCGCCATCGACGAGGAGGACGCGCTCGCGTTCGCGTGCAACGCGGTGAACATCGACGAGACCGTCATCGTGAACCACGCCACGCCGGCCTTCGTGAAGGCGCTCTCGGCCAAGGGCTTCCGCGTGATCCAGACGCCGCTCAACGAGTTCATGAAGGCGGGAGGCTCGGCCAAGTGCCTCACGTTGCGCCTCGACGAGCCGTGATGCGGCGCATCCTCGCCGCGGCTGCGCTGGCGCTGCTCGCGGCGTGCCAGTCCGAGCAGGTCGCTCCCGAGCGGCTGCCGCGATTCGTGCCGCTCGCCGCGCCG
>DASTGG010000117.1:0-15045 GCA_035719385.1 Usitatibacter sp.
GCGGATCGCGGGCCAGTGGTCGCGGATCTGCGGCCAGGCGAACGGCAACATCGCCACGACTGCCACGACCCAGCGCGCGAAGGTGAGCGCGAAGGGCGAGACCTGCCCCACGATCCCGCGGCCGATCACCCAGTTGAGCGACCAGATGAAGGCCGTGAGGCTCAACAGGACGTGCGGATTGGCGTGCCAGGAAAGGGTTCGCGCGGCCATCGGGTGATATTCTCGCATCCCTCGCCCGGAGCCCGTGAATGACCGTCCAGGACCTCGGCACGCCGCCGGATCCCAGCCCCGAGAAGCCGACCGCGTGGGCGCCGCTGCGCGACGCCACGTTCCGCATGCTGTGGCTGGTGTGGGTGGCGACGAACGTCGCCATGTGGATGAACGACGTGACCGCCGCGTGGGTGATGACCACGCTCACCACGTCGCCCACCGTGATCGCGATGGTGCAGACGGCCTCGTCCCTGCCCGTCTTCCTGCTGGGGCTGCCGAGCGGGGCGCTCGCCGACCTCATCGACCGGCGCCGCTACCTCATGTTCACGCAGCTCTGGCTCGCGGCGGTGGCGGCGGTGCTCTACCTCGTCACCGCGACCGGCGCCCTCACGGCGCACATGCTGCTGCTGCTCGTCTTCATCAACGGCATCGGCTTCGCGATGCGCTGGCCGGTGTTCTCGGCGCTGGTGCCGGAGCTGGTCTCGCGGGTGCACCTTCCGGCCGCGCTCGCGCTGAACGGCGTGGCGGTGAACCTGTCGCGCGTCGTGGGGCCGCTCGTCGCCGGCGCCATCATCGCCTCCATGGGCAGCGAATGGGTGTTCGCGCTCAACTTCGTGCTCTCGCTGGGCAGCGGCTTCGTGCTCTTCCGCTGGCGGCGCGAGGCCAAGCCGCCGCAGGTGCTGCCCGGGGAGCGCTTCCTCGGCGCCGTGCGCCTCGGCTGGCAGTACGTGCGCGAGTCCCGGCGCATGAAGGACGCGCTCGTGATCACATCGTCGTACTTCGCGCACGCCACGGCGCTCATCGCGCTGCTGCCGCTGGTGGCCAAGCGCTTCGGCGAAGGCGGCGCGGCGACGTACACGCTGCTGCTGTCTTCGCTCGGCATGGGCGCGGTGCTCGCCGCCACGCAGCTCACGCGGCTGCGCGGGCGCCTGAACCGCGACCAGATCGCCGCGCGCGGCTCGACGATCCAGGCGTTCATGACGCTCGCCGTGGCCTTCGCCCCCAGCGTGTGGATCGCCGTGCCGGCGATGTTCATCGCGGGAATGATGTGGATCGCCGTGGCCAATTCCGTGACCATCGCCGCGCAGCTCGCGCTGCCCGACTGGGTGCGCGCGCGCGGCCTCGCGATCTACCAGATGTCGATCATGGGCGGGGCGGCGGCCGGCGCCTTCGTGTGGGGGCGGCTCGCGGAGTGGACGAACGTGCCGACGAGCCTCGCCTGCGCGGCGGCGAGCCTGCTCGCGGCGGTCGTGCTCACGCGCAAGCGCGTGCTCGAGGGCGCCCAGGAAGAGGACCACACGCCCACGCACCCGTGGGAAGAGCCCGTGCCGGCGCGCCCGGTGCAGCTCGACGACGGGCCGGTGATGGTCACGCTCGAGTACATCATCGACCCGGCGCGTGCCGCGGAATTCGAGTCGATCATGGCCGAGACGCGCAGCGCGCGCATGCGCGAGGGCGCCATGCTCTGGGGCCTGTTCGAGGACGTGCAGCAGCCCGGGCGCTTCGTCGAGTACTTCGCGTGCGACACGTGGGCCGATTACCTGCGCCGCTTCCAGCGCTTCACCGCCATGGACGAGCGCCTGCGCGGTATGCGGCTCGCGTTCCACCTGGGCGAGGAGCCGCCGAAGATCAGCCGCTACATCGCGCGCCACCCGCCGGCCCGCTAACCCGGGGACGCACCCCGGGGACGCACCCCGGGGTGCGTCCCCGGGTCAGGTCACCGCGCGAATCGTCTGCAACGGCGGCGAGGACACCGCGCGGCGCGTGCCGATCATGCCGGCGACGGCCACGCCGAGGCCGCCCACGAGGATGCCGGTGAGCGGCAGCAGCGCGTGCACCTCGTAGGGCACGCCGAGCACGCGGTCGGAAAGCACGATCGCGAGCGCGACGGCGCCGCCGGCGGCCACCGTGCCCGCGAGCAGCCCGATGGCGAGGAACTCGGCGAGCTGCAGCGTGGCGAGCTGGCGCGTGCTGGCGCCGAGCGTGCGCAGGATCGCGCCTTCGAAGATGCGCTCGTCCTGCGTGGACGTGATCGCGGCGAAGAGCACCACCAGCCCCGCGGCGATCGCGAACAGGAACACGAACTCCACCGCCCGCGAGACCTGGTCGGTGATGCGCTGGAACTGCGCCATGAGCGCCGACATGTCGATCACGCTGACATTGGGGAACTGCTGCACGAGCCGCGCGATCGCGTCCTCGCGCCCCGGCGGCAGGTAGAAGCTCGTGATCCAGCTCGCCGGGTAGCCCTCGAGCACCGGCGGGGTCGCGAGCACGTAGAAGTTCGGCTTGAACGAATCCCAGTTCACCTTGCGCAGGCTCGTGACCTTCGCCGAGAAGCGCGATCCCGCGACGTCGAAGGTGAGCGCATCGCCGACCTTGATGCCCAGGGTCTTGGCGAGCCCCTCTTCCACCGAGAACTGCGGCTGCGTTGAAGCGGGGCTCCAGAACGTGCCGGAGACGATGCGGTTGTCCTCGCGCAGCTTCTGCGCCCACGACAGGTTGAACTCGCGCTCGACCAGGCGCTTGGCGCGCTCGTCCGCGTACTCCGCCGCCGACACCGCGCGTTCGCCGATCGCGACGAGGCGGCCGCGCACCATGGGATAGAGATCCGGCGTCCTGAAGCCCATGTCCGCGAATTGCCGCTTCACCTCGGGCAGCTGGTCGGCCTGGATGTTGATCGCGAAGCGGTTCGGCATGTCGGGCGGCATGGATTGCTGCCAGGCGGTGACGAGCTCGGTGCGCACGAGGGTGAGGAGCAGCATCGCCATGATGCCCAGCCCGAGCGCGATGATCTGCACGAGGCTCGCCCCCGTGCGGCGCCGCAGGTTCGCGAGGCCGTAGCGCCACGGGCCCGATGCCGCGCCGCGAAGGCGCGCGACGAGCCGGATGAGCGCATAGCCGGCAAGCGCCGCCACGGCGAGCGCGCCCGCGAAACCGCCCAGCGTGATGGCGCCCAGCTTGAGGTCGCCCGCCTGCCAGATGATGAGCGCGGCGAGCGCGGCGAGCCCGAGCATGAAGGCGGCGGCGCTGAACGGCTCCGACATCGCGAGCTCGCGCCGCAGCACCCGCAGCGTCGAGGCGCTGCGCAGGCGGATGAGCGGCGGCAGCGTGAACCCGAGCAGCAGCACGAGGCCGATCACCATTCCGCGCAGCCCGGGCAGCACGCCGGGCAGCGGCAGCACGACGGTGAAGAAGGACGAGAGCCACCGCGAGAGCACCGCCTGCGCGGCATAGCCGATGAGCCCGCCCACGAGGCAGCCGAGCGCGCCCAGCACGACGAACTGCCAGGCATGCAGCCAGAAGATCTGCGACTGCGTCGCGCCGAGGCAGCGCATCATCGCCGCCGCGTCCAGCTCGCGCTGCGAGAAGCGCCGCGCGGCCAGCGCGACGGCGACGGAAGCCAGCACGACCGAGAGCAGCGACGCGAGCCCCAGGAAACGCTGCGAACGCTCGAGGGCGACGCGCACCTCGCTGCGGGCATCGCGCACGCCCTCCAGGCGCTCGCCACGGCCCACGAGCGGCTTGGCCGCCTCGCGAAAGCGCTCCACGGCCTTCGGATCACCCTGCACCAGCAGCCGGTGCGTGACGCGGCTCCCGACCTGGATGAGCTGCGTGGCCGGCAGGTCGGCCTCGTTCATGAGCACGCGCGGGGCGATGCCGAAGTAGTCGAGGACGCTGTCGGGCTCGCGCGCGATCAGCGCCGCGACGCGCAGGCGCGCGCGGCCCACGTCGAGCGTATCGCCGACCTTGAGCCCCAGCCGCACCGCGAGCGGCAGGCCGATCCACACTTCGCCCGTCGCGGGCCCGCCCTCGACCTCGCGCTCGGGCCCGCCGGGCGCATCGGCGAGCCGGATGCGCCCGCGCAGCGGAAAGCCGGGCGACACGGCCTTGATCTCCGCGAGGTTCACGCCCGAGCCGCCCGACACCATGCTCGGGAAGGTGCGCGTGCGCGCCATCGCGAGCCCGTCGGCCGTGGCGAGCTCGCCGAATTTCGGCGGCACCGGGTGATCGGCGATGAGCACGAGGTCGCCGCCCAGCAGCTCGTTGGCCTGCTGGTCGAGCGCCGCCTGCACGCGATCGGCGAAGAATCCGACCGTGGTCACGCTCGCGATCGCGATGACGAGCGCGACCAGGAGCACGCGCAGCTCCGCCGCCGAGGCGTTGCGCCGCAGCATCCGCATCGCCAACGCCATGGTTCCGGGAGCGGGGTTCATCCGGTGGTGACGATCGCTCGAATCTCGCGCGACATCAGTCCTCGCCGACGATTTCACCGGCGGCGATGTGCAGCCGGCGGTCGCAGCGCGCCGCGAGCTCGGCATCGTGCGTGACCAGCACGAGCGTCGCGCCGCGCTCGCGGTTCATCTCGAAGAGCAGCTCGATCACGTGCTCGCCGGTTTCCGAGTCGAGGTTGCCCGTGGGCTCGTCGGCGAAGAGCAGCTGCGGGTGCGTGACGAACGCCCGCGCCACGGCCACGCGCTGCTGCTCGCCGCCCGACAGCTGCCGCGGATAGTGGCCCAGGCGCTCGCCGAGACCGACGCGCTGCAGCACTTCGCGCGCCCGCATCGCGGCATCGGCGCCGCCGGCGAGCTCCAGCGGCAGCATCACGTTCTCGAGCGCCGTGAGCGCGGGCAACAGCTGGAAGGACTGGAACACGAATCCCACGCGCCGCCCGCGAAGCCGCGCGCGGCCGTCCTCGGACAGGGCGAAGAGGTCCTCGTCGCCGATCCACACGCGCCCCGAGGTCGGAACGTCCAGCCCCGCGAGCAGTCCCAGCAGCGTGGACTTTCCCGACCCGGAGGCGCCGAGGATCGCGACGGCCTCGCCTTCGCGGACGACGAACGACGCGCGCTTCACGATCGTGAGCACGTGATCGGGGGTCGTGACTTGTTTGGTCAGGTCCTCCGCCCGCACAATGGATGGCGCCTCGTGGCGCCGTGCCACTTCCCGCAGGTCCAGCTTCTCCCGTGAGCTCATCTTTCCGTGTTCCCGTGGCCTTCGCCCGCGCGCTGCTCGCCGCGGCCCTCATCGCGTTCGCGCCGGCGGCCTTCGCGGCGCGCACGCTGCTCGTCTTCGGCGACAGCCTGTCCGCGGCCTACGGCCTCGCGCTCGAGCAGGGGTGGGTGCATTTGCTGGCCGCGCGCATCGCGCAGAAGCGCCTCGATTGGCAGGTGGTGAATGCGAGCGTTTCCGGGGAGACCACGGCGGGCGGCCTGCGGCGGCTTCCCGAGGACCTCAAGCGGCACAAGCCTGCGCTGGTGCTGATCGAGCTCGGCGCCAACGACGCGCTGCGCGGGCAGCCGGTCGCGGGCATCCGGGCGAACCTCGAAGCCATGATCCGCCTCGTCCGCGAGGCGCATGCGCAGCCCGTGCTGGTCGGGATCATGATTCCGCCGAATTATGGCATCGATTACGCCGGGGAGTTCCGGGACCTCTATCGCAAGGCGGCCGAGCGCCAGCGCGTGCCGCTGGTGCCGTTCCTGCTGCAGGGCGTCGTCGAGAAGCCGGAGCTTTTCCAGGCCGACCAGATGCATCCGACCGCCGCCGCGCAGCCGGTCGTGCTCGACAACGTGTGGCCCGTGATCGAGCCGCTGCTGCGCCGCAAATGACCGAGCTGCCCTTCCACCGCGAGCGCCCCGAGGCGAAGGTCTCGACGCCGCTGTCGCTCGCGGACCTGCGCGCCTACGACGCGATCCTCGACGCGCGCAGTCCCTCCGAATTCGCGGAGGACCACCTGCCCGGCGCCATCAGCGTGCCCGTGCTCGACGATGCGGAGCGCGCGCTGGTGGGCACGGTGTACACGCAGCAGTCGGCATTCGAGGCGAAACGCGTGGGCGCCCCGCTCGTCGCGCGCAACATCGCCGCGCACATCGAGTCCCTGTTTCGCGAAAAGCCGCGCGGCTGGCGCCCGCTGGTGTACTGCTGGCGCGGCGGCGGGCGCTCCGGCTCGCTCGCGCACGTGCTGCGGCAGGTCGGCTGGGAGGCGCAGAAGCTCGAGGGCGGCTACAAGGCGTTCCGCCGCCAGGTCGTGGCCGACCTCGAGGCGCTTCCGGGGAGATTGCGCTTCCTCGTGGTATGCGGCGCCACCGGCTCCGGCAAGAGCCGCCTGCTCGAGGCGCTGGCGGCCGAGGGCGCGCAGGTCCTCGACCTCGAAGTGCTCGCGGCGCACCGCGGCTCCGTTCTCGGCGACCTGCCCGAGGCGCCGCAACCGACGCAGAAGTCCTTCGAGACCACGCTCTGGACCGCGCTTTCGTCGTTCGATCCCGCGCGCCCCGTGTACGTCGAGAGCGAGAGCAAGAAGGTGGGCAACCTGCGCGTGCCCGAAGCGCTGATCGAGCGCATGCGCGCCTCGACCTGCCTGCGGCTCGAGGCGGCCGAGGAAACGCGCGTGCGGCTGCTCATGGAGGATTACGCGCATTTCGTGAGGGACCCCGAGGCGTTGCGCGCGAAGCTCGAGTGCCTCACGGCCCTCCATGGCGCCGAGCGCATCGCGCAATGGACCTCGCAGCTGCGCGCCGGCCAATGGCATCCGCTGGTGCAGGACCTGCTGCGCAACCACTACGACCCGGCGTACCGCCGCTCGCTGCTGCGCAACTACCGCGGCGCCGAGGCGGCCGAGGCCGTGGATGTGACGCAGATCACACCGGAAGGCTTCCGGGCGCTCGCCCGGGCGCTCGTCGCCAAGAACGGCTGAATCGTTCCCCGCGCCGTGGGGGGATTACGATAAACTTCGAGCCTCGCAAGGCTTAGAACAACGACGGCGACAGACCCCCGGCCTGAAGCGCGCCGGGACAGGCTTATGCTCGACCGACCCCGCAAGATCGGCAAGTACGACATCCTCTCCGAGCTCGGGCAGGGTGCGTCGGCGGTCGTGTATCTCGCGGCGGATCCCTTCAACGAGCGCAAGGTCGCCGTGAAGGTCGCCAAGAAGGACGTCGAGATGACCGAGGAGGAAGCCAAGCGCTTCGAGAAGCTCTTCCTCAACGAGGCCTCGCTCGCCGGCAAGCTGAACCACCCCAACATCGTGGGCGTGTACGACGCGGTCGTCGAAGGCGACCAGCGCTACATCGTCATGGAGTACGTGCCCGGCGGCTCGCTCAAGAAGTTCTGCACCGAGGCCAACCTGCTGCCGGTGCGCCAGGCCGTGCTGGCGATCTTCAAGATGTGCCGCGCGCTCGACTACGCGTTCCAGAACGGCGTGATCCACCGCGACATCAAGCCCGCGAACGTGCTGTTGTCGGAACGCGACGACATCAAGATCAGCGACTTCGGCACGGCGAAGATCTCGCACGCCGAGCACACGCAGATCGACGGCTTCCTCGGCTCGCCCGCGTACATGTCGCCCGAGCAGATCAACGAGGAGCCGCCCAGCGTGCAGTCGGACATCTACTCGCTGGGCGTGGTCATGTACGAGCTGCTCACGGGCAGGCTTCCCTTCCGCGCCGAGAACTCGGTCACCATGATCAACCGCATCCTGAACGAGGAGCCGGTCCCGATCGAGACGCTGCGCCCGGACCTGCCGCCGAAGCTCGTCGAGATCGTGAAGAAGGCGATGCACAAGGACCCGAAGGTGCGCTACGCCTCGTGGTTCCAGATGGCGAGCGAGCTGGCGAACACCTTCCCGCAGCTCGAGCGCTATTCCCACGAGATCAGCTCGACCGAGAAGTTCAACAAGCTGCGCTCGCTGCCCTTCTTCCGCGAGTTCCGCGACGCGCAGCTCTGGGAGGTGGTGCGCGCCGCGGTGTGGGAGCAGCACGCGCGCGACGAGAACCTGCTCCTCGAGGGCGAGGTCGGCCAGGCGTTCTTCATCATCGTGAGCGGCCAGGTGAAGGTCGTGAAGGACGGCAAGCTGCTCAACGTGCTCAAGGAAGGCGACTGCTTCGGCGAGATGGCCTACCTGTCGGGCGACCGCAGCGCGCGCCGTTCGGCCTCGATCATCTCCGTGTCGGAAGTGCAGCTCCTCAAGATCGCCGCGGCTCAGCTCGAGGCGCTCTCGGAAGGCTGCCAGCTGCGCTTCAACCGCGAGTTCCTGCGCACGCTCATCGAGCGGCTCACGTGGACCTCGTCGGCGCTCGCGCAGTTTCGCCGCTGACGGTCTCCGCGTTTCGGCTCCTGCGTCACCGGCGCAACCCGGCAATCCGGTCCACCATCGCCTTCACCGCCGCCATCTGCCGGCCGCGCTTCACGGCATAGTCGTCGTCGTCGTAGCCCCACCAGTCCCAGCAGCCGTTCGGGTTGGTCTTGGCATGCAGCCCGAAGTAGAGCGCGTTGGCTTGCGGGTACAGCACGATGATGCCGTTCGCGTCGGCCCAGCGGTTGTATCCGGCGTGCAGCACGAAGCGCTTGCCGATGGTGAGGACCTCGCCGATCGAGCCGTCGTAGTACGCGTAGCCGGGGAACTGCTTGCAGCCGTGGAGCGCCACGTGCAGGCGGCACGAGGCGCCCGCGGCGCAGCGCGCCGGCACGTAGGCGTACCCCGTGGGCCACAGGCCGTGCGCGGCGGGATCGTCGATGAACTCCGACTGGTCGAACGCGACGATGTTTCCCGTCTCCGGCTGTCCATTCCCCGGCGCGAGCGGCCCGTAGATCCATGCGAGCATCTCGCCCGCGGCGTCGTAGCCGCAATCGGCAATGTACGGGTCGCCGGCCGAGTCGCAGGGACGGCCGTAGTCCTTCGTCGGCATCGCGTGCTCGGCGCGAAGGTCGGCCTCGTAGGCGATATTCGCGGCGGGGACGTAGCGGCGGTAGTAGCGCTTCAGCTGGTCCACGACGCGCCAATCGACCGTCGTGTCGTGGGTGCCGCTATCGAAGCGTCCGCCGGTGAAGAGCCATACCTTGGCGCGCGCGAGGTTCGACGGGGGATCGATCGCGCCGGCAGCGGCCCAGCGGCGGGTCTGCGACACGAGCGCTGAAAGCGGCGGCACGCCGTAGAAACGCGCGTCCATGCACTTGAGCAGCGCCTGGCCTTCGCGGTCCTGGGCGCAATAGTAGGCGCCGCCCGCCACCACGCCGACGCCCTTGCGGAACGTGCCCGAGTACGCGACGTGCATCTGCACGGCCATGAACCCGCCCGAGGACACGCCGGAAACGGAAATCCCGTCGGGATCGACGTTGTACGCCGGCAATGGCGCCGCAGTGACGCACGCCGCCGCGAGCGTGAGAAGCGCGCAGGCCCGATGCCATGCCGGCACCGCGCTCACTCCAGGAGGCAGACGGCCTGCGCCGCGATGCCCTCGCCGCGCCCGCTGAAGCCGAGGTGCTCGGTCGTCGTCGCCTTCACGTTCACCGCGCCGGCGTCCATGCGCAGGTCCGCGGCCACGTTCGCCACCATCGCCGCGATGTGCGGCGCCATGCGCGGCGCCTGCGCGATGATCGTCGCGTCCACGTTCACGACCGTGAATCCCTTCTCGCGCAGCAGCCCGCCGCAATGGCGCAGCAGCTCGCGGCTGTCGATGCCCTTGTAGCGCGGGTCGCTGTCGGGAAAATGCCGGCCGATGTCGCCGAGGGCGGCAGCGCCCAGGAGCGCATCGCAGATCGCGTGCAGCAGCACATCGGCGTCGCTGTGGCCGAGGAGCCCCTTCTCGTAGGGAATGTCGACGCCGCCCACGACGAGTCGCCGGCCGGCGACAAGCGGGTGCACGTCGAAGCCCTGGCCCACCCGCGTCATGCCGCGCCCTGCGCGCGGCGCAGCAGGATCATCTCCGCGAGCTGCAGGTCCTCCGCGAACGTCACCTTGAGGTTGCTGTTCTCGCCCTGCACCAGCCGCGGCGCGTGGCCCAGCGCCTCGATGGCCTGCGATTCGTCGGTCGCGTCGGGCTTGCGCTCCAGCCCGCGGCGCAGCATGCCGTAGCGGAACATCTGCGGCGTCTGGGCGCGCCACAGTTGCGCACGCGGCACGGTCTCCATCACGCGCTGGCCTTCCTCGGCGCGCTTGAGCGTGTCGGCGACCGGCATGCCGAGGAGCCCGCCGATGGGATCGTCGCCCATCTCGTCGAGGAACTGCTCCACGAGCTCGGTCTCGATGCAGGGGCGCGCCGCGTCGTGCACGAGGATCCAGTCGTCCTTGGCGACGCGCCCGTCGAGCGCGTGCAATGCGTTGAGCACGGTGTCGGGGCGGTGCTGGCCGCCGCCGCGGATGGTCTCGACCTTCGAGGCGACGCGGCTCCAGTCGTGGCCCGCCCAGTGGCGGTCCAGCGGCGAGAGGATCACGAAGATGCGCTCGATGCGATTCACCGCGGCGAGCGCGTGGATCGAGTGATACATCATCGGCTGTCCCGCCACCGGCAGGTATTGCTTCGGCACCGGGTCGCCGATGCGCGTGCCATGGCCGGCTGCCGGGACGATCGCGAAGACTTTCGGCATGGCGCGCAGTTTACCCCGGGGACGCACCCCGGGGTGCGTCCCCGGGTTAAACTCCGTGTATGACGGTGCGTTGGATAGTCGCGTTCCTCGCCTGTCTCGCCGCGGGTTGCGAAGAATCGCCCAAGCCCATCGCGCCCATCGCGCAGTCCGGCGAGCTGGTCGTCCTGACCGTGAACGGTCCCTCGACCTACTTCGAGGATGCGCAGGGCCATCCGTCGGGCTTCGAGTACGACCTCGCGGTGATGTTCGCGCGCGAGCTCGGCGCGACGCCCAACTTCGTGGTCACGGACAATCCCGCGAAGATCGATGCGCTGCTGCGGGATGGCCAGGCGCACCTCGCCGCCGCGGCGCTCGCGCGGCATTTCGATTTTCCCGGCGGCCTCGCGTGGGGACCGTCGTACTACACGACGCAGCACCAGATCGTCGGCCGCTCGGGCGAGGAGAAGCCGAAGGGTCTCAGGGACATCGCGGACAAGCGCGTCGGCGTGATCGACGAGTCCGTCGCGGAATACCTCATCAGCGTGCCCTCGGAGCTCTCGTACCACATCGAGCGGCTGCCGCCCGGCACCTCGACCGCGGACCTGCTCGAGCGCGTGCACGAAGGGCTGCTCGACTACGCGCTCGTGGAATCGAACCGCTTCACGCTCGCGCGCCGCTTCTTCCCCGAGCTCGAGGTCGCGTTCAACGTGGGCAGGCCCATCGACTACGCCTGGCTCATCTCGACCGTCGACAAGAAGCGCGTGCTCGCGGCCGCGAAGCCCTTCTTCGAGCGCATCCAGAAGGACGGCACGTTGAAGCGCCTCGTCGATCGCTACTACGGCCACGCCGCGCGCTTCACCGCCATCGACTCCGAGGCGCTGCTCGAGAAGATCGTCACGACGCTGGACAAGCTCAAGCCCTTCTTCAAGGAAGCGGAGGTGGTTTCGGGCATCGACTGGCGCCTCATCGCCGCGCTCGGCTACCAGGAGTCGCACTGGGATGCGGGCGCCACGTCGCCCACGGGCGTGCGCGGGCTCATGATGCTCACCGAGGAGACGGCCGACCGGCTGCAGGTGAAGAACCGCCTCGACGCGCGCGAAAGCATCCTGGGCGGCGCGCGCTATTTCGCGCTGCTCAAGGAATCGCTGCCGCCGCGCATCGGCGAGCCCGACCGGACCTACATCGCCCTCGCCGCGTACAACCTGGGCCTGGGCCACCTCGAGGATGCGCGCATCGTGGCGCAATCGGGCAAGCTCAATCCCGACCAGTGGCAGGACGTGCGGCAGGTGCTGCTCAAGCTCTCCGAGCCCGACACGTTCGTGAACCTCAAGCACGGCTACGCGCGCGGCTTCGAGACGCTGCAGTTCGTGGACAACATCCGCAATTTCTACGACATCATCGCGCGCATGGAGCCGCGCGACCTCGAGCTGCCGACCACCGCCCTGGCCGACCCGGGGACGCACCCCGGGGACGCACCCCGCCCCGCGCCGCCTCAGCTCTCGACGAAGGGAGCCGCGCCCGGCAGGTGAGCCACGTCGTCCCACGTCTCCACGGACCAGGCGTCGGCGGAGAAGGCGATCGCGTTGTACGACGCGTTCGAGATGGGAATGCGGTGCGGCCGGCCCACCGGGATGGAATGCACCATGCGATAGAGCGCGGCCAGCACGCCGCCGTGGGTGACGACGCACACGCGACGCCCCTCGTGCTCGCGCACGAGCGCCTCGAAGGCGCAATGCACGCGGTCGTGGAACTGCCGCCGCGTTTCGCCCCCCGGGATCACGGCATCGGGGTCGGTCTCGCGCACGCGTGAAAAGGCATCGGGCCAGCGCCGGTCGATCTCGTCGTACGGCAGGCCCTCGCCCTCGCCGAAGTGGCGCTCCCGCAGGCGGGCGTCACGCAGCACCGGCAGCCCGCAGAGCCGCGCGATGGGCTCGGCGGTCTGCAACGCGCGGCCCAGGTCGCTCGAGACCAGCACGTCGAAACGCTCCTCGGCGAGGCGCGTGGCGATCGCCTGCGCCTGCGCGAGGCCCTGGTCCGTGAGCGGGCTGTCCTCCTGGCCCTGCACGCGCATCTCGACGTTCCAGCGCGTCTGGCCGTGGCGCACGACGATGAAGCGGGTCATCGCGTCGTACCCGGCGAGCTAAGCCGCTTCGATGCGGTCCAGCCCGCCCATGTACGGCACCAGCGCCTTCGGCACGGTCACCGAGCCGTCGGCGTTCTGGTAGTTCTCGAGGATCGCGACGAGCGTGCGGCCGACCGCCAACCCCGAGCCGTTGAGCGTGTGCAGCGGCTGCACCTTGCCCTTCTCGTCGCGATAGCGCGCCTGCATGCGCCGCGCCTGGAACGCCTCGTAGTTGGAGCAGGACGAGATCTCGCGGTACGCCTTCTGCCCCGGCAGCCATACCTCGAGGTCGTACGTCTTCGCGCTCGCGAATCCCATGTCGCCGGTGCAAAGGAGCATCGTGCGGTAGGGCAGCTCGAGCTTCTGCAGGATCGACTCGGCGTGGCGCGTGAGCTGCTCGTGCGCCTCTGCCGAGTGCTCCGGGCGCACCATCTGCACGATCTCCACCTTGTCGAACTGGTGCTGGCGGATCATGCCGCGCGTGTCCTTGCCGTAGCTGCCCGCCTCGGAGCGGAAGCACGGGCTGTGGCACGCGAACCGCAGCGGCAGCCGCACCGCGTCGACGATCTCGTCGCGCACGAAATTCGTGACGGGGTACTCCGCCGTCGGGATGAGGTAGAGGTCGCGCCCCTCGATCTTGAAGAGGTCTTCCCTGAACTTGGCGAGGCTCGAGACGCCATCCGCGCACTCGGCCGTCACCATGTACGGCACGTACACCTCGGTGTAGCCGTTCTCGCGCGTCTGCACGTCGAGCATGAACTGCGCGATCGAGCGGTGCAGGCGTGCGACCGCGCCGCGCAGCACCGAGAAGCGCGCGCCCGAGAGCTTCGCCGCCGTATCGAAGTCGAGCCCGCCGAGCGCGGCTCCGACGTCGACGTGGTCCTTCACGGGGAAATCGAATTGCCGCGGCGTGCCCCAGCGGCGCACCTCGGCGTTGTCGTCGCTCGACTTGCCGTCGGGCACTTCCGGCCGCGGGATGTTCGGAATCGTGCGCAGGAAGCCGTTCAGCTTCTCCTGCAGCTGCGCGAGCGCCGTCTCGTTCGCCTTGAGCTCGTCGCCGATGCCGGCCACTTCCTTCAGCACCGCGGATGCGTCCTCGCCCTTGCCCTTCAGCACGCCGACCTGCTTCGACAGCGAGTTGCGCTTCGCCTGCAGCTCCTCGGTGCGCGATTGCAGCTTCTTGCGCTCGTCCTCGAGGGCGCGGAAACCCGCTTCGTCGAATTCGACGCCGCGGCGCCTGAGGCCCGCGACGACGGTCGGAAGGTCCTTGCGGAGCAGTTGAATGTCCAGCATCTACTTTTTCGCTTTCTCGTCCAGGGCGCGCAGGTGCGCGAGTTTCTCACGGATCTTCGATTCGAGGCCGCGGTCGGTGGGCCGGTACCAGTCCGGGCGCGGCATGCCCTCCGGAAGGTATCTCTCGGCCGCCGCGTAGCCCTCGTCCTCGTCGTGGGCGTAGCGATAGTCCTTTCCGTAGCCGAGGCTTTTCATGAGCTTCGTGGGCGCGTTGCGGATGTGCAGCGGAACCGGCCGCGTGCCGTCCTGCGCGATGAACGCGCGCGCCTGGTTGTACGCCACGTAGACGGCGTTCGACTTGGCGGCCACGGCGAGATAGATGACACACTCGGCGAGCGCGAGTTCGCCTTCCGGCGAGCCGAGGCGCTCGTACACGTCGGCCGCGTTGAGCGCGACCTCGAGCGCGCGCGGGTCGGCGAGCCCGATGTCCTCGCTCGCCATGCGGATCATGCGGCGGGCGAGATAGCGCGGATCGACGCCGCCGTCGAGCATGCGCACGAGCCAGTAGAGCGACGCATCCGGATCCGAGCCGCGCACGCTCTTGTGCAGCGCCGAGATCTGGTCGTAGAACTGCTCGCCGCCCTTGTCGAACCGGCGGGCCGCGCGTTGCGCCACGGCGTCGACGAATTCGACGTCCACGCCGTGCCGCCCCTCGACCCGCGCCGCCTGCGCGACCTGCTCGACGAGGTTCAGCGCGCGGCGCCCGTCGCCGTCGGCGAACTCCGCGATGCGCGCGCGCGCGTCGGTGGTCGAGTCGATCGACTCGGCCTCGAAGCCGCGGCCGATGAGCTGGTCGAGGTCCCCGGGCCCGAGGCTCTCCAGCACGTACACCTGCGCGCGCGACAGCAACGCGCCGATCACCTCGAACGAAGGGTTCTCGGTGGTCGCGCCGATGAACGTGAAGAGCCCCGACTCGACGTGCGGCAGGAAGGCGTCCTGCTGCGCCTTGTTGAAGCGGTGCACCTCGTCGACGAAGAGGATCGTCGGGCGGCCCGACTGCGCGAGCGTGGCCTCCGCGCGGGCGACCGCCTCGCGAATGTCCTTCACGCCCGACAGCACCGCGGACAGGGCGATGAACTCCG
>DASTGG010000118.1:0-5382 GCA_035719385.1 Usitatibacter sp.
TCTTCGCCTCGGAGATGGTGGGCGCCGTGAAGGGCATCGATCCCGAGACCGGCCACTACTTCGACGACACCAAGCGCTACATCGACCAGCTCGAGCTGACGGAGGCGGATCGGTACAAGATCTTCGAAGGCAACGCGCGCCGCGTCTATCCGCTGCTCGACAGGCGCCTGCGCGCGCGCGGCAAGGCGCCGAAGGCGGTGGCCGCATGAACGCCGTGACGAGCGACACGCGTCCTGCGTTCGGCCTGCCCGGCCGCATCCAGGAGCCGAACTCGAAGCCGCGCACCATCGCGCTGGTGGGGCTCGGCCACGGCGGCGCCAACATCGCACGTAACGTGGCCGCGCAAGGCCACCAGGCGAACCTGCAGGTGCACGTGCTCGCGAAGAGCACCGCGCTGGGCGCCGAGGCGGTGGCCGCGATCCAGGCGGGCGGCGGCGACCTGCACCGCGACCTCATGGCCGCGGACATGATCTTCATCGTCGCCTGCCAGGGCGACGACGTGGGCCTGGTGCCCGTGGTGAGCTCCATCGCGCACAGCCGCAACCATTCGGTGACCGCCCTCTACATCGTGGCCGCCGACCGGATGGCGAGCGGCGAGGAAGACGAGACGCTGCGCACGCTGCGCAAGAGCGTCGAGATGCTGGTGGTGGTGTCGGACGAAAGCTACGTGCCCGCGATGGTCGCGGCGCTCGGTTCCTAGACAGGGGGAAGACCATGAACGACATGACGCGCCCGGACACGATCGATCCGCCGTACGCGTACGCGGGCTACAGGAGCACGTCGCTGCGCGCGCCGAAGCAGGCGCTGGTGCAGCTCGCAGCCGGCGCCCTCGACGTCCCGGGGCCGTTCGTGCCGCCCGCCTTCGTGCGCAGCGGCGACAACGACCTCACGATCCACGGCAAGTCCGCCCCGCTCGGCGAGAAGATGATCGTTTCCGGCCGCCTCCTCGACGAAAGCGGCCGCCCGATCCGCCGCTCGCTCGTGGAGATCTGGCAGGCGAACGCTTCCGGCCGCTATGCGCATCCGGGCGACCAGCACGATGCGCCGCTCGACCCCAACTTCACCGGCATCGGCCGCACGTTCACCGACGACGAGGGCATCTACCGCTTCGTCACGATCAAGCCAGGCTCGTACCCGTGGCAGAACCACCCGTACGCGTGGCGCCCGCAGCACATCCACTTCTCGCTGCTCGGCAACGCGCCGGTGCAGCGGCTCATCACGCAGATGTACTTTCCCGGCGATCCGCTGCTCGCGATCGACCCGATCTACAACAGCGTGCCGGACGAGAAGGCGCGCCAACGCATGGTCTCGACGCTCGCGCTGGAAACGGGCATCGAAGGGATCGCGCTGGGATACCGATTCGACATCGTGCTGGCGGGCGCCAACGCCACGCCGCTGGGGATCTGACCATGGCCGAAAGGACGCCCTCGCAAACCATCGGCCCCTTCTTCCACGAGGCGCTGCGCTGGAAGGACGGCGGCCGTGTTGCGTTCGCCGAGGAGGGTGAGCGCGTCGTGATCACGGGCAAGCTGCTCGATGGCAACGGTGCCCCCGTGGCCGACGCGATGATCGAGACGTGGCAGCCAGGCCCTTCCGGCGGCACGCCGAAATCGGCGGGCGCCGGCAACCCGTCGGGATTCGGCCGCGTGGAGACGTCGAAGGACGGCAGCTTCCGCATCGAGACCGTGATGCCCGGCGGCGCCGCTCCGTGCCTGGACGTCTGCATCTTCGCGCGCGGGCTGCTCAAGCACCTGCGCACGCGCGTGTATCTCGCGCCCGAGTCGCAGGTGCGCGCCGACGCGGCGCTGAAGCCGATCGCCGATTCGCCGCGCATCGCCACGCTGGTGGCGCAGCGCGCCGGCACGGGCGAATACCGCTGGGACATCCGCCTGCAGGGCGAAGGCGAGACCGTCTTCTTCGCGGCCTGATGCCATGGCGGGAAGCCTCGCATCGCGCACGCTGGCCCGCCCCTCCTTCGAAACGGCCTTCGAGCCGCCCGCCTTCCTGCGCGCGATGCTCGCCTTCGAGGCGGCGCTCGCGCGCGCCGAGGCGGCCGAGCATGTGATCCCGCACGCCGCCGCCGATGCGATCGTGCGCGCATGCGCTAGCGTCGCGATCGATGTCGAGGCGCTGGTGGCCGAGGGCAAGCGCTCGGCGACGCTCGTGGTTCCCCTGGTCAATGCGCTGCGGGCGGAAGTGGCCAGGGCCTCGAAGGAACACGCGCGCCTGGCGCACTTCGGCTCGACCACGCAGGACGTCATGGACACCGCGATGGTGCTGTGCCTGCGCCCGTGCCTCGAGGAGGCGGACCGCACGCTGGAAGCCGCCGTCCGTTCGCTCGCCGCGCGCGCGCGCGAGCATCGCGACACGCCGATGCTCGGGCGCACGCTCATGCAGCCGGCGGTGCCCATGACGGCAGGATTGAAGCTCGCGCGCTGGGCTGCGGCACTCGCGAAGGACCGCGAGCGGCTTGCGGAAGCGGCGGGCGCGGCCCTCGCGGTGCAGCTCGGCGGCGCCGTGGGCGGGCTCGAGGTGTTCGGCGAGAAGGGTCCGGCGATCCGCCACCGCATCGCGCTCGAGCTGGGGCTTGCCGATGGGCCCGCGTGGCATTCGCATCGCAATGCGTGGATCGATCTCCTCTCCCGCGTGGGACAGGTGGTGGCCACGGCCGGCAAGATCGCGCACGACGTCTCGCTCATGGCGCAGCCCGAGGTGGGCGAGATGCTGGAGGCGCCGCCGCGCGACGGCGTGGGCGTCTCGAGCGCGATGCCGCACAAGCGCACCCCGGTCGGATGTGTGCACGCGCTGGCGTCCGCGGCTCGCATGCCCGGGCTGCTCGCGACGCTCTATGGCGCGGCGGTCTCCGAGCACGAGCGCGCGCTCGGCGGCTGGCAGGCGGAGCTCGCGCTGGTTCCCGAGATCGCGAGCGCGCTCGGAACGAGCCTCGATTTCCTCGACACCATCTCGGCCTCGCTCGTGATCCACGCCGATCGCATGCGCGACAACATCGCGCGCTACAGCGAGCCCTCCTCCGCCCGCTTCGACACCGCGGTGGACGAGCTGCTGGGCGAGCTGGCGCCGTACTTTTCCTGACACGCAAAGGACTCCGGATGGGACAGAAGGCGTACGAACGCGGCATGAAGACGCGGCGCAAGGTGCTGGGCGACGAATGGGTCGATCGCGCCGAGAAGAGCAAGACGCCGTTCAACGAGGAGTTCCAGGACCTGATCACGCGCTACGCGTGGGACGAGGTGTGGAACCGCCCGCGGCTGCCGCACAAGGCGCGGCGCATCCTCGTGCTGGGCACCATGGTGGCGCTCGGCCGCTGGGAGGAATTCCAGATGCACGTGCGGGCGGCGCTGCGGTCCGGGGAGCTCGAGGCCGACGACATCAAGGAGATCCTGCTGCAGCAGGCGATCTATTGCGGCGTGCCCGCGGCCAACACGGCGTTCAAGGAAGCGCGGGCCGTGCTGGACGAGCTGAAGGCGAAGCCGCGCAAAAAGGGGCGCAAATGAAGCCGGTATCGATCTCCTGCCACGTTTCCGGCTCGGGCGGTCCCGCCGTCGTGCTCGCGCACGCCATCGGCTGCGACCATCGCATGTGGGAAGACCTCGAGAAACGCCTCGCGCCGGGCTTCCATGTGATCAACATCGACGCGCGCGGCCATGGCTCGAGCCCGGTGCCGCCGCGGCCGTATTCGCTCGGCGCGCTGGCCGAGGACGTGCGCGCGCTCCTCGACCGGCTCGGCATCGCGAAGGCGCACTGGGTCGGCCTGTCCATGGGCGGCATGGTGGGACAGGCGTTCGCGCTCGCGCATCCCGGCCGCCTCGAGCGGCTGGTCATCGCGAACAGCACCGCCTCGTACGGCGTCGAGGGCCGCACGCTCTGGCACAACCGCATCAAGCTCGTCGAGGAAGGCGGGCTCGCCGCGATCCGCGACATGGTCGCGCAGCGCTACTTCTCCGACGTGTTCCGGCGCGAGCACGCCGACGTCGTGAACAAGGTGATGGGACGCTTCATGGAGACGCCCGTGGAGGGCTACCTCGGCTGCTGCGATGCGATCCGGGAGCTCGACTTCTCCTCGCACCTCAAGTCGATCCACGCGCCCACGCTCGTGATCGCGGGCAGCGAGGACGCCGGTACGCCGGTGGCGATGTCGCAGGCGATCGCGAAGGGAATCCCCGGGGCGAAGCTGGAGGTCATCCAGGGTGCAGCGCATCTTTCGGCCGTGGAGAAGCCGGAGGCCTTTGCGGAGCTCGTATCGGGATTTCTGGCCGCGAGGTAACAAGCACGCGATCCGGGATAGCCCGGCGTCGCACGCGACCTGAGCCATACCTTTGGCTCGCGCGATATCGCCCAGGGCCTTGGCGATGCAGCGGACCTATGCTGCCTGCCGAATTAACGATTCCGCCGGAATTCCAAGCCCCTGGTGCAGTCTCCAAGCCATCGCCATGGTCAGCGGCCGCTTATGGCTGAGAATTTCATAGACGCGGTTCGGCTGCCCGATAAACGGCACGAGGTCCTTCGGCGTGAGGCCGCGCTGCTCCATCACGAACCTGATAGCGGCGACTGGATCGGGCAACTCCAGGGGGAAATGACGCGCCTCGTAGGCCTCGACAAGAGTGACCAGCACGTCCAGGCGATCCCCTTGCGGCGAATTGCGCTTCGCGCCCATCAGCGCTTCGATCGCCTTGAGAGCCGCTTCATAGTCCCTTTTTGTCCTGATCGGCTTGATGTCCATGGAATACCCTCAAATGGTCTGTGCGTCGATCTTGTCGTACTGGGCATGCGTGCCGATGAACCGAACGTACACAACCCGATACGGGTAGTTGATCCAGACGACGATTCGATACTTGTTCCCAGCCACGTTGAAGACAACGCGTCCATCCTTGAGAACGCTGGCGTTGCGGATCTCCCGCTTGAGATGCGCCGGCGATTCCCAATCAGCCCGGAGAACCTGGCGGTACCACGCCAGCGCCGGCTCCCGCGCGTCGGCATGCTCCGGTCCGCTCTCGATCAACCGCTTGATCGTTCGCAGGGCGATCACGCGCATCGCCTCAATATAGTCCCATTTTGGGACTAGCGCAAGCGCTTCCATCGAACGTCACGGCTTCGGACACATCGCAGTCTTCTCGGCAGCCCGGGGTAGCTGGCCGTCGCGCTTATCTCATAGCGTGCCCAACAAGAGCGGCGCGCCGGCCAGTCAACATAACGCGGACTTCTGCGTCACAGCTCCCAACGCGGCCACGCCGCTATCCTGCGACGCAGAAGGTAGCGTTATGTCTGGCGCCCGGGCCTGCCTCGGCCAACGTTCGCGCGAAGCACAGCGCTCACTGCTCGAGCGCACGCTCGCCCTGGCCCGGCTCGCGTGCTCGAGCGCGG
>DASTGG010000119.1:0-23455 GCA_035719385.1 Usitatibacter sp.
GCGATGGACCTCCGCCCGGTCGAGGATCTCGGTCTCGTATCCGAAGACGTCTTTCCACACTCGCGCTTCGGCCCTCAGGGACTCCATCTTCTTCGGCCGGTGCGCGACGTAGAGATGGCCGCCGGGTTGCGGCTCGCAATCGACCTGCCCTACCAGCTCGCGAAATGTCTCGAAGCCCTCGCGGATCTCGTCATGCAGGCGGAGGGCCACGTCCTTGCCCCAGCGGGCGATCCACTGCGACCGCTTCAGCCGGCCGCTGGCAAGCTGGCCCTGCCCGCCGTTGCGCCCGCTGCAGCCCCAGCCGACGCGGTTCGCCTCGAGGATGGTCGCTCGAATGCCGTGCTCGCGTGCCAGGAAAAGCGCGCAGGCAAGCCCCGTGAAGCCGCCGCCGATGACGGCGACATCCACGTCGAGATCGCGGTCGACCCGCCCGTCGTCGTCGGGCTGTGCTCCAGCGCTCGCGGCCCAGTACGTCGGCGGATAATCCTGGCCTTCGCCCGGCACGCGGGACACGAGCGGATCCCAGGAAGGATCGTAGGGATTGCCGGCCCTCACGTTCGCCATTCGCATTCCTCCGCCCGGTAGAGCGCGCCGTCGAAGGCACGGCGCAGCGATGCGACCGGCAACCGGCCGCGAAGCCCGATGGCCACGACGCGTCCCGTGTCGCCAGCTGCGTTCGCCTCGAGGGCGCGCAGGCTTCCGTGCCGCCCGCAGAACTGCAGCACGTGCGCATCCGCTTCGTCGGTGCGCACGATGCCCTTCGCCCGAAGGACGCCCTCGGGCATCCGCGCAAGCAACTCCCTGAGCCGGGACGCACGGAACCGGCCGTCCCAGGCGAGCGTCACCGATTCGAAGCGCGACGAATGGTCGATTTCCGCGCCGCCCGGCAAGCGGCGCCCTGCGCTGGCGGGCCGGAGGCTGGTGAGCGCCTCCAGTGGGACTTCGGAGTGTGCCGCATCCAGGATCGCAACGGCCGGCGAAAGCTTGCGGATGCGACGGCGCAGCCCGTCGAGCTGCGCCCCGGCCACGAGGTCGCGCTTGTTCAGGACCACGACATCGGCCGCCTGGATCTGCCTCGTCAAGGTGTCCTCGAGCAGCGGATCGTCGAGCTGGGACGCCGCCGCGGCGCAATCGACGAGGGTGACCACGCCGTCGAACTCGAGCCCGGGATCGGCAAGTCCCACCTGTGCGATTCGCCAGGGATCCGCGACACCGCTCGCCTCGATCACGATCCATTGCGGTCTTGGCTCGCACGACATCACCTCGAAAAGCGATTCGGCAAGGTCGCCGCCGATGGAGCAGCACACGCAGCCGTTGGCGAGCGAGATCGTCCGCCCCTGGTGCCTGGCGATCAGCGCCGCATCGATGTTGACCGATCCGAAATCGTTCACCAGCACCGCGGCGCGAATTCCCGAGAGGCTTGCGAGGATCCGGTTGACCAGCGTCGTCTTTCCCGATCCGAGGAATCCCCCGACGACGGTGAGCGGAATCCGGCCCGATGCGCCGTGCATGTCACGCATGGGGCGCCTCGAGTACCCTGCCCCCGACGACGGTACCCCAGACGCGGGCCTCGTTCAGCCGTTCGGGCGGGAGGGCGAGCGGATCGTCTTCGAGCACGCAGAAGTCGGCGCGCTTTCCGACTTCGATCGAGCCGATCTCGCCGTCCATGCGCAACGTGTACGCGGCCCCCAGCGTGATCGCCGCGAGGGCTTGCGCGACGTCGATCCTCTCGGCCGGACCCAGGACCCGGCCCGACGACGTGCGCCGGTTCACCGCGCACCACGCCGTGAACAGCGGCCCGAGCGGCGTGATCGGCGCGTCCGAGTGGATCGCGAAAGGGACACCGAAGCGCAGCGCGCTCGCGCATGCGTCCATGCGGTTCGCCCGGTCGGGCCCCATGGTCTGCTCGTAATGGGCATCGCCCCAGTAGTACACGTGATTCGCGAAGAGATTCACGCAGAGGCCGAGCCGCGCCATCCGCCGGAACTGCGCGGAATCGGCCATCTGGCAATGCTGCAGCGTGTGCCGGTGATCGGGCCGCGGATGGCGGGTGAGCGCGTGCTCGAGCGCGTCGAGCGCCACCTGCGTCGCCTCGTCGCCATTGGTGTGGATATGCAGGTGCGCGCCGGCGGCGTGGAGGCGATCGACGGCCGCCTCGAGCTGCGCGGGCGCCACGATCCAGATGCCGTTCGGCCGCCCGTTGTAGTAACCGGGCCATCGCAGGCGCGCGGTGAATCCCTGGATCGACCCGTCGACCACGAGCTTCACCAGGCTGAAGCGCAGCTTCTCCGTGTTGAATCGCCTCAGCTCGCCGAGGCGGCGCAGGCCGTTCTCGGTCTCCGAGGGGGCATCGAGGTTGCGGTACGCGGAAACGATCCGCACCGGAAAGTCCTCATGGCCCGTGACGCGGGCGAGCGTATCGATCGACTGCTGGTTCCAGTCGCTCAGCATGTCGGTCGCCGTGGTCACCCCAGCGATCTGCGCGATGCGGCCGAAGCGCCACAACGCTTCCTCGGCCATGCCCGCCTTGCTGAAAGCGTTGCCGATCGCGCGCATCACCGGGAACATCGCCGCGAATTCCTGCAGCTCGCCCGATGGCGAGCCGTCGGCGTCGCGCACGATGCCCTCCACCTCGGTGTTCCTTTCGATGCCCGCCTTGCGCAGCATCGCGGAATTGACGTTGAGCAGGTGGATGCTCGCATGCAGCACGGCGATGGGCCTCGCGGCGCAGACGCGATCGAGCTCGTGAGTGGTCATGCGCCGCTCGCCGAAGTAGATGGGGTCGAAGCCCCAGGCGAGGAGCGGCTCGCCGGGATCCCGCATCTCCCGCTCGAACTCGCGCAGCCTCTCCACGACCTCGTCGAAGGAGCGCAGGCCCTTCCACAGGCGGCCATCCGGGCCGCGCCGATCGTGATAGCCCACGTATGCGTACTTCCAGAAGCCTCCTTCCATGAGGTGCGAGTGGCCCTCGACCAGGCCGGGCATGAGCACCTTGTGCGCGAAGCGCGAATCCTGGTCGTGCTCGCCCCACCCGGCGACGTCCTGCTCGCTTCCCACGGCGAGAATGCGTCCCTCGCGCACGGCAACGCACGACGCCTGCGGCTGCGACGGATTCATCGTGAGGATCTTCCCGGCGCGGAAGACCGTGGTCCGCGGCGCCGCCGTCGAGCTCACAGGAAACGCGACATGTCGGCCCGCGCCGCCACACCGAGCCGCTCTTCCACGCCCTGCGAGATCGAGAGCAGCCGCTCGTCCTCGCCGGGCGCGCACACGATCTGCAGTCCCACCGGAAGGTCGGCGCCCGCGATCGGCAAGGAGACGGCGCATTGGCCGAACATGTTGCCGGGACGCGTGTTGCGTGTGCCGCGACGGATCCAGGCCGCCGCCTTCTCGGGCGTGCGATGCTCTTCGAGCGGCACGGCGGTGTCGGGCGTGGTCGCCGTGACCCAGCCGTCGAGCCCGCGCATCCTCTCGCGCGCGATCCGGACCAGCGCTTCCAGCCGGCGACGCGCGCGCACGTAATCCGTCGCGCGGTAGTCGAGCAGCGGCTCGGCGCGATTCCACACGATCGGATCGAGAATGTCCTTCGCTGCCAGGAAGCGTTCGCGCCCCAGCAATGCCAGCAGCTCCACCGTGACGACAGGGCCGAAGACCGCGTCGATCTCCGCCGTTTCCGGAACGTCCATGGGCACGATCTCCACGCCCGCATTGGCGAGCGCGCGTAGCGCCTCTTCGGTCGCCTCCGAGACGTCGGGCGCGAGCTCTTCGAAATAGTGCCGGTCCGGTCGCCCCAGCCTCAGGCCTTTCACCCCACGCCGTGGAGGCACGGGCCGCGCCGACAGCACCGCGTACACGAGCGCCGCATCCGCGGCCGAGCGCGTGAACGTGCCGATGCTGTCCAGCGTGGTCGAAAGCGGCACTGCACCGTCGGTGGGCCACCATCCGTACGTGCTCTTGTAGCCGACGAGCCCGCACATCGCAGCCGGGTGGCGCACCGAGCCACCCGTGTCGGAGCCGATGGAGAACGCGCACATCCCCGCGGCGAGCGCCGCCGCGGAGCCGCCACTGGATCCGCCCGGCATGCGATGGACCTTCGCGTCGACCGGGTTCCACGGCGTGAGGTGCTTCACGTTCACGAGGCCGGCCGCGAACTCCGTCATGCGCGTCTTGCCGAGGATCACGCAACCGGCGCGCTTCACCCGACGGACGAACTCGCCCTCGCCCTCGACGATATCCGAGATGTCGACGCTGGATCCGCAGCGCGGCCGCGGCATCCCGTCCACGGTGAACAGGTCCTTGATCGCCACGGGAACGCCCATGAGCGGCCCGAGGTCCGTGCCCGACGCGAGCAGCCGGTCCATGGCGCGCGCCTGCCCGATCGCCGTCTCCGTGGCGACGTGGACGAACGCGCAGATCTTCGGCTCGAGCAGCGCGATCCGCTCCAGGTAGGCGCGCGCGGCCGATTCCGAGCTGATGCTCCCCGCACGCAGCCGGCGCCCGAATTCCGCGAGCGTGATTCCGTCCAGCGGGTCTGCGGGAAGGCTCTTCATGCCGAGCCCTGCGCGTCACCGCCCTGCATTGGAACCGCGATCCCCAGCTCCTTGCCCGGCACGGCCGCGAGCAGCTCGCGCGTATAGGGATGCTGCGGGTGGCGGAAGACTTCCGAGGTGGTCCCTTGTTCCACGATCTCTCCGTAGCGCATGACGGCAATGGTGTCGCACACCTGCGCCGCCACGCGCAGGTCGTGCGTGATGAAAAGCATCGTGAGATGCAGCCGGTCGCGGATGTCGGCGAGGAGCTTCAGCACCTGCGCCTGGATCGAAACGTCGAGCGCGGACACCGGCTCGTCGGCGACGAGGACCTCCGGATCCAGCGCGAGAGCCCGCGCGATGCCGATCCGTTGACGCTGTCCGCCCGAGAACTCGTGCGGATAGCGGCCCACGGCGCGGGGGTCGATGCCCACCAGCTCGAGCAGTCGGGACGCCTTCGCCCTCGCCTCGCGCTCGCCGATCCCGTGCACCATCGGTCCTTCCGCGATCAGCTGGCCGATGGTGCGCCGGGGATTGAGCGACCCGTACGGGTCCTGGAACACCATCTGGATGCGCCGGCGGTATGGGCGCAATTGCCGGCGCGAAAGGGGCCGCAGGTCGACGCCGTCCAGCAGGATGCGCCCGCCGTCCGCTTCGGTGAGCCGCGCGATGCACCGGGCGACCGTGGACTTTCCCGAGCCGGATTCGCCGACCAGGCCGAGCGTCTCGCCGCGATGGACCGTCAAGTCGACGCCTTTGGCGGCATGCACGACGCGATGGTCCTTGCCGCCCAGAAGCGAGCCGCCGGAACGGTAGGACTTCTCGAGGCCGATCGCGGAGAGCAACGGCTGCGAGTCCGTGGACCGGTGCCTCTGCCGTGGAACGAGGCTGGGGATCGCGGCGATCAATGCGCGCGTGTAAGGGTGCCCTGGAGAGCCGAGCACCTGGCTCGCGGTGCCCGTCTCCACGATCGCGCCGCTCTGCATCACCGCCACGCGGTCCGCGATCTCGGACACGACGCCGAAGTCGTGGGTGATGAACAGCACGCCCATGTGCCGCTGCGACTGGATGCGCTTGATCAACGCGAGGATCTGCGCCTGGGTGGTGACGTCCAGCGCCGTGGTCGGTTCGTCGGCGATGAGCACTTCGGGCTCGAGCGCAAGCGCCATCGCGATCATCGCGCGCTGGCGCTGGCCACCGGAAAGCTGGTGCGGATAGCTGCGCAGGAGCCGCCGCGGCTCGGGAAGCTGCACCGCCTCGAAGAGCTCCACGATGCGCTCGATGCGCTTCGCCCTGGCCATCTGCGTGTGAACCACGATGGCCTCGTCGACCTGGTCGCCCAGGCGCTTGAGCGGATTCAGGGCCGTCATCGGCTCCTGGAATATCATCGAGATCCGGCTGCCGCGCAGCTCGCGCATGCGCTGGGGCGTCGCGCGCAGCAGGTCCTCGCCGCGAAAGAGGATCTCTCCCGCGCTCGCGCGAACGCCGTGGGCGAGAAGGCCCATGATCGCCCGCGACGTGACCGATTTTCCGGACCCCGACTCGCCGACGAGGCACAGGATCTCGTTGCGGTGCAGATCGAGATTCACCGCCGCGACCGCATGGCGGCGGTCCGCGCCTTCGGGGAGGTCCACCGTGAGGTTGCGGATCTCGAGGACGGTCTCGCTCACGATCACAGTTGCCGCAGCCGCGGGTTGAGCGCGTCGCTCAGCCCCTCGCCGATCAGGTTGATGGCCAGCACCGTGAGCAGGATCGCGGCGCCCGGAATCGCGCAGAGCCACGGCGCGCGCTGCAGGAACTCGCGTCCGGCTCCCACCATGAATCCCCAGCTCATGAGGTTCGGGTCGCTCAGGCCGAGGAACGACAGCGCCGACTCGGTGAGGATCGCGGTGGCGACCATCAGCGAGCCGGTGACGATCACCGACGACAGGCAGTTCGGCAGGATGTGCACGAAGATCACGCGCGCATCGCTCATCCCCATGCCGATGCACGCCTCGACGAACTCGCGGCTGCGCATCGCCATGAACTCGCCGCGCACCAGCCGGGACATCGGCGGCCAGGACACGACCGCGATGGCGAAGATCACGCTCTTCACCGACGGCGCGAGCACCGCCACCAGCAGGATGGCGAAGATGAAGAAGGGGATCGTCTGGAAGATTTCGGTCCAGCGCATGAGCGCCTCGTCCACCCATCGGCCGTAATAGCCGGCGATGCCGCCTATGAGGGCGCCGATGAGGATCGCCACCGCCGTGGAGGTGAGGCCGATCATGAGGGAGGTGCGCGCGCCGTAGACGAGGCCTGCCGCCAGGTCGCGCCCCAGCATGTCGGTGCCGAAGAGATAGCCTTGTCCCGGCGGAAGGAACGGCTTCGCGACGAGCTGGAAGGGGCCACCGGGGAAGAAATGCGGGCCGAAGAGCGCGAGGCCGGCCACGGCCGCGAAGAACGCGAGTCCCACGACCGCCGACCGGCTGCGCGAGAACCTCTTCCAGAACGATTTCATGCCATCGTCGCGCGGATCACCGGACTTCGATCCTCGGATCCAGCACGAAGTAGACGAGGTCGACGACGAGGTTCACGACCACGACCAGGCATGCGGACACGAAGAAGATGCCGAGCAGCAGGTTCACGTTGCGCGCGAAAAGCGACTGGAACGCGAGAAGGCCCATGCCCGGCCAGCCGAACACCGTTTCCACCACGACGGAGCCCCCGAGCAGCGCGCCAACCTGCACGCCCGCCATGGTGACCACGGGGAGCACGGCGTTGCGCAGCACATGGCGGAATGCGATGCGGCGCTCGGTGAGCCCTTTGGCGCGCGCCGTGGTCACATAGTCCATGCCCCATTGCTCCAGCATCGCGGCGCGCATGAGCCGCATGTACAAGGCCATGTAGAAGAGCGACAGCGTGAGCGCGGGCAGCACGAGATGGTGGGCGACGTCCACGACGTGGTCCCAGCCCTCGTAGAACGCCGCCACGGTTTCCATGCCGCTGGTCGGGAACCAGCCGAGCTTCAGCGAGAACACCTCGATCAGCATGAGCCCCACCCAGAAGAGCGGCGTGGCGTACGAGAGCAGCGAGACGACCGTGAGCAGGTCGTCGCGCCACGTCTTCACGTGCGCGGCGGCGGCAATGCCGAGCAGCACGCCCAGGGTGATGGAAACCACGATCGTGGTGCCCATGAGCAGGAGCGTCGGCCCCAGCCTTTGCATGATGAGCTCGCGTACGGGCATGCCGTCGCGGAAGGAGTAGCCGAGATCGAAGCGGAACAGGTTCTCGACGTACTTGGCGAGCTGCACGTACTTGGGCTGGTCCAGGCCGAACTCATGGCGAAGCCGCACCATGTACTCGGGCGTCGCTCCGCCGGCTTCGCCAGCCAGCACGTCGGCCGCGTCGCCCGGCGCGAGCTGGATGATGCCGAAGTTGAGCACCGCGATGACGAGCAGCGTCGGCACCGCCTGCAGCAGGCGGCGAAGGACGAACAGCGGCCACCGCGACCGCCCCGTCAGTCGGCCCGGCACGCGTCCGGCCCCGCCGTCACGCCGTCATCCACGCGCTGTCGAAAGAGGTGTTGACTCCCAGGGGGCTGATCACGGCGTTCTGCAGCTTGCGGTTGTAGACCGTGGTGAACTGCAGCTCCATCACCCAGACGATCTGGGAGGCCTCGACCACGATCTTCTGGAACTCGTGATAGAGGGCGTTGCGCTTCTTCGGATCGGCCTCGACGGCGGCCGCCTCGAGCAGCTCGTCGACCTTGGGCGAGGTCCAGCGGGTGCCGTTCACCCACGGCGTTCCCGGCCGGATCGCCTTGGACCAGTATTGCCGCTGCACGCCGATGACCGGATCGCCGAAAGTCTTGAGCCAGTCCGACGTCATGTCGTAGTCGTAGTTGGTATAGATGCGGCGGATCCACGTGGGCACGTCCTCGTAGCGGAGGGTGGCCTTGATGCCCAGCTGCTGGAGCACCTGCTGGACGTACTCGCCGAACCGCCGCCATTCCTCGCCGTACGGCGTGATGTCGTGGACCATCTCGAAGCGGGTCCCGTCGCCTTTGCGCGGATAGCCCGCCTCGTCGAGCAGCTTGTTGGCGATTTCCATGCGGTTCGGCACGTCGTACCTGAGCACGTCGTCCGTATACAGGCCGGTGCCGCGGAAGTTGGAGCTGATCGGCCCGGTCGCCGGCTTGCCGTACCCGAACCAGATGTTATCGATCACGAACTTGCGGTCGATCGCATATGCGATCGCCTGTCGCACCTTCTGGTTGTCGAAGGGCTTGCGCTTCGTGTTGAACTCGAGCTCCACGATGGGCGCGTCCATCTCGTAACCCTTCGTGGTGACCATCAGCGTGGACGAGGCGCTCAGGCGCTTCGCGTCCACGTTCGGCAACGCGTTGTAGGCGGCGAAGGCCACCTCGCCACGCTCCACGGCCGCCGTGCGCGTCTGCGCTTCTCCGATGAACCGCGCCACTATGCGGTCGAAGTAAGGCTTGCCCTTGCGCCAGTAGTCCGGATTCCGGTCGAAGCGCATGTACTGCCCGCGCTGCCATTCGACGAACTTGAAGGGACCGGTCCCGACCGGCTTGTTGGCGTAGGGACTGGTCTGCAAATCCGCTCCCGCGAACAGGTGCTTCGGCAGCATCGGCGACTCGTACGCCGAAAGCGCCTTCATCATGTACGGGGCCGGCTTCTTCAGCCGGAAGACCGCGGTGTGCGCATCCGGCGTGTCGATCGCTTCCACCTCCTGGAAATTCGTCGGCCCGCGGGGATGCACCTTCTTCAGCACCTCCATGATCGAGTACTGGACGTCGGCGCTCGTGAAGGGCTTGCCGTCGTGAAAGCGGACGCCTTCTTCCAGCTTGAAGGTGATGGCCTTTCCGTCGGGGCTGATCGTCCACGACTTCGCGAGCCCGGGAATCGGGTTGAGCTCCATGTCGTACTCGAGCAGCCCGTCATACACCTTGGGCGCCACCTGCCCGATCGGCCCCGACGTATTGTTGTACGACGCAAGCGTCGGCGGCTCGGGCTGCACGACCATGACCAGCGTGCCGCCCTTCTTCGCAGGCCCGGCCGCCGGCTGGTCGGCGGCGAGCACGTCGAACCCGATGCCGCCCATTCCCGCCGCGATGCCCAGTGCACCGCTTGCCTTGATGAAGCCGCGCCTTGCCAGGAAGTCGCCCTGTGGCTGCGCCGAATCCTCGTCGTGCACCGGGTCTTTGCCAGGGATGTGCTCGCCCATCTGCCGCTCCTCCTATGTGCGTTCGTCTTGTTCTGCTTCCGCCGTGCCTCCGATGAATGCCCGAAACAGCCGCTTCGGTCGATTGAACTGTACGCCCGAATCAAATGCAAGCGATCCGCATTTTCCCTCCGGCGGCATGGCCCAATCTGGCCAAAACGGCTATACTGGACGGAACAGCACCGCCGGAGGCCCCATGGCCGACGTCCTCAAGTTCCGCAACGCGCGCGGCGAGATGGTCGAAGTCGAGTCCGTTCCGGCGACGCGCCTGAAGAACGAGCCCGCCTCGATCATCGACCAGGTGAGCGCCGGCAAGGCCGTCGCCATCACGCGCCACAACACGCCGCGCGCGGTGATCATCGCCTACGAGGACTTCCGCCAGCTCGCCCTCGCGCGCGAGCCCTCGCTGGGCGCGCTCACGGCCGAATTCGACCGCATGCTCGAGCAGATGCAATCGCCCGGGGCCAGGAAGGCGCTCGCTGCGGCCTTCGAATCCACGCCGGCGGACCTGGGCCGCAGCGCCGTGCAGGCGGTGGCGAAGCCGCCGCGCGCGACGGCCGCCAAGCGCGTGAGCCGCCGTCCGCGCCGTGGCGGCGCCTGAATCGCGGGCGCCCTACCGCCTCTACGTCCTCGCCGGCGTGAACGGCGCCGGCAAGAGCTCCATCGGCGGCGCCCGCATCCGCGATCTCGGCGCGGCGTACTACAACCCCGACGAAGCCGCGCGGCGCATCCGCGGGGCGAATCGCCGGCTCACGCCGCGCGAGGCGAACGGGCTCGCATGGAACGAAGGCCGCCGCCTGCTCGAGCGCGCCATCGCCGAGCGCAAGGACTTCGCGTTCGAGTCGACGCTCGGCGCGAGCACCATTCCACGGCTCCTCGCCGAAGCGGCCGATGGCGGCGCCGAGATCTGGGTATGGTTCGTCGGGCTGGATAGCGCGGAGCGCCACCTCGCACGGGTGCGCGCGCGCGTCGCTTCGGGCGGGCACGACATCCCGGAGGACGACATCCGCCGCCGCTGGGACGCGAGCCGGCAGAACCTCGTGGCGCTCATGCCCAGGCTCGCGCGGCTGTGGGTCTACGACAACTCGCACGAGGCCGACCCGCGCCGCGGCAAGGCGCCGCGCCCCCGCCTGCTGCTCGAGATGCGCGGGCGCAAGATCGTGGCGCCCGGCGATTTCAGCGCGACGCCCGCGTGGGCCAAGCCGCTCGTGGCCCGCGCGCGGCAACTGCAGGCCCCGCCGATTTAACGCGCGCAAGCGGTAATTAACGCCGTGTAGGAGCGTGCCTACAGTCATCGCGCAACGGCCGTCCCCATACTGGGCGACTTCCCTCGGCGCACCATCATGGAAGAACTGCCTGCAGGGCCGCTCGCCGTGTTCAGCCCGGCCCAGACGGACGATGTCGCGCGCGTTCAGGGGCACGACGAGCTCATGGCCGCACGCGAGGCGTTGCGGCACAGCCACGAGCTGCTGCGCGCGACGTTCGAGCAGGCGGGCGTAGGCATCGGGCTGCTGGCGCTGGATGGCCGGTACACGGACGTCAACGCGAAGTTCTGTGCGATCGTCGGATACGCGCGCGAGGAGCTCATGGCCCTGCGCGTCTGGGACATCACGCATGCGGACGATGCGTCCGCCTCGCGCGCGCACGTCGCGGACCTCCTCGCGCAGCGCGTGCCCCTGGTCGTGCAGGAAAAGCGCTACGTGCGCAAGGACTCGAGCGTGGTCTGGAGCCGCACGTCGGTTTCCCTGCTCAAGGACGCGACCGGCGAGCCGCAGCGGCTCATCTCCGTCATCGAGGACATCACCGAGCGCAAGGCGGCCGAGGAAGCGCTGCGCCAGTCGAACGAGTTCAACCGCAGCCTCATCGAGAGCAGCGGCGACTGCTTCAAGATCCTGGCGCTCGACGGCACCCTCCTCTGGATGAGCGAGACGGGCCGGGCGCTGCTGTGCCTCGAGGACGTGAACCGCGTGATCGGCAAGCCGTGGATCTCGCTGTGGGAGGGCGAGGACCGCACCGCCGCCTTCACGGCCGTCGCCGCGGCGGCCTCCGGGGCCACGGGCAAGTTCGTGGGGCACTACGCGGTCGGGCGCGAGTCGCGCTGGTGGGACGTCGCGGTCACGCCGATCCGCGGCAGCGACGGCCGGCCGGAACGGTTGCTGGCGGTGTCGCGCGACATCACGGAGCGCATCATTTCCGAGGAGGAGCGCAAGGTCCTGCTCGAAAGCGAGCGCGCGGCGCGCGCCGCCGCCGAGCGCGCCAACCACACCAAGGACGAGTTCCTCGCCACGCTGTCGCACGAGCTGCGCACGCCGCTCGGCGCGATCCTCGGATGGACCCACGTGCTTCGCTCCGGCCGCGCGTCGGCCGCGGACAGCGCGCGCGGGCTCGAGGCGATCGAGCGCAACGCGCGCATCCAGACCCAGCTCATCGAGGACCTGCTCGACATGAGCCGCATCATGGCGGGCAAGATGCGTCTCGAGATGCAGCCACTCGATCCGGCGGCTTTCGTCGAGGCGGCGCTGGAGACCGCGCGGCCCTCGGCGGACGCGAAAGGCATCCGGCTCGAGAAGGTCCTCGAGCCCGGAGTGGGCCTGGTGCGGGGCGACGCCTCGCGGCTGCAGCAGGTCGTCTGGAACCTGCTTTCGAACGCGGTGAAGTTCACGCCCGGCGGCGGCGTGGTGAGGGTCGAGATGCGCCGCGTGGACTCCGTGCTCGAGATCCGCGTGACCGACAGCGGCGTGGGCATCGACCGGGCGTTCCTGCCGCAGATGTTCGAGCGCTTCCGCCAGGCCGACGGCTCGCTCGCGCGCCGCCACGGCGGCCTGGGCCTCGGGCTTTCCATCGTGAAGCACGTCGTGGACATGCACGGCGGGGCGATCGATGCCGACAGCGCGGGTCCCGGAAAGGGCGCCTGCTTCACCGTGCGGCTGCCGCTCGCGCCCTCCCCCACGCGACGCCACGACGGCGCGTCGTCCCTCGGCAGCGACGCCGGAGCATCGGACCTGCGCGGGTTGCGCATCCTGGTGGTCGACGACGACGACGATGGCCGCGACCTGGTGCATCGGCTGCTCACCGAATGCGGTGCCGTCGTGCAGGTCGCCGATTGCGGCGCGCGCGCCCTCGACATCCTCGGCCAGGGCGACATCGAGCTCGTCGTGAGCGACATCGGCATGCCGGAGATGGACGGCTACGAGCTGCTGCGCCGGGCGCGGCCCCTGCTCGACGGACGCGACGTGCCGGTCGTCGCGCTCACCGCGTTCGCGCGTCCCGAGGACCGCATCCGCGCGCTGCGCGCGGGTTTCGCCGCGCACGTGGCGAAGCCGGTCGAGCCCGCCGTGCTGCTCTCCAGCGTCGCTTCGCTGCTGCACCGCGTCCGGCCGCGGGCATGAGGGCCGCGCCCCGCCCGATCGATGCTCGCTAGAATGCGGCATCGTTCCGGGAAAGCGCACATGTCGATCGCCACGCAACTGCCGCTCGCCTCGATGAAGGACCGCTGCTCGCCCGGGGAGTGGAAGGCGCGCGTGGACCTCGCGGCCTGCTACCGGCTCGTGGCGCACTACGGCATGTCCGACATGATGGCGAACCACATCTCGGCGCGCGTGCCGGGCGAGGACGGCGCGTTCCTGATCAACGCCTACGGCATGCTCTACGAGGAGATCACCGCCTCGAGCCTCATCAAGATCGATGTCGACGGCAACGTGCTGGCGCGCCCGGATTTCGGCGACCTCGATTACGGCATCAACAAGGCGGGCTACGTGATCCACGGCGCCGTGCACCGCGCGCGCCACGACGTGGCCTGCGTGATCCACACGCATACGTGGGCCGGCATGGCGGTATCCGCTCTCGAGTGCGGCCTGCTGCCGATCACGCAGACGGCGATGCGCTTCCTCAGGATCGGCTATCACGACTACCAGGGCGTGGTGCTCGACCGCCACGAAGAGGCGTCGCTGCTGCGCGACCTGGGCGACGGCGAGGCCCTCATCCTGCGCAATCACGGCCTGCTGACGGTGGGCAGGACGATCGGCGAGGCGTTCAACTGGATGCATCGCCTCGAGCTCGCGTGCCGCTCGCAGCTTGCCGCGATGGCGACCGGCGCGCGGCTCGTGTCGGTGCCGCCGGAAGTGGTCGAGGCGACCTGCATGAACTACCAACCGCAGACACGCCGCCCGTACGGCGTGATGGAATGGCCCGCGCTGCTGCGCAAGCTCGATCGCCTGGATCCGGGCTATCGTTACTGAAAATCTTGCCGCCGCGGGGGAAAGTTGTACGGCCCGTCGCGCGATCGCGTCTTCGAATCAGCGTGTTGGTGCGTGGCACGAGTCGTGCGTGCCTGTTGCCGATGGGCCGCGAGGCCTCCCTCGGATGGAGAACACGATGAACCGCATGCTTCCCCTGGCCGCCGTGATGGTGGCCGCCGCGATCGCCGCCGGGTGCGACCGACCGCGAACGAATACGGCCTACAACAACTCCGGCACCGACGCGACGCCCATGGAGCCGTCCAGGTCGGCGACCGGCACCGCGACCACGACCGGCAATACAGGCACGACGTCGAACCCGCCGGGCGGCACCGGCGCTACGGCGAGCTCCGCGCCCGCGACCGCGGACACGGCTTCCGCGAACGTCGCCAGCCGTGCGCCCGCCGCCGACAATGCGCCCGCCGGAAATGCGAGCGGCGCGGTGAGCGAGACCGTCACGACGGGCAAGATCAAGGCCGCCATCGCGGCCGACTCGGCGATGAAGGACTCGGACATCTCGGTCACCACCAAGGATGGTGTCGTGACGTTGAGCGGCACCGTGAAGTCCCAGGACCAGGTTGCGATCGCGACCAACCTCGCGCAGCGCCAGGAGGGCGTGCAGCGCGTCGAATCCAACATCCAGGTGCGCTGAGCGCGTGTCCCACGACCGCGACCACGAGCACCGCGTCCCGGGCCTGCTCCCGCCGCGTGAGCCGCCGCTGGGCAGCACGCCCTGTCCCGACCACAAGAAGCCCGAGCACCCGACCGTCGAGCCGAAGGAGCCCGTCGATCCGCGCGTGCATCCGCGGCGCCCCATCCACGCGCGCCTCGGCGCGCGTCCGGCCTGACATGAAACGGCGGCCGCCTTGCCGGCGGCCGCCGCCTCGTTTCCTGCGCCTTCTGCGAAGCGGCCTGCGCCTCAGCGCATGCCGCGGTGCCCGGCTTGCTGCGAATGCCCGCGCTCACGCGCTTCGCGCGCGTTGAGCTGCGAGCCCGATTCGTCCGTGAGGCCCAGCTGTTCCATGAGGTCCATCTTGCGCGCCGCCATCTCCTGGCCCAGCTCGTCGAGCTCCTCCTGCATGCCCTGCACCTCGGTGAAGATCTCGTTCTCTTCTTCCTTGACGTGGTGCTTCACGTACTCCGACAGCACCTTCACCTTGGCGTCGTAGGTCTCGTCCATCGCGCCGGCCGCCTCGATCTGCGCGATGAGGTCCTTGACCGACGCATGCTCGACGTACGCTTCCTCGAGCTTGTCTTCCTCGTCCATGTTCTCGCGCAGCCACGGATAGAAGAGCTCTTCCTCGAGCTGGGCGTGCGCCGTGAGCTCGCCGCAGATGCGCTGCGCGATCTGGCGCTTGGTTTCGTCGTCGCCCTCCTTCTCGGCCTCGAACATCGCGAACAGGTCCTCCACCTTGCGATGGTCGGTCGCGAGCATCTCCAGCGCCAGCGGTAGCGAACCCGATCCTTGCCTTGCCCTTGCCATGTTTGTGCTCCTTCGAGTGGGATGAATTGGATTGATAGCGAAAACCGGATCGCAAGACATGTGCCACGCCTCTCGCACTCTCGGCGGCACATCGCCTTGGCGACCTCGGGTCGGAAACCCTTGCGCATCGATGGAAAAACCTGCGCACGCGACGGGCGCGCCTGCGATCCCGGATGCGCGCAGACGCGCTTTCCCGGCGCGGCATGTCGATTGCACCGCGTCATCGCCGGTGTTCGGCGCCCGTTCCGGGAAGGAGTTCACCATGGCCAGGCAATCCAATCGGTCGTCGTCGCGTTCTCGCGCGGCGGCAGCAGCTCCTGGGCCGGAAGGAGCAGTCGCAATGGCACGGGACGTGCTGCGAGCTATCCGAACGAACTCGTGAAAGGTCCGGCGACATGTCGCAGCAGCATCCCGAGAATCGCCGCAAAAGCTCCCTGCTCCTGCCGTTCGGTCTCGGAGCCTTTGCGGTCGCCGTCATGGTGGTCGCGTGCGAGCGCCCAGGCACGCGTGCCGCGCTGGCCACTCCGGAAACGTACGCGCAGCGCGCGGCGCCGGTGGCGCAACGCGGCGATTTCGACAACACCGCGTCGGGCGCGAGCACGTCGCCGCGTTACGCCTCGCCGGATGCGCTTTCCGATACGGTCATCAGCGGCAAGATCAAGGCGTCGATCCTCACCGATCCCGGCATGAGCGGCGCCGACGTCTCCGTGAACACCGATCACGGCGTGGTCACGCTCACGGGCAACGTGAAATCGCAGGAGCAGACCGCGATCGCATCGGCGCACGCGCAGCGCCAGGACGGCGTGATGCGCGTCGACAATCACCTGTCCCTCAACCCGCAATGAGAGGTTTCGACCCGACGACCCTTTCCGCCTGAATCACGGGGACCAGGTCCCTCCTGCCCTCCAAGGACCTGTAGGACTTGGCCGACAGTTTTCGGCCGCGCTCCAGTTCAACATGGAAAAAACTTCCGAGCCATGGAGCAAAAGTACCTATGTCTCACGTTCTCATCGTCGACGACGACCCGAACACCCGCGACGCCCTCGCCGCCATCGCCACCGCCGAGGGCTTCACGACCGCCGTTGCCGGCAGCGTCGCGGAGGCGCGCATCCAGCTGGTGCGGCAACGTCCCGACGTGCTCATCATGGATCTCAAGCTGCCCGATGGCAGCGGCATGGACCTGTTCGAGGACCTCGAGGACCGTTCCTCGATCGAGACCATCCTGATCACCGGCCACGCGAGCGTGGAAACCGCCGTGGAAGCATTGCGGCTGGGCGCGTCCGACTACCTCACCAAGCCGGTCAACCTGCAGCGCCTGAAGGCGGTGCTGCAGCGCGTGCCGAAGAGCGGCGAGCTGCGGGCGGAAATCGGCGCGTTGCGCGACGAGCTGCGCCGCCTCGGCCGCTTCGGGCGCCTGGTGGGCCGCTCGCAGGCGATGCAGGAGGTATACGACAAGATCGCGCGCGTGGCGCCCACGGAGGCCACCGTGCTGTTGCTGGGCGAAAGCGGCACGGGCAAGGAAATCGTCGCGCGCACCATCCACGAGCTTTCGCGCCGGCGCAAGCGGCCGTTCCTCGCGATCAACTGCGGCGCCATCTCGCCGAACCTCATCGAGAACGAGATGTTCGGCCACGAGCGCGGCAGCTACACGGGCGCCGACCGGCAGCACAAGGGCTACTTCGAGCAGGCGGACGGCGGCACGCTCTTCCTCGACGAGATCACCGAGATGCCGCTCGAGCTGCAGGTGCGCCTGCTGCGCGTGCTGGAGACCGGCACGCTCATGCGCATCGGCACCGCGCGCGCCATCGAGACGGACGTGCGCATCATCGCGGCCACCAACCGCGACCCGCGCGAGGCCGTGCGCCAGGGCAAGCTGCGCGAGGACCTCTACCACCGCCTGAACGTCTTCCCGCTCGAGATGGCGCCGCTGCGCGAGCGCGGCGAGGACATCGAGCTCATCGCGATGCACTTCCTCGAGGAGATGAACGAGGCCTGCGGCACGCGCAAGCAGTTCGCCCCCGGCACGCTGGCGATGATCCGGCACCATCCCTGGCCCGGCAACGTGCGCGAGCTGAAGAACTTCATCCACCGCGCGTACATCATGGCGGGCGAGGAAGGGCTCGAGGGCCCGACGCCGGAGCAGGCGCAGGGGTCGATGCGCCTCTCGCCGGCTTCCGCGGCCGGTCCCGCGATCACGGTGCCGCTCGGCACGCCGCTGTCGGTCGCGGCGCGCGAGCTCATCCTGTCGACCCTGCAGCACTGCAACGGCGAGCGCAAGCGCACGGCGGAGATGCTCGGGATCTGCACCAAGACCCTCTACAACCGGCTGCGCGAGTACGGGATCCGCGAGGAGCACAACCGCGCCGGCGTGGGAGACGTCTCCCGCATGCCATGAGCGCGCGCGCCGGCCCGCAATCCGCCCGCGTCGGCGGAGGCCGGAAGCGCGCGGGCGTCGGCGCCGCCGCGATGCGGCTCGCGCAGCAAGCCGCGCGCAAGCGCGAGCAGGACTTCAGGACCCTCGCCGAGAACATTCCGGACGTGATCGCGCGGCTCGACGCGCGGCTGCGTTGCGTGTACGTGAATCGCGCCGTGCAGGCGGCGTTCGGCAAGCGCCCGGCCGACATCATCGGCCATGCCTTGCCCGACCTCGCGATGCCGCGGCCGGTCGCGCAGCCCGTCACCGCCGCGGCACGGCGCGCCCTGGCTACGCGCGAGGACCAGCATTTCGAATTCCAGGCGGTCGCGCGCGGCGGGCGCAGGCATTTCGCGGGGCGCGCGATTCCCGAGGGGGGGCCGGAGGGCGCCGTGGAAGGCGTGCTGCTCATCCTGTACGACGTCACCGAGCGCGTGTGCGAGGAGCAAGCCCGCGCCGAGATGCTCGCGCGCGAGCGCGATGCGCGCGCGAATGCGGAATCGGCCGCGCTCGCCCGCGACCATTTCCTCTCCATCGTGTCGCACGAGCTGCGCACCCCGCTCAACAGCATCAAGACCTGGGCGCATTTCCTGGAGCACCAGCTCAAGGACGCCGATGCCTCGGTGCGCCGCGCGATCGCCGGAGTGATGATCGGCGTCGACCAGCAGGCGAGCCTCATCGACGACCTCCTCGATCTCACGCGCGCGCTGAGCGGAACACTCGGCCTCGTCAAGCAGCCGGTGGCCCTGCTGCCGCTCCTCGCCGATGCCGTCGAGGAAATTCGCGCGCCGGCCGCCGAGCGCGGGCTCACGATCGCCACGCGCTACGAGGTGGGCGACACGGAAGTGAACGCGGATGCGGAGCGGTTGCGCCAGGTCTTCGCGAAGCTGCTCGGCAACGCCGTGAAGTTCACGCCCGCGGGCGGCCGCATCGGGGTCGAGGCGGTGATCGAGGACGCCATGGCGCGCATCGAGATCCGCGACAACGGCGCGGGCATCGCGCCCGATTTCCTGCCGCACGTCTTCGGGCCGTTCCGCCAGGCCGACCAGGGCGCGAACCGCCGCGTGCAGCAGGGGCTGGGCGTGGGCCTGCCGCTCGTGCAGCGGCTGGCCGAGCTGCACGGCGGCCGCGTGACGGTCGAAAGTGGCGGCCTGGGCCAGGGATCGGCATTTCGCGTCTACCTGCCCCTGCGCGGCGACGCGGTGCAGCGCCCGCCGTCGCCCGGAGCGCTTCAGCACCTGCCTTCCCTCGACGGCATCAACGTGCTGCTCATCGACGACCAGCGCGAGGCCCGCGAATCGCTCGCGGCGCTGCTCTCGCAGGCGGGCGCGAAAGTCCGCACCGCGGACTCGGGCGCCGAGGCGCTCGCCCTCCTGCGCAAGGGCGGCGTGACCGGCGCGCCGGAGGTGCTCGTGTGCGACATCGCGATGCCGGGCGAGGACGGCTACGAATCGCTCAAGCGCATCCGTGCCTGGGAGGCGTCGCAGCCGCCCGGCCGGGGCGCGCGGCGCCCGGCGGTGGCCATCTCCGCATACGGCGACCGCGAGGAGCGGCTGCGCGCGCTGAGCGAGGGATTCCAGATGCACGTCTCCAAGCCGATCTCCCCCGCGGAGCTCATGCTCGTGATCTCCAACGCCGCGCGCGCCGCCGGCGGCTAGCCGCGGATGAAGCGCGCGCCTCAGCCCGCGGGACGCGTGCCGAGGGGTGCGGCCGCCTGGATGGCGCCGCGAAGCAGCGTCACCGCCTCGTCGGGCTCCTGCAGCGCGGAGTCCGTCGAGACCGCGTAGTCGTGCCGGAAGGGCTCGACCAGCCCGTTGAGCTCGTCGCCTTCCGCGCGGATGGACACGCGCGGCATCGTCCACTGCACCGTGCCGAAGATCGTCGCGAACGCGACCTCGCTCGCGTCGCGCCCGGTGCCGATGCGGATGAGCCCCATGCGCGGCGAGATGCCCGACGGGTCGAACAGGAACCAGCGGTCGCCGAGGAACGCCTCGACGTAGCAGTGGAAGTCCGGCGGCCCCATGGAGGGATCGGCGCCGTAGTCGATGCCCGTGGCGAAGCGCGCGGGAATGTTGAGCGCGCGGCACATCGTGATCATCAGGTGCGCGAAGTCGCGGCACACGCCGGAGCCGCACTGGTAGGTATCCAGCGCCGACGTGCCGGGGTGGCTCGATCCGACCTGGAACTTCGTGCGCGCCTGCACCCACTGGCGGATCGCCTCGACGCGCTCGTAGCCGGGCGTCATCGTGCCGAACTCCGCGCGCGCGATCTCGAGCAGCCGGTCCGACTGGCAATAGCGGCTCGGATAGATGTACTGCAGCACCGCGGCGGGCAGCTCGGCGATCGGCACCTCGCGGATGTCGGAGGGCAGCGCGAAATGGTGGACCAGGTCCACGATCGCCTCGCAGCCCACGCGCAGCGGCCCCGGCTCGGCGTGCAGGCGCAGGTGCCGGTTCGCGGGATGGCCATGGACCTCTTCTTGCGTGGCGATGGCCGGCTCGACCTGCACGCGCTCCCACGTGACGCGCTGGTACGGCGTGTTGGCGGGCTGGATCACGAATACGAAGTCGCTCGGCGCGAGGACCTGGTAGTCGAGGGTGATCGAGAGGTCGAAGCGGATCATGGGCTCCCCGGAAGAATTTGTTACCGCTCGCGGCGACGGCTTCCCGTCCCGTGAAAGCGCGGCTCCCCGTTGGAGCGCCATTTGGCGCGCTTGTTGCAAACGCCGGCCCCCTCATCGCTGAAACATGGCGGGCCCAGCGTGATCCAACGGGAAACCCATGCCGCCCGCGGCCGAGGAGAAACTTCGAACATGCCACGCGAACTCTGGAAGGGAGCCATCCACTTCGGCCTGGTGAACGTTCCCGTCTCGCTGTACCCCGCCGAGCAGCGCGAGGAGCTGAGCTTCACGATGCTCGACCGGCGCGACATGTCGCCGGTCGGCTACAAGCGCTTCAACAAGAACACGGGCGACGAAGTGCCCTACGAGCAGATCGTGAAGGGCTACGAATGGGAGGATGGCCAGTACGTGACGCTGGAGAAGGAAGACTTCAAGCGCGCGAACGTCGAGGCCTCCCAGACGGTCGACATCATCGGCTTCGTCGACGCGGCGGAGATTCCCCTGTACTACTTCGAGTCGCCCTATTACCTCGCGCCCGGCAAGCACGGCGAGAAGGGCTACGCGCTGCTGCGCGAGACGCTCGAGCGCACCGGCCGCGTCGGCATCGCCAACGTCGTGATCCGCACCCGCCAGCACCTCGCGGCGCTGTACCCGCAGGGCAAGCTGCTGGTGCTCAACACGCTGCGCTACCAGAACGAGATCCGCTCCGCGGAGGATCTCAAGGTGCCCGGGGACCTGAAGGACGCCAAGGTGCAACCGCGCGAGATGCAGATGGCCGAGCGGCTCGTGGAGGACATGGTCATGAAGTGGCATCCCGCGGAATACCACGACACGTACCGCGACGATCTCCTCAAGCTGATCGAGGAGAAGGCCGAAGGCCGTCTCGAGCACGCGCCGAAGCCGCGCAAGCAGAAGGAAGCGGAGGTGATCGATTTCGCGAGCCTGCTCGAGAAGAGCCTCGCGGCGCGCCGCAAGGGTGCCGGTGAGGAGGCCGGCGAAGAAGGGACGCACCGCCGCAAGCCCGCCGCCAGGACCAAGCGCAAGGCGGCTCCCCGCTCGAGCCACGCGCACAACCGCCGCGCCGCCTGAGCACCGACAACGACAACCAAGGAGTCCACCGCATGAGACTGCTGCTCGCACTGGCCGCGGGTGCCCTCGGCTATTTCTACTACCTCGGGCACAACGCGCGGCTGAAGAAGGGCCTGGTCCGCGAGGACCTCAACCGCTGGGAAGGCGAAGGCGGCAACGTGCCCGCCGTCGCCACGCCTTCGCCCGCGCCCACCCCCGCCTCGAGCTATCCCTCCGGTGACGACATCGTCCGCCATTGACGCCGCCACGACGGACGGCGGCGCCGTCGTCGTGGCCGGCGTGCGCGTGACGCACCCGGAACGCGTGCTCTTCGACGAGCTCGGACTCACGAAGGGGGCGCTGGCGCGCTACTACGAGAGCGTCGCGCAGTGGATGCTGCCGGAGCTCAGGGACCGCCCGCTGTCGCTCGTGCGCTGCCCGCAAGGGCCGGGCGAAGGCTGCTTCTTCCAGAAGAACATCGACGAGCGCTTCTCCGCGGAGATCGAGCGCATCCCGGTCGAGCTGGGCGGCGGCGGCGTGTACGCGGCCGCCAATTCGATCGGCGCGGTCGTGGGCCTCGTGCAGATGGGCGTGATCGAGCTGCACTCGTGGGGCTCCACGACGCAGGATCTCTCGAAGCCCGACCGCATGGTGTTCGACCTCGATCCCGATCCCTCCGTCCCGTGGCGCGAGGTGATGGCGGCGGCGCATACGCTGCGCGAGCGGCTGGAATCGCTCGGCCTCGACTCGTTCGTGAAGACCTCCGGCGGCAAGGGCGTGCACGTGCTGGTGCCGCTCGCCCGCCGCCACGAGTGGGACGAGGCGAAGGATTTCTCGCGCGCGGTGGCCGAGTGGCTCGCGGCCGACGAGCCGCGCCGCTTCACGACGAAGATGGCCAAGAAGGAGCGCACGGGCCGCATCTTCATCGATTACCTGCGCAATGCGGAAGGCGCGACGACGATCGCCGCGTACTCCGTGCGCGCGCGCAGGGGCGCGCCGGTCTCCACGCCGCTGCATTGGGACGAGCTCGGCGGCCGTCTCAAGCCCGATACCTTCAACGTGGCCAACGTCGCGCGGCGCCTGCAGCAAGGCGTGCGCCCCGACCCGTGGAAGGCCTTCCGCCGCACGGCCCATACCCTCACCGCCGCCATGAAACGCAAGCTGGGAATCGCATGAACCCGAAGCACGCCCACATCCCGACGCCGGAACCGCCGCAGAACCCTCCGCCGCGGCCCGGCCCCGACGAGCCGCCGGAAAGACAGCCGCCCATCGACGACCCGGGACGCGACCCGCGCGTGAAGGACCCGCCGCCGGACGAGAAGCCGAACCCGCGCCGCTATTGAGGCGCGATCATGTCCTCGGGGCGCACCCAGTCGTCGTATTGCGCCTCGCTCACGTAGCCGAGCGCGACGGCCGCCTCCCGCAGGCCGGTGCCCTCGCGGTGCGCCTTCTTCGCGATCGCGGCGGCCTTGTCGTAGCCGATGCGCGGCGCGAGCGCCGTGACCAGCATGAGCGAGCCGTGCAGCAACGCGGCGATGCGCTCGCGGTTGGGCTCGATGCCGCGCGCGCAGTGCTCGTCGAAGCTCTCCATGCCGTCGGCGAGCAGCCGCACGCTCTGCAGGAACGCATTCGCGATGAGCGGCTTGAACACGTTGAGCTCGAGATGGCCCTGCGCGCCGCCCAGGTTGATCGCCACGTCGTTGCCCATCACCTGGCACGCGAGCATGGTGAGCGCCTCGCACTGCGTGGGATTGACCTTGCCGGGCATGATGGAGCTGCCCGGCTCGTTCTCGGGAATGCGGATCTCGCCAAGGCCGCCGCGCGGCCCGCTCGCCATGAGCCGGATGTCGCTCGCGATCTTGTGCAGGGCGGCCGCAAGCC
>DASTGG010000120.1:0-4591 GCA_035719385.1 Usitatibacter sp.
GATGCGGGTAGACGAAGGTGAAGGCGTCGTCTTGGGCGAGCGCGATGCGCATGCCGGGCGGGCGGATCGCGGCCGCTGTTTGCCGCGACGTGATGCTAGGAGCAGTTGCAAGCGTAATGATCTCATCGAGATCGAGGTGGCACTCGGCCAAGTCGGCGAACCGCGCGAACCGCGCATCGAGATCGCCATGCTCGCTCGCCTGCACAAGACCGAGATGGCGCTCGGGCAGACCGAGCGACTCCTCGCGAGGAATAGATCCGAGGATTGGAATGCCCAGAACCGCGATTGCGCCAGACACGAGTGTCCGATTCCGCTCGCTGCCGACGCGGTTGAGCACCACGCCGCAGATCCTGACCTCCGGATCGTGCATGGCGAAACCGCGCACCAGCGCCGCCGCCGATTGCGATTGCCCCGAGACATCGACCACGAGCAGCACTGGCAAGCCGAAGCGGGCGGCGAGGTCTGCGGTCGATCCGCTCCGCCGTGGCGCAGACTCGATGCCGTCGAACAGCCCCATCGCCCCTTCGATGACGAGCATCTCGGCGCCGCCGGCAGCCGCGCCCATGAGTGCGTCGAGCAGCGCCGGCTTCATCGCCCAGCTGTCGAGATTGAGGCTCGGCCGGCCGGTCGCCGCCGCATGGAAGGCGGGATCGATATAGTCGGGGCCGGCCTTGGCGGCATGCACGGCAATCCCGCGCCGTCTGAGCGCCGCGAGCAGGGCTAACGTCACCGTGGTCTTGCCGCTGCCCGAGCGCGGCGCCGCGACAATGAGCCCGCGCGCGGTCATGGCGCTTGGTTCCCGCCGTGACGCGGGCCACTTGGCGCTCTATAGCGGGGGGCATGGCAGGCCACTCGACTCCTCTCCGCCGCGGTTGGACCACCGGCACCTGCGCCACGGCAGCCGCCAAGGCGGCTTACACGGCGCTGCTGACGGGAGCCTTTCCCGATCCGGTCGAGGTGACGCTGCCCGGCGGCGGCCGTCCGGCTTTCGCTCTCGCCACTACCTCCGCAGCGAATGGCACTGCGACGGCGGGTGTGGTGAAGGACGCCGGCGACGACCCCGACGTGACGCATGGCGCGCTCATCCTCGCCACGGTGCGGCATGGCGCGGCGGGGAGCGGTGTCACCTTCCGCGCGGGCGAAGGCGTCGGCACGGTCACGCGACCCGGCCTTCCGCTCCCGCCGGGCGAGCCCGCCATCAATCCCGTGCCGCGGCAGATGATGCGTGCCGCGATCGCTGAGGCCGCTGCCGCTTACGGCGACAACGGCGATGTCGAGATCGAGATCGCCATTCCCGGAGGAGATGTGCTCGCCGCTAAGACGCTCAACGGACGCCTCGGCATTGTCGGGGGGCTCTCGATCCTCGGCACGACGGGGATCGTCGTGCCCTATTCGTGCTCGGCCTGGATCCACTCGATCCATCGCGGCATCGATGTCGCGCGCGCCGCAGGCCTCACCCATATCGCCGGCGCGACGGGCGCCGCCTCGGAGGCCGCGGCGAAGAAGCTGCATGGACTGCAAGAGATCGCGCTGATCGACATGGGCGACTTCGTCGGCGGCATGCTGAAATATGTGCGGACCCATCCTTTGCCGCGCGTTACCATCGCCGGCGGCGTCGGCAAGATGACCAAGCTCGCCCAGGGCCTGCTCGATCTCCACTCGCGGCGTGGCTCGGTCGATCTCGCAATCCTCGCCGAGCTCGCCAAGGGCGCCGGCGGATCGGACGCGCTCGCCGCGCGCGTCCTTGCCGCCAACACTGCCGCCGAGGCCTTCGCCCATGCCGAGCAGGACGGCATCGCGCTCGGCGATGCAGTTGCGCGCGCGGCGCATGCGACGGCGGCAAAGGTCGTGGCCGGCAAGCCGATCGAGATCGAGATCGCGGTGTTCGACCGTGACGGACGCTTGGTCGGACGCGCGCCGTTCGCGCCCGCTCATGCCGCTCCTCCCCTGAAGCGCCGCCGATAATCGATGTCGTAGACCGCGCTCTCGCGGAACTTCTCGGCCGCCAAGGCGCGTCCGACCAGGATCAGAGCCGTGCGCTCGATCGGATCGGCGGCGAGCTTGGCTTGAATATCGCCAAGCGTCCCGCGCACAATTTTCTCATCGGGACGGCTTGCCTCGGCCACCACCGCGACCGGGCAATCGGCGCCATAGAACGGGATGAGTTCGGCGACGATCCTGTCGAGCGCGTGAATGGCGAGATGGATCGCAAGCGTCGCGCCGGTCGCCGCGAAAGCGGCAAGGCTCTCGCGCTTCGGCATTTGCGAAGCGCGTCCGCCAACGCGGGTGAGCACCACGCTTTGCGCTACCTCAGGCACGGTCAGCTCGCGCCCGAGCGCCGCCGCCGCCGCCGCGAAGGCTGGCACGCCCGGCGTCAGCGTATAGGGAATGCCGCGCGCCTCGAGCCTCCGCAGCTGCTCGGCGAGTGCGCTGAACACGGAGAGATCGCCCGACTGGAGCCGCGCGACGTCGTGCCCCACCGCGTGTGCCGTAACGAACTCGGCCTCGATTTCGTCGAGCGCGAGCGGCGCGGTGTCGACGATGCGCGCGCCTTCGGGGCAATACGACAGAAGCTCACGCGGCACGATCGAGCCCGCATAGAGGCAGACGGGACAGCGCGCGATGAGATCGCGGCCGCGGACCGTGATAAGGTCTGGAGCGCCGGGCCCCGCGCCGATGAAGTGCACCGTCATGGCGCCTCCGTCTCGGCGAGAGCGCAGGTTACCGGTCCGACCGAGATCCGCGGCAGGATGAGCTTTGCGTTCGGCCCTCCCGCGGCAAGAGCGGCGGCTTCAGCCACCGAGGGCACGCCCACGAGCGCCTTCACGCGCGGAGATGAGGATTGCGCCCGGCTCCCCGCCGCTTCGAGGTCGCTCGGCGCCACGCGCACGAGCGGCACGCCGCGTGCCCGCGCCGCCGCGATGATGCCTAACTCGCCGGCCTTTCCGTCAGAGGTGGCGATGAGAGCGAAAGCCTCCCGCGCCCGTTTGGCTTGCGTCAGCGCATCGTCTATGGCGGCTTCGACCTCGGCCTGTGATGCGCCTTTGCGGCAGCCGATTCCTGCGATGATCATGTCTTCACCCACACGAATTGCGTCACCGGCATCGCCGCGCGCCAGCCTGTTTTACCGCCGACCGCATCGGCGCGTGATACGGAGATGCGCGTAAGCGTGCCGCCGAGCTCGGCGTGACGCGCGATCAGCAGGGCTTCCGTCTCTAGCGTCACGCCATTGGCAACGAGGCGCCCGCCCGGACGGAGAGCGGCAATTGCTGCGTCGAGCACGCCCTCTTGACTCGCGCCGCCGCCGACGAAGATCGCATCAGGCGCGGCGAGGCCGGACAGAGCCTCGGGCGCCTGGCCCTCGATGACTTCAAGCCCTGGCACACCGAGTGATGCCGCGTTGCGGACAATGCGCGCGGCGCGATCGGTACGCGCTTCGATTGCCGCGGCGCGCATGGAGGGATGCGCGAGCATCCACTCGATGGCGACCGAGCCCGAGCCTGCGCCGACATCCCACAGCAATTGCCCGCGCAGCGGTGCAAGCGAGGACAGCGTTACCGCGCGGATCTCGCGCTTGGTGATCTGGCCGTCATGCTCGAATAGCGCATCGTCAAGACCCGCGCTGAACGGAATCACGCGGGCGTGCGCGCTCGCCTCGACCTCGATGGCGACGGTGTTGAGCGCCGCGATCCCTGAGAGAGCGAAGCTCTCGGCCATCGCCGAGCGCACCCGCTCGTTACCGCCGCCAAGCGCCTCGAGCACGGTCATGCGCGAGGTACCGAAGCCGATCTCAGTTAGGAGGCGCGCGAGCGCCGCCGGCGCTTCGCTGTCCGAGGTGAGGGCGAGAATGCGGACGCCGTGATGGAGGTGCGGGCGGATGCGCGAGAGTTCGCGCCCATGCAGCGAGACGAGCGCCGTCTCCGGCAGTGCCCAGCAGAGCCGCGCCGCCGCCAGGCTGAAGGCTGACGGCGCCGGCACCACCAGCGTTTCTTCCGGCGGCACGCGGCCAGCGAGCACCGAGCCCACGCCGTAATTAAAGGGATCGCCGGAGGCAAGGACGCAGACCTGGCTGCCGCGCGCCTTAAGCACCGCGTCGATGCCGCTCGCGAACGGGCTCGGCCAGGCGCTGGCGCGCCCCTTGATCAGCGGCGAGGCAAGCTTGAGATGGCGCTCTCCGCCGAACACGATATCGGCGCCGGACACCAGCGCCCGGGCGGTCGCACTCAGGCCTTCGACGCCGTCCTCGCCGATGCCGACGATGGACAGCCAGCGCCTGGTTGAGGCAGTTTCCGGCATGGCACGCTCAGCGCGCATCGGGCGCATCCTCATCCTTGGCGGCACCGCGGAGGCCCGTGAGCTGGCTGGCGCGCTCGCCACGCGCGAGGATCTCGCCGTGACTCTGTCGCTCGCCGGACGCACTGCGGAGCCTCTGGCGCAACCGGTTCCGGCGAGGCGCGGCGGCTTCGGCGGCGCCGAAGGGCTCGCATCGTATCTCCGCGCCGAGCGCATCGATGTGCTGATCGATGCCACACACCCGTATGCTGCCGCCATCTCCGCCAATGCGGTCGAGGCCGCGCGGTCCGCCGAGGTC
>DASTGG010000121.1:0-6796 GCA_035719385.1 Usitatibacter sp.
GCCCTTGGCGTTGAGCGCGCCGATGAGCGGGGCGACCTTCGCCTCGTCGCCCACCATGAACTCCACGTTGCTGCGGATCGTGAAGCGCATGTAGCCGTCGGCGTAGGCGTCGGCGATGTCGCACAGCGTGCGGATCGTGTGCACGTCCATCTGCCGCTGCGTGCCCGCGCGCACGGTCCAGATCTCGGCGCCGCTGTGCGAGACGTGGTGCAGCACGCCCGGCCGCGGCCGGTCGTGGTACTTCCAGTTGCCGTAGTTCTCGCGCATCAGGGGATGCAGGTACGGCTTGTTGTCGGGGACGCCGCATTCGACGGCGCGACGCGGAGTGGCGGTTGCGGTGGCCATGGTCTCTCCTACTCTTTCGCCGCTTTGACGGTTTCGGCCGCGGCGCCGCCTGCGGACGCCCTGGCGGCCGGCTTGCGCGGGGCCTGCTGCGCGGCCTGCTTCGCGCGGATCCTGGCGACTTCCTCGTCCCACCCGTCGGTGCGGACGTACGGGTTGGTGCGCGGCGTCGAGACCATGTTCGGATCGACCTCGAGGCCGACGCCCTCGAGGAAGTTCACGAGGCCGATGCGCTCGATCATCTCGCCGGTGCGCTCGTGCTCGAGCGCGTTCTCGGCGAAGAAGTCGATGATCTTCTGGCACAGCTCGACCAGCTTCGCGCGGTCCTCGTCGGTGTCGAGCTTCATGAAGGGCACGATCACCGTGCCCATGAGGTCGCCGATCTTGAGGGTGCGCTTGCCGCCGCACAGGATCGTCGCGCCCTTGTCGGCGCCGGGCTGCAGCGCGCCCGTCATCACGTTCACGCAGTGCATGCAGCGCACGCAGTCGCGGTTCTCGACCACGAGCGCCTGCTCGTCGGATACCTGCACCGCGGAGATCGACTCGCCCTTCGGCACCTGGCCCTTCAGGACGAGGCGCATCGCCTTGGTCGGGCAGCGGCTCACGACGTCGTTCACGAGCTCGTGCAGGCCGTGCTTGGCGAACCAGCGGCGCGCGAGCGGCTCGTCGGTGCGCATGTTGTCGCGCCACGTGCCGATGACCGCCAGGTCCGAGCGCTGGATCGAGTTCATGCAGTCGTTCGGGCAGCCCGAGAACTTGAACTTGAACTTGTACGGCAGCGACGGGCGGTGGATGTCGTCGAGGAAGCTGTTGACGACCGTGCGGTGCGCGGCCGCCTCGTCGTAGCACGACTGCTCGCAGCGCGCGTGCCCGACGCACGACATCGACGTGCGCACGGCGGGGCCCGCCCCGCCCATGTCGAAGCCGAGCTCGTTGATCGCGTCGAAGGCCGGCTGCACCTTCTCGCTCGTGCAGCCCTGGAACATGATGTCGCCGCTCTGGCCGTGCAGCGCGATGAGGCCGGAGCCGTGCTTCTCCCACACGTCGCAGAACTTGCGCAGGATGTCCGTGTTGTAGTGCATGCCCGCGGCCGGCATGATCCGCAGGGTGTGGAACTCCGCGGCGTCGGGAAACCTCGGCTTGCCCGCGGCGTCCTTCAGCTCGGTGAAGCGCGGGATCACGCCGCCGCCATAGCCGAACACGCCGATCGCACCGCCCTTCCAGTACCCCTTGCGCGTCTCGTACGACGTTTCCAGTTGCCCCAGCAGGTCGACCGCGATGTCGTGGTCGCTTGCGAGGCGCTTGAGCCCCGTCACGAAGCTGGGCCACGGCCCGCTTTCCAGCTCGTCGAGCATCGGCGTCGGGTGCATCTTCTTGGCCATCGCTGCTCCTCGGAAAAATTGGGCGCGCGCAATTGCGCTTCTGCGGCCGATCCTACGAGCGGCGCGAACGGCGCCGCTATTCCCCCGAAGGGCGCGTAATAACCCTTAAGGGGTATGACCTTTCTCAGCCGGGGCATAGACGCGCCGCGGATGCGCCGCCACAGTACCGGCATGGATGGCATCGTCCCGGTCGCGCGCCTCAAGGTCCCGCTCGGAGGGCAGCTCATCGAGCTGCAGCACGTCGCCCACGAGGGCGGCATGCCGATGCTGCGCATCCGCATCCGCGAGGGGCATCGCTTCACCGTCCTCGACATCGATCCGCGCACCGCGGGCGAGCTCGCTTGCGCGATGCAGTCGTGGGCGCGCACGCGCGCAGAGCAGGGCGAGCCGTCCCCATGAAGGTGCCCGACATCGTCGAGGTCGTGCTCGACATCGCCGCCACCGGCAGCCTGCCGCCGGGCTTCGAGTGGCCGTTGTACCGCGGCATCGTGGGCATCGCGCCCTGGCTCGCGGACTCCGCGCACGCGGGCATCCTGCCGCTGCGCGGCACGCGGCTCGCCGACGGCGCGCTGCTGCTCGCGCGGCGCGCGAAGCTGGTGATCCGCATGCCCCACGAGCGCATCTGCGCCGCGAGCGCGCTCGAGGGGCGCTGCATCGACCTGGGCGGCCCCAGCGTGACGCTCGGGCAAGGCACCTTCCGCAAGCTGCGCCCCTCGCCGACGGTCTATTCGCCGTGCGTCGCGCTGGGCGAGGCCGACGAGCGCGTCTTCGGCCGCCGGCTCGCCGGCGAGCTCAAGCGCCTGCGCATCGACCGCCCGTTCCTTTGCGGCCGGCGGGTCGACATCGCGCTCGACGACGAGCCGCAGCCGGCGTACGGCGTCGCCGTCCACGGCCTCGACGAGGAGCAATCGCTCCTGCTCCAGGCATCGGGCCTCGGCCGCGGCCACGCCGTGGGCTGCGGCCTCTTCGTCCCGCACAAGGCCATCGGAGTCGCCCCATGACGCTCACCTACACCACACGCGACGACGCGATCGCGCCGACGGTCCGCGAGCCCAACGCGATGGTCGATCTCACGGGCCTCACGTGCCCCGGCCCGGTCCTCGGCGCCAAGTCGATCCTCGAAGGCCTGCGCGAAGGCCAGGTGCTGCTGCTGCTTTCCGACTGCCCCGGCACGCGCGACGACCTGTTCGCGTGGGCGCGCCAGACGGGCAACGAGGTCATCCACACCGAATCCCGTGCCGACGGCGGGACCGCCTACTACCTGCGCAAGGGCCGCTCCGGCCCCGTGGCCGCGCACGTGCGCCTCGACCTGCGCGGCGTGGTGTGCCCCGGCCCCATCGTGGAAGCGAAGCAGCTCCTCAAGGGCATGCGCAGCGGCGAGGTGCTCAAGCTGGTGAGCGATTGCGCCGGCGTGCGCGAGGACATCGTCGGCTGGGCGAGCCTCACGGGCGTCGAGATCGTCGCCATCCGCGAGAGCGAGGCCGGCGTGCTCGAGTTCTTCCTGCGCAAGGGCTGAGGCGGCCCGCATGCGCACGCGAACGCGCTGGCATCGCGGCGAACGCAACCGCTCTGGCGCGCAGGTCGGCGACGCGGTCGCCTTCACGTCCTTCGGCCTCGCGCGCGAGACGATCTCGCGCATGCGCAAGGCGGGCTTCGGCATCGCGCCGGGGCCGCGGTATTTCGCACTCCTCGGCGAGGCGCTCGTCTATGCGATCCAGTGCGCGTGCCGCACCGCCTGGCCGCGGCTGGGCGAGGAGGAGCGGCAGGGTTTCGCCGAGGCGCTCGCGCGGTCCGCGGCGCGCCACCTCGCGGAGAACGAGGCCGACATGCTCGGCGAGCGCGCCGCCGCCGGCATCGCGCACGACTTCATCGCGCATCTCAACCGGCGCTTCGCCGAGTACGCCGAGCTGGGCTACGGGGCGGGCGGGCCGGATTTCGCCTTCATGCGCTACTACGCGACCCTCATCACGGAGCTCGTGCCGCCCGCGGACGTGCGCTGGGTGCACGACCAGGTGATCGCGATCGAGGCGCCGGTGACGGCCGCCACGCTGGACCGCACCGTCGCGGGACTGCTCGATAACCGCTGAGATGGACGGCCTCGTCCTCGACCGCGCGATCGCGAGCGTCTTCCGGCTCGATGACCGCGGGGCGCGGATGCGCTGGCGCGAGCGCAAGCTCGCGACGCGGCCCGCGAGCGCGGCGGCGCTCGTGGTCGAGGTGCGCGATCCGTGCAGGCTCACGCCCGCGGAGCGCGCGGCGCTCCTCGAGCGATGCGCTCGCGCCAACATGGCGATCTACGCGAGCGCCCGGGTGCCGGACGATCCCGCCATCCCGCGGCGCATGGCGGCGCAGCTCGGCCTGGATCCGCTCGCCGCCGAGCCGCTTGCCGAGGCCGAAGGCATCGCGCGCGTGCCCTGGCATACCGCCGGCCACGACAGCGTGCCCGGCCGTCCGGTGCGCTCCATGCTGCTGCACTGCGCGCAGGCCGCCGGCGCGGGCGGCGAGCTCTCGCTGCTGGACGCGGAGCTCGCATGGCTGCTGCTGGGAGACATCGACACGCATTTCGTGGCGGCGCTCATGCAGCGCGACGCGATGACGATCCCGCCCGCCGGCTACCGCCTGCCGGCCTTCGCCGTCGAGGCGTCGGGAGACCTGCACCTGCGCTTCACCGAGCGGCGCGACGACGTCGCGTGGAAATGCGATGCCACGGTTTCCGAGGCCGCGGCGCGCCTGCGGCGGCTGCTCGACCGCGATGCCTCCTGCGTGCTGAAGATGCGGCTCGCGCCCGGCATGGGACTCGTCGCCAACAACGTGCTGCAGTCGCGGTCGGCGCTCGCCGAGGGCGAGAGCGTCGTGCGGCGCGCGCGCTTCCAGCGCCGCATCGCGGGAACCGAGGGCGCCTGGCGCGCCCTCCTCTGCTAGGCGAGCGAATCCGCCCAGATATTGCGCGCCCAGTTGAGCGCGAATTCCGCCTCTTCCGCGTTGTGCTCCACCGACACGCCCGAAGCGCCCGGCACCACCTTCATGGTGCGGTCCTTCGTGTCGTACTTGTGGATCGACGTCACGTGGATCACCTGCTTGTCGTCGACCCAGCTGTAGCACGCGTTGCTGAGCATCGGCGCGGCGCTGGGCGGCTTGCCCTGCAGCAGCGCGACCACCGCGGCGGCGCAGGCCTTGCCCTGCGCGTTGGCCATGTGGCCCGACTTGGGCATGAGCGGGGCGAGCTGCAGCGCATCGCCCACGACGTGCACGCCCTTCGCCGCGGTCGATTCGTACGTGAGCCAATCGATGCCGACCCAGCGCTTGTTCACGTTCACGAACGGATCGGCGATGTGCCCCGCGCGCATGGGGGGCAGGACGTTGAGGACGTCGCCGCGCACGTCCTCGTGCACGTCGAGCTTGAGCTTGCCGCCCTTCCAGTCCACGTCCACCACCTTGTTGCTCGGGCGGTACTCGATGATGCCGCCGTACTGCGCGGCCCACACCTTCTTGAAGAGCGGGCCCTTCGACGTGACGTCGGCGTTCGCGTCGAGGACGAGGACCTTCGAGCGCGGCTTCGCGGCCTTGAAGTACGCGGCCACCTGGCAGGCGCGCTCGTACGGGCCCGGCGGGCAGCGGTAGGGGGCCTCGGGAATCGCGATGACGAAGACGCCGCCGTCGGGCATCGCCTCGAGCTGGCGGCGCAGCGCCACCGTCTGCGGTCCGGCCTTCCACGCGTGCAGCACGCGCTCCTGTGCCGCCTCGCTCGCCATGGCGGGAAGCGCATCCCACATCAGGTCGACGCCCGGCGCGACGATCACGCGGTCGAAGGCGAGCTCCTCGCCGCGCGCGAGCTTCACGCGCTTGCGCTCGACGTCGATCGCCGTGGCGCTGTCGCGCACGACGCGCACGCCATGCCTGGCGAGGCCGTCGTACGGCACGGTGATGTCCTCGATCTTCCGGAAGCCGGAGATGACGAGATTGGACAGCGGGCACGACACGAACGCCTCGTGCGGCTCGACCAGCACGACGTCGATCGCCGGATCGAGCCGGCGCACGTACTTGGCAGCCGTCGCGCCGCCGAAGCCGCCGCCCACGACCACCACGCGCGCGCCCGATGCACCGCCCGTCGTCGCGCAACCCGAAAGCCCCGCCGCGACCGCCGCGGCACCCGCCTTGATGAAATCCCTGCGTCGCATGGCCATGGCGTCCCCCTAACGGCGCTGCTTCGAGAAATAGTCGGCCAGCGCGGCGATCTCCTCGTCGGTATAGCCCTTGGCGACCTGGTGCATCACGGTCGCCTTGCGCTTGCCGTCGCGGTACATCGTCATGCCGCGCACGAACGACTCGCGCGAGTAACCGGCGAGCGACAGGTCGCGCTTGCCGGCGGCGGTGGCGCGGCCGTCGGTGCCGTGGCATCCGGCGCAGTTCGCAGCCATGGCGCGCACGCCCGGGGGCGTGAGGTCCGATGGCGCGAATGCCGGGGGTGGCGGCGCGGCTTGCTGCGCGATGGCCGCGGCGCAAGCGAAGCATGCGGCCAGGACGGCCGCGGTGAAGCGCATCGGTCGAGTGCTCATGGGATCTCCCCTCCGAAGAACCGTCGCCCCATTTGCCGCCTGCGCCTGCGCCCGGTCCATACCCGCGTGGGATTAGCGTCGCCATACCCATGTGGGTGATGGGTTTCGCACCTGCGCCCGCTACAGTGGCGGCATGGATCGCACGGCGAGGACGATTCCCATCCGCGCGGTGGCCGCGGACGATTGCGCAGGCGCCGAGCCCTTCGCGCTCATGGTGCTGGGCGACGCCATGGCGCCCGAATTCCGCGAGGGCGACGTGATCGTGGTGGAGCCCGAAGGGCACGCGACCGACGGGGCGTACGTCGTGGCGTTGGTGGAGGGCGAGTGGCTCTTCCGCCGGCTCGCGGCGCGCGGCTCGGCGTGGCAGCTGGTCGCAGAAGATGCGCGACATCCCGCCATCGACCTGCCCGGCCTGGACGCCGTGCGCGGCGTGGTGATCCAGCGCTCGACGCCCGGGCGCCGGAGCCGCAACAAGCGCTACGGCTAGTGGGCGATCAGCAGCCCCGAGGCCGCGAC
>DASTGG010000122.1:0-7567 GCA_035719385.1 Usitatibacter sp.
AGCAGCGCTTCGACGCCTTCCGCGTCCGCCGGCAACTCGAGCCGCGAGCGGAAGCGCGCGGGCGGCTCGTACGCGAGCCTCGGGTCCGCCACGCGGCCCATCATGCGATCGACGTACAGGGAGATCGCCGGGCCGAAGCGCCGCGCGACGCCTTCGGCGGGCAGCTCCAGCACGTCGCGCACGCGCAGCACGCCGAGATCGGTGAGCCGCGCGAGCGTCGTCTCCGGCCAATCGGCGAGGAAGAGCGGCAGATCGCCGATGCGCTGCGGAAGCTCAGCCGGCGTGAGGCACGCCCGCACCGCGCGGCCGTGCGCCTCGGCGCGCGCGAAGAGCCGCGCGGCGAGCGGCGTGGGAGCGACGCCGAGCGTGGCCGTGTAGCCCAGGTCGCGAATGCCGCGCAGCATCGCCGCCGTCATCTTCGCGTGTCCGTCGAAAAGCCGCATGCACGATTCGATCTCGAGCGCGATGCCCTGCGCCTCGATGGCCACCATGGGCGTGAATTGCCGCGCCCATGCGGCGATGCGCTCGAGCGCCTGCCGCTCGGCGAGCGGATCGCGCGGCACGATCCGCAGCCCTGCCGCGAGCGCCTTCGCCGCCGCCACCGCCTGGCCTTCGCGAATGCCCGCCTCGCGCGCCGCGGCATTGCAGCAGGCGATGACCGGGCGCTGCGCGGGTCCTTCGCCGATCACGAGCGCATCGGGCGAGGCGCCCGCTCGCTCCACGATCTGCAAAGGCAATGAGGGCAGCTCGAGCGCGACCCAGAGCATGGACGAGCGGCCTTAGCGGGGGACGAGCTGCAAGGCGCCGATGCGCTCGCGCTTCGGCACCGTGACGGGCATTCCGGGTTGTGGTGGGCGCTGGCGCGGCGCGAATCCCACGTCGAGCGCGACGGGCGCTTCGAGCGGCGGGCCGCGGCGCTTCGGGATGCGGATCCCCAGCCGCCCTTCCTCGCGCGACACGAGCACGCGCAGGTGCGCCGGCGTGGACAGCCTCTCCGCCGACGAGGGGCGGAAGAAGACCGCCATGGCGCGGCCCGCTTCGGAGGCCATCTGCAGCCGGCGAAGCCATGCGTAATCGTCATGGCGCGCGCCTTCGGCGATCCACAGCAGCACCGCGCCGCACGCGCCGGACTTGAGCGACTGCTCCGCCGCCCAGAGCGCATCCTCGCGATTGGCGGGCCGCACGACCATGCAGCGCTCGAGCGGGATGCCCAGCGCCGCGAGCGCCGGCGCGTAGGGAAGGTAAGGCGCGTTGATCCACGCGATCATTCGCTCGCCCTGCGCGGCGCGCGCGAGGGCGCCCGCGAGGAAGGACAGCTCGCCGATGCCCACGCCATCGTGCAGCACCTCGGACAGCGTGCCCGTGGGCCAGCCGCCGCCGGGCAACTGCGCGTCGAGCGCGGCATGCCCCGTCGGATGCACGGGATGGACGGCCTGCTCGAGCTCGCCGCCCCGCCACACACCGGGCAGCTTGGCGAGCTCCGCGATGGAAGCTTTCACGGGCGCACGTTCAGGTTGCGGATGACGCCGACGGCGACTCCTTCGATATGCAGCGTGTCGCGGTTGAGGTCGAGGTGGATGGTCTGGTAATCGGGGTTCGACGGGATGAGCTCCGCCTTGTGGCCACGGGCGCGGTAACGCTTGACGGTGACATCGTCGCCCACGCGGGCCACGACGATCTGCCCGTTCTTCGCCTCCGTGGTGCGATGCACGACGATCCAGTCGCCGTCGAGGATGCCGTCGTCGCGCATGCTGAGCCCCCGCACCTGCAGCAGGTAATCGGCGCGCGGATGGAACAGGTTCGGATCCACCGGATAGCGGCCGAGCATGTTCTCGAGCGCGAGGATGGGACTGCCGGCGGCGACGTGCCCCACCAGGGGCAGACCCTCCTCCGCCTTTATGCGGATGCCCCGCGCCGAGCCGGGCGTGAGCTCGATGGCCCCTTTGCGCTCCAGGGCGGCCAGGTGCTTGAACACCCCGTTCGTGGAAGCGATGCCCAGCAGGCGAGCCAATTCAGGCCGCGACGGCGGGCGGCGATGCTCGGCGATGTGGCTGCGGATGGCCTCGAGGATCTCGGCCTGGCGCGGGGTGAGCTCGGCTTCCATGGGCGCAGGGGAAGAAAGCGGATGGTGACAATATTATCACCTTCGGGGCGCCCGTAAAGCCCTTCCTGCCGGATCAGTGCAGGCCGCCGTGCTGCTCGATGAATTCCCGCACCCTCGCCGCCTGCGTGCCGACCTTGTCCACGGCGAAGAGAATGGTCACGCCGTCCACACCAAAGAACTTGGCCCAGAAATCGATCTCGCCCGGCTCGCGCACGTCGATGCGGCGCGTGTCGGACCAGGACTCGCCCGGAGGCTGCTGCCTGACGCCAAAACCGTAATCCAGCTCCCGCACCATGCTCCCCCGGATCCCGTTGTCCCCAATGAGAGCATGCGCAAGCGGCATTCGTTGTGGCCGATGGTCCCCGCAGCACAGGGCCGATGGCCTTAGGCGCTCATCCGACGCCGGCTGCCGGCGGTGGCCGACGCGAGCCGGTCGCGTAGAGCCACGCGAGCCCGGCCAGGGCCGAAACCAGGGATGCCATGAGGATCCCCAGCCGCGCCTGCTCGAGCGCGGCTCCCGGCCCGAACGCGAGCTGCGCGATGAAAAGCGACATCGTGAAGCCGATGCCGCCGAGCCACGCGGCGCCGAGCAGGTGCGGCCACTGCACGCCCGCAGGCAAACGGGCGACGCCCGTGCGCACGCCGAGCCAGCTGAAGAGCGCGATGCCCGCGAATTTCCCCAGCGCGAGGCCGGCCAGCACGCCCAGCGTCACCGTGGCGGCAAGCGCCTCGCTCCCGCGAACCGTCGTGAGGTCGATGCCGGCGTTCGACAGCGCGAACACGGGCAGGATCACGAAAGTGACCCAGGGGTTGAGCCGATGCTCGATGCGCTGCAGCGGGCTTTGCACCGCGCGCGCGGAGCTCTCGACCGCCTCGGCGATCGCGGCCATCGCCTGGTTGCTCAGGGCATCGTCCGGCGTCGATGCATCGCGGCGATCGCGGCGCAGCGCCTCCAGCAGCTCCTCGAGCCGCCGCTCGAAGCGCGAGGGCGCATGGGCCGGGCGCGCGGGAATGGCGCTCGCAAGCAGGATGCCGGCGATGGTCGCGTGGATGCCCGACTCGTGCACGGCATACCACAGCGCGACGCCCGCCACGCCATAGGGGATGGCGTGGCGAACCCCGGCACGATTGAAGAGCCAGAGCACGGCATAGACCGCCGCCGCGATGCCGAGCGCGTGCAGGTCGAGGGCGCTCGTATGGAAGACCGCGATCACCAGCACGGCGCCGAGGTCGTCGGCGATGGCGAGCGCCGTGAGGAAGACGATGAGGTTCTTCGGGACGCGCCACGCAAGCAGGACGAGGATGCCGACCGCGAACGCGATGTCCGTGGCCATGGGAATGCCCCACCCCGCCGCGCCTGCGCCGCCCGCGTTGAAGAGCGCGTAGATCGCCGCAGGGACCAGCATGCCGCCGAGGGCCGCGATCACGGGAAGCGACGCATCGCGCATCGACGAGAGCTCGCCCACCAGCATCTCGCGCTTGAGCTCGAGCCCGACGACGAGGAAGAAGAGCGCCATCAATGCGTCGTTCACCCATTGGTGGCGGGTGAAGCCGCCTGCGCGCTCGCCCCAGAAAGCCTCGATGCGCTCCTGCCCGAGCGCGCTCGCAAGCGCCAGTGCGACGGCGGTCGCCGCGACGAGCACGATGCCGCCCGCCGTGGTGCGGCGCAGGAACTGCTCGAAGGGCGAGCGGATGCGCCCGAACAGGCGCTCCAGCGGATAGGGCTCGTGCGGCATCGGGGGATCATCCCAGGGAACGGGGACGGCGCCATTGCATTCTCTTACAAAGGCAACGCCCGCCCCCTCCACAACGTGCGAGCGCGGCCTTACTCTCCTGCCAACAAGACAGGACTGCCCCGATGCCCGAAAAGACCATCCGCTACGACCGCTGGCGCCCGCTCATCGAGGCGAGCCGCAACGAAGACGCCCTCATCGCGGTCATGCGCGAATACTGCGACACGCTGCTGCCCTCGGACATCGCGAAGCTGCCCGCATGGTGCCCCCGGTGCAGCGTCCGCTCGATCACCGACATCGGCGAGCTGGCCGTCGAGTACACCGCCATCGAGCTCAAGTACGACCGCGACGACGACGCGCGCACGACGCTGCACGACCTCGCGCTCACGTTCTGCGCGGCATCCGAGCAGCTCAAGCGGCTGCGCCACCCGATGCTGAACATCGACACCGGAAGCGGTCGCGCTCCTAGTCCGTGACGTCGAACTGGTCCTGCAGGAACTCCAGGTAGGTCCTCATTTTGCGCTGGCATTGGTCCACGGCCCGGGCGTCGCCCGTCCAGCCCGGCACCGTCCAGTTGCAGCCGCCGTTGGGCGGACGCTTCACGACGACGGGCAGCGCCTGCACCTCCAGGCCGCCGTCGAGCTGGACGAGCTTCGCCCGGATCAGCCGGTCGACGATTCGCTTGCTGACGACTACCCGTTTCATCGATTCATGGGCCCCCGTTGCCTGAACGTTCCGTTCGACCCCGGGAGGGGGCCCGACCTGCGTGCGAATCAGGGCAACCTCGCGTCACCCGCCATCGGAAAAGGATGTGCGTGAGCGCGGGCGGGCGGAGTTACTTGCGCATTACCCGGGGAAGTAGGACGGCTCCGACAGAAATCGGGCGCGGGGCGGGGTAATACTTCCGCTTTCGCCCTGGAGAAAAGCAATTGATCGGCTGGCTCGCGCTCGTTGCGAAGGCCCACTCGCCTCGTGAGCTGTGCGAGATCACGCGCTATTTCCTGGCGTCGATCACGCCCGAGGAGTGGTCGACGGTGCCGCCGCAATGCTGGCCGAAGGTGAAGGCGGTGGACGACCTGCGCTTCTGGCATGACCGCCTCGCCGACGAGTTCTGCACCACGGCCGTCGGCCCCGGTCCCAGCCGCACGCATCGCGAGCTGATGACCTTCTTCAGCGCCGTGATCGAGCGCCTGGTGCAAGTGGAGACCCCGCTCGAGGACACCGCCTCCAACGACCGGTCCGCCGACGGGCAGGGCCGCGCCATGCCGGCCGAGGACACTTCGCTTCCCGCGCGCAAGAATCCCTAGTTACAATCGCGGGCAGATGTCCGCCCGCCAGCTGTTCCGCCAAGAGGCCATCGACGCCCAACGAGAGAAGTTTCTCGGCGAGGCCACGATCGCCCGACCCGTCCCCGCGTGGGTCTTCACCCTCCTCGCGACGGGGACCGCTGCGTTGCTCATCATCGTCGCCGTCTGGGGCCAGTACACGCGCCGCGAGCGCGTCGAAGGCTACCTCGCGCTCGACACGGGCGCCGCGCGCGTGCTCGTCTCTGATGCCGGGCGCATCACCGAGCTGATGGTGAAGGAAGGCGACGAGGTGAAGGCGGGCGACCCGCTCGCCACGATCTCGCTCGATCGCACGCTCGGCACGGGCGCCTCGACCACCGAGTCGGTGGCGCGCGAGATGCAAAGCCGCCGCACCATGCTCGAGAAGGAGCAGACGCAGCTGCGCGACCTCGCCGAGCAGCAGGTGGGCCAGCTGCGGCGCCGCATCCAGGACCTGCAGAACGAGATCGCGCAGCTCGACGCCGAGATGAAGCTGCAGCAGACGCGCATCCGCTCGGCGCGCGAGCAGGCCGACCGCTACCGCGGCCTCGCGAGCGACAAGTTCGTCTCCGACGTTCTGCTCAAGCAGAAGCAGGACGAGGTCACCGACCAGGAGATCAAGCTGCAGAGCCTGAAGCGCCAGCGCGCGCAGCTCGAGCGCGACCTCGGCGCGGCGAAGCTGGAGGAGCCCTCGATCCTGCTGCGCTCGCGCACCCAGGTCGAGCAGGTGGCGCGCCAGATCAGCGAGCTCAACCAGAACATGTCGCAGGTCGAGGCGCAGCGCGAGAACGTGATCCGCGCGCCCATGGCGGGCGTGGTCACGAACGTGGCCGTGAACCGCGGCCAGTCCGTCGCGGCCGACACGCCCCTCGCCACGGTGCTGCCCAAAGGCAGCGGCATGCACGTGGAGCTGCTCGTGCCGACGCGCGCGATCGGCTTCCTCAAGCCGGGGCAGGAAGTGGTGCTGCGCTACGAAGCGTTTCCCTACGAGCGCTTCGGCCAGTACCGCGGCACCGTCAAGGAGATCGGCCGCAGCGTGTGGACCGCGGGCGAGCGCGTGGGCGCCTTGCAGGCGCGCGAGCCCGTCTATCGCGTCGACGTGGCCCTGGAGAGCCAGAGCGTGAACGCCCTCGGGCAGCAGTTCTCGCTGCGCCCCGGCATGCTGGTGAACGCGGACCTGCTGCTCGAAAGGCGCACCATCCTCGAGTGGATCTTCGAGCCGGTCCTGCAGCTGAAGGGCCGGCTCTAGCCGAGGCAGCGTCCCCCGTGCTGGCGCACGGGCGTGGGGCAGTGCGTGCAATACACCGAGTGGACGTCGGCCGTGTTCCGGCTCGCCGCCTCACGCGTCTGCCGCGCGAGCTCGCAGCACTTCAGCGACGCTTCGGCGAGGTCCTCGGCCCAGACGCTGCGCTGCGAGACGCAGCGGCCATTCTCCGGATCGCGCGCGGAAGCCACGACGAGGTACTTCTCGCCCCCGTGGCGCGGCGGCAGCACCGTCGATCGAACGATGAGGCCCATGGCATGCCCTCCCCTGCTTGCGCGTAAGGTGCGCCGATTCGGGGGCAGCGTCAAACCGCCCGGGTGAACCCCGGCCCACGGCAAGGCATCCAACGGGAGAGACCTCTGAGGTGCCCATGGACAAGAACCGGCCAACAAAGGGGCCGAGCGACGCCCTGCGCATCGACCTGCGCAAGTCGCCCGACGTGCGCTACTGGTGCGCCAAGCTGCGTTGCACCGAGTCGCAGCTTCGCGAAGCCGTGGGCCAGGTGGGACCGATGCCGAGCAACATCGAGGCTTACCTTCGCCAGCGCGAGAACGCTCGCGGCCTGGACAATGCGCAGCCACCGGGCGGGCGGCGCCTGTCCTGATACCGCCCGCGCGCCGGCTCCTTCAGTCGAAAGGCTTACCCGTGCGGGGGCCCGAGGTTACAATCGAGGCAGCCCCATGCACCTGATAACAAAGGCCTGATGGCCCTCTTCGGACCGCGCGTACCGGTCATCCTCCAGAGCGAAGCGCCGGAGTGCGGCATCGCCTGCCTCGCGATGATCGCGTCGTTCCACGGCCACCGCACCGACCTCTCGGCGATGCGGCTGCGCCTGTCGCCGTCGCTCAAGGGAATCACGCTGAAGCACGTCGCGCAGATCGCCGAGACCATGGCGATGACCGCGCGCGGCGTGCAGGTGCCGCTCGAGTCGCTCAACAAGCTGCGGCTGCCGGCGGTGCTGCACTGGGACATGAACCACTTCGTCGTGCTCACGCGCGTGGCCGGGCGCCGGATCCACGTCCACGATCCGGCCCGCGGCAAGCGGAGCATGACGCTCGACGAGGCCTCGCGACACTTCACGGGCGTCGCGATGGAATTCACGCCGACCGCGGCCTTCCAGCGCAAGGACGAGCGCGAGAAG
>DASTGG010000123.1:0-11851 GCA_035719385.1 Usitatibacter sp.
CGATGCTCCAGGACGTCCTCGCGGCGGCCACGCAGGGCGCCGTGCTGCGCGAGGGCCTCACAGTGGTGTTGATCGGCCGCCCGAACGTCGGCAAGTCGAGCCTGCTGAACCGGCTGGCGGGGGAGGACGTGGCGATCGTGACGCCGCTGGCGGGCACCACCCGCGACTACGTGCGCGCCAGCATCACCATAGAAGGCGTGCCGATGGATCTCGTGGACACCGCGGGCCTGCGCGAGACGCAGGACGTCGTGGAGCGCATCGGCGTCGAGCGCAGTTGGCGCGCGCTGCATTCCGCGGGCGCGGCGCTCTTCATCGAGGAGGCGCATGCATCGTCGCCGGAGGACGCGCATTTGCGCGCCCAGCTGCCCTCGGGCCTGCCGTTCGCGCGCGTGATCAACAAGATCGACCTCGCGGGTATCGAGCCCGGACGCGAGGACGGCGCCGAGACGATCATCCGGCTCTCGGCCAGGACGGGAGAGGGAATCGATGCGCTGCGGGCGTGGCTGCTCGCCGTGGCGGGGTGGCGGCCGCACGGGGAAGGCCTGTTCATCGCTCGCGAGCGGCACCTCCGGGCATTGGCTGCGGCCAAGGCTTCGCTCGAGGCCGCAGGCGTTGCGCAAGCCTTTGAAATTGCGGCAGAAGAGTTGAGATTGGCGCATCGTCACCTGGGCTTGATCACCGGCGAAGTGAGCGCTGACGATTTGCTTGGCGAGATCTTCGCCAGCTTTTGCATCGGAAAGTGATGTTCCACGTGGAACGTGGCCCTTTGCGTTGTTCCACGTGGAACCTAGGGCTTTCGGGCGCTTTGCCGTAAAATCCCCGTAACGCCTTGCGCCTTCGCCGCGAGGCGTTTTCCCTTCCCGGAGCCATGGATTTCCCCAATCGTTTCGACGTCATCGTCGTAGGCGGCGGCCACGCCGGTACCGAGGCGGCTCTCGCGGCCGCGCGGACGGGCGCGCGCACCCTCCTGCTGACCCATGCGATCGAGACCCTCGGCCAGATGTCCTGCAATCCCTCGATCGGCGGAATCGGCAAGGGGCACCTCGTGCGCGAGGTGGATGCGCTCGGCGGCGCCATGGCGATTGCCACGGACGAAGCCGGCATCCAGTTCCGGACCCTGAATGCGAGCAAGGGGCCCGCCGTTCGCTCCACGCGCGCCCAGGCCGATCGCGTGCTTTACCGCGCGGCCATCCGGCGGCGGCTCGAGAACCAGCCGAATCTCTGGCTGTTCCAGCAGGCCGTCGACGACCTGGTCCTGCGGGGCGACCGGGTCGTCGGCGCCGTGACCGCCATCGGGCTGCGTTTCGAGGCCGCCGCCGTGGTGCTCACCGCGGGGACGTTCCTCGGCGGCCTGGTCCACGTCGGCCTCAACCGTTACCAGGCCGGCCGCGCGGGCGATCCGGCGTCGATTTCGCTCGCGGCGCGGCTGCGCGAGCTGAAGCTGCCCGTCGGGCGGCTCAAGACGGGGACGCCGCCACGGATCGACGGGCGCACCATCGATTTCTCGAAGCTCACCGAGCAGCCGGGCGACCGGCCGGAGCCGGTCTTCTCGTTCCTCGGGGACCGCCGCATGCACCCGCGCCAGATGAGCTGCTGGATCACGCACACCAACGAGCGGACCCACGACGTCATCCGTGGCGGCCTCGACCGCTCGCCCATGTTCACGGGCGTGATCGAAGGCGTCGGGCCGCGATACTGCCCGTCGATCGAGGACAAGATCCATCGCTTCGCCGGCAAGACGAGCCACCAGATCTTCCTGGAGCCCGAAGGCCTCGAGACCAACGAGTACTACCCGAACGGCATCTCGACCAGCCTTCCGTTCGACGTCCAGCTCGAGCTGGTTCATTCGATCCCGGGCCTGGAAAACGCGCACCTGCTGCGGCCCGGCTATGCGATCGAGTACGACTACTTCGACCCGCGCGGCCTGAAGGCGACCCTGGAAACCAAGGCCCTGGCGGGGCTCTTCTTCGCTGGCCAGATCAACGGCACCACGGGCTACGAGGAGGCCGCCGCCCAAGGGCTGCTCGCGGGGCTCAATGCCGCGCGGCTCGCCAAGGGCGAGGAGGGCTGGTCGCCACGGCGCGACGAGGCCTACCTGGGCGTGCTCGTCGACGACCTGATCACGCGGGGCGTCTCGGAGCCTTACCGCATGTTCACGAGCCGGGCCGAGTACCGCTTGCAGCTGCGGGAGGACAACGCCGACGCCCGCCTGACGGAAGCCGGCCGCAAGCTCGGCCTGGTGGATGACGCGCGGTGGGAGCGTTTCTGCTGCAAGCGCGACCTGGTCGCTCGCGAAACGGCTCGGCTTCGCGCCACGTTCGCGCATCCGGCCCGTCTCGAGGCGGCCGTCCAGTCGCGTCTTTTCGGCCAGCAGCTGGAGCGTGAGTACTCGCTATTCGACCTGCTTCGCCGGCCTGAAGTCGGATACGGCCCGCTCGCGGATATGTTTCCACCTGGTGAAACGATTCCCGCGGAAGTCGCCGAGCAAGTCGAAATCGGCGTGAAATACGCGGGCTACATCGAGCGCCAGCAAGCCGAAGTCGAGCGCCAGCTGGCCCAGGAGCGCGTGGCGATCCCGGCCGACATCGATTACGCCACGGTGCGCGGCCTCTCGCGCGAGGTGCAGCAGCGCCTCTCCCAGGGCCGGCCGCAAACCATCGGGCAGGCCTCCCGCATGCAGGGCATTACCCCCGCGGCGATCTCGCTGCTGCTGGTTCACCTGAAACGCCGGTCGCTCGAGCGGCAGGCGCAAGAGAAACACGCATGACGCAAGCGATATCGCTGGAAGAGGGCCTTCGCGCCCTGGGGCTCGAGCTGGGGGCGGACGCGCATCGCAGGCTCGCGCAGCACCTGGAGCTGCTCGCGAAATGGAATCGCGTGCACAACCTCACGGCCGTGCGCGACGCGGACCAGATGGTGGTGCTGCACACGCTGGACAGCCTTTCGCTCACGCCGCATCTCGGCGCGGCGCGCACGCTGCTGGACGTCGGCACCGGCGCGGGCTTCCCCGGCGTGCCGCTCGCGATCGCGCGGCCCGACATCGCGGTCACGGTGATCGACTCGAGCCACAAGAAATGCGCGTTCCTCGAGCAGGTGAAGGCCGAGCTGCAGCTCGCGAACCTCGCGGTCGTGTGCGAGCGCGTCGAGCGATGGAAGCCGGCGGAGCGCTTCGACGTGGTCGTCTCGCGCGCCTTCGCCGAGCTCTCGGATTTCGTCTCGCAGGCGGGCCACCTGGTCGCGGCCGGCGGGCGCATGCTCGCGATGAAGGGCGTGCACCCGTTCGAGGAAATCGCGCGCGTGCCCGCGAGCCATCGGGTCGCGCAGGTCGTCGAGCTGAAGGTGCCGAGCCTGGATGCGAGCCGGCACCTCGTGTTCGTCGAGGCGGCATGATGGCGCGCGTCTTCGTCATCGCGAACCAGAAGGGCGGGGTCGGCAAGACCTCCATCGCCGTCAACCTGTCCGCGAGCCTCGCGCACTACGGGCGCCGCGTGCTGCTGGTCGATCTCGACCCGCAGGGCAATGCCACCACCGGCAGCGGCGTGGACAAGGGCGCCTGCGAGCGCACCGTGTACGGCGTGCTGCTCGGCGACCATGCGGCGGCCGAGGCGGTGCATCACTGCGAAGGCGGCTACGACGTCATCCCGTCGAACCGCGACCTCGCAGGCGCGGAGGTCGAGCTCATCGCCATCGAGCGGCGCGAGTTCCGCCTGCGCGATGCGCTGCAAGGGGTCCTCGAGGCGTACGACTTCGTGGTGATCGACTGCCCGCCGGCGCTGAACATGCTCACCGTGAACGGGTTCGCCGCGGCCGACTCCGTGATCATCCCGATGCAGTGCGAGTACTACGCGCTGGAAGGCCTGTCGGACCTCGTCGGCACGCTGCGCAAGGTGAAGCAGAACCTCAACCCGAAGATCGAGATCGAGGCGCTGGTGCGCACGATGTACGACCCGCGCAGCACGCTCACCGTCCAGGTTTCCGACGAGCTCAAGCGCCACTACGGCGACAAGGTCTTCGACACCGTGATCCCGCGCAACATCCGCATCGCCGAGGCGCCCTCGTTCGGCAAGCCCGTGCTGCTGCACGACCCCTCGTCGAAGGGTGCGCTCGCCCACCTGCAGTTCGCGCGCGAGCTGCTCGAGCGCAACGGCTTCGAAGTGATGGAGGCCGCATGAGCCGCGCGAAGGGACTGGGCAGGGGCCTCGACGCGCTGCTGGGCGGCAGCACGCCCAGGCCGCGCGAGCAGGAGGAGCTGGCGCAGCTGCCGATCGCGGCGCTGAAGCCCGGCAAGTACCAGCCGCGCACGCGCATGGACAACGAGTCGCTCACCGAGCTGGCCGATTCGATCCGCGCCCGCGGCGTGATCCAGCCGGTGATCGTGCGCCCCGTGGGCGGCGAGCAATACGAGATCCTCGCGGGCGAACGCCGCTGGCGCGCCGCGCGCATCGCCGGCCTCGAGCGCCTGCCCGCCGTGATCCGCGAGGTGCCGGACGAGGCCGCGCTGGGCATCGGCCTCATCGAGAACATCCAGCGCGAGGACCTGAACCCGCTCGAGGAGGCCAACGGCCTGAAGCGCCTCATCGACGAGTTCCACCTCACGCACGAGCAGGTCGCCACCGCGATCGGCCGCTCGCGCACCGGCGTCACCAACCTGCTGCGCCTGCTCGAGCTCGCCGCGCCCGTGCAGGCGATGCTGCAGGACGGAAAGATCGACATGGGGCATGCGCGCGCGTTGCTCGCGCTCTCGCGCGGCCGCCAGGTCGAGCTGGCGGAGCAGGTCGTGGCCAAGGGACTTTCCGTGCGCGAGACGGAGCGCCTGGTCCAGCAAGCGACCCAGCCGCCGGCGCCGCCGCGCAGCGGCGCGCCTTCCCTCGACGCGGATGGGCGCCGCCTGCAGGAAGAGCTCGCCGAGGCCCTCGGCGCGGCGGTGCAGCTCAAGCCCCGGACCGCCACCAAAGGGTCGGTCGTGATCGACTACTCGAGCCTCGACGAGCTGCAGGGATTGGTGAAACGCCTGAAGGGCGCATGATCCATTCCGCACGTTGCTGCACCGCACGATTTTTTGACCTCGGGCGCGGCCGGACGATATAATCGAACGGTTTCGCTTCTGGGCCTTGGCTGGAGGTAGTCATGGGCATGCAATTCGCCCCAAGGCTTCGGCCCATCCGCATCGTGCTTTCGTGGCAGCTCATCGCCACGATCGCGCTCACAGCGTTGGGAGCGCTCCTCTGGGGCCGCGACGGGGCTTTGTCCGCCGCTCTCGGGGGTGCGATCAACCTCGCTGCCGGGTGGGTCTACGGCTGGCGCATCTCGCAGGGCGAGGCGCGCACCGCCGGCGAGACGCTCGCGATGCTCTTCAGGGCATGGGGCCTGAAGCTCCTCCTGATCGTCGCGGGCCTGGTGCTGGTGCTCTCGCTTTACAAGGACATCGTGCACGCGGCGTTCTTCCTCACGTTCGCGATCACGGTGGGATTGTTCGCCGCGGCCATCGCCGTGGGCGACACGAAGTGAAGAATGCTCCCGGCGACGGGAGAACAGTGACGAATCCGACCCTGCAATGGCCTCCGAGTCCTTTTCCCCCGCCGAATACATCGGCCACCACCTCACGTTTTTCACCAGGCCCGCCGGAGAAGGCACCGAAGCCGCCCAGGCCGGGGGCTACGACTTCTGGGTCGTCAATCTCGATTCCGTGATCGTCGCCGTGATCCTCGGCGTCGTGGCGCTCGGATTCTTCTGGTGGGTGGCGCGCGGAGCGACCTCCGGCGTGCCCAGCAAGCGGCAGGCCTTCGTCGAGCTGTGCTTCGACTTCATCGACGGCCAGGTGAAGGACATCTTCCACGGCGACCGGCACAAGTTCGTGGCTCCGTTCGCGTTCACGGTGGGCCTCTGGGTCCTGCTGATGAACGCGATGGATTTCCTGCCGGTGGATTGGATGGGCATGATCCTGCCGCACCACGGCTTCCGCATCGTGCCCACGGCCGACACGAACACGACCTTCGCGCTCGCGTTGTCGGTGTGGCTGTTGATGATCGGCTTCGGCATCAAGCAGAAGGGGCTGGGCGGCTGGCTGCACGAGCTGTTCTGCGCACCCTTCGGCTCGAACCCGGTCATGTGGCCGCTCAACCTGCTCTTCAACGTCGTCGAGTACGTGTCGAAGCCGCTGTCCCACTCGCTGCGTCTGTTCGGAAACATGTACGCGGGCGAGATCATCTTCCTGCTTCTCTGGATGCTCGCCGTGGCGGGCATCGGCGGGGCAATCGGCGCGATCGTCGGCGGGTTGGGCTGGGCGATCTTCCACATCCTGATCGTCGCCCTCCAGGCGTACATCTTCATGATGCTCGCCGTCGTCTACATCCAGATGGCCCACGAAGGCCACTAAGAACCCGCCTTCAACAACCTCACCAGTCACACCACCGAAAGGAAAAACCAAATGGACAAGCTCCAACTCATCGCCATGATCCAGGCCTACACCGGCGTGGGCATCGGCCTCATCATCGGCCTGGGCGCGCTCGGCGCGTGCGTCGGCGTGGGCATCATGTGCAGCCGCTTCCTCGAAGGCGCGGCCCGCCAGCCGGAGCTCATGCCGCAGCTGCAAGCCAAGGTGTTCCTCCTCCTCGGCCTGATCGACGCCTCGTTCATCATCGGCGTGGGCCTCGCGATGTTCTTCGCCTTCGCCAACCCGCTGATCACGCAATTCCGCTAATTCGCCGCTCCGGCCCGCAAGGGACGAATCATGATTCCTAATGCAACCCTAGTCGTTCAGGCGATCGTCTTCGCGTTGTTCATCTGGTTCTGCGCGAAGTTCATCTGGCCGTGGCTCCTCGGCAAGATCGAGGAGCGCCAGAAGCAGATCGCCGACGGGCTGGCCGAGGCCGAGCGTGGCCGCTCGTCGCTCACCGAGGCGCAGAAGCAGACCGAAGTCCTCCTCAAGGATGCGCGTGAGCGCGCCCACGAGCTGCTGGCGCAAGCCGAGAAGTCCGCGCACCAGCGCATCGAGGAGTCGAAGGCGCAGGCGAAGGCCGAGGCCGACCGGATCGTCGCCGGCGCCCAGGCCCAGCTGCAGCAGGAAGTGCAGTCGGCCAAGCAGCAGCTGCGCGAGCAGGTCGCGGCCCTCGCGGTGGCCGGCGCCGAGCGCATCCTGCAACGCGAGGTCGATGCGCGCGCCCATGCGCAGATGCTCGACCAGCTGAAGGCGCAGCTCTAGGGCCATGGCCGACATCGCCACCATCGCGCGGCCCTACGCCGAAGCGACATTCAAGAGCGCCCTGGAGCACGGCAAGCTGGGCCCGGCCGGCGACGGCCTCATGCTGATGGCGGCGGTCGCCCGCGACGAGCAGATGCGCAGCGTCCTCGCCGACCCGCGCGTGAGCGCCGAGACCAAGAAGCAGCTGTTCCTCGCCGTGGCAGGCGACCGCATCGACGAGCTGCTGAAGAACCTGCTCTCCGTCCTGGTCGACAACCACCGCGACACGCTCATCGCCGAGATCGCCGCGCAGTACGACGAGCTCAAGCACGAGCACGAGCGCGTCGTGCGCGCGCGCATCACCAGCGCGCAGCCGCTGAACGACCAGCAGCGCAGCGACATCGTGTCGGCGCTGGAGCGCCGCTACGGCAAGAAGGTCGAGGCCGAGATCGACGTGGACCCGCAGCTGTTGGGCGGCGCCCGCGTCCAGGTCGGCGACCAAGTCATCCACGCCTCCGTTCGCGACGCCCTGGCCCAGATGGCCGCGGCGCTCACGCGCTGAGGCCCACGTCCGCCAAGGATCCGCAATGCAGATCAATCCCTCCGAAATCAGCGAACTGATCAAGTCGAAGATCGAGAACCTCCATGTGCAGGCCGAGAAGCGCACGGAGGGGAGCGTGATCTCCGTGACCGACGGCATCTGCCGCATCCACGGCCTCACCGACGTGATGCAGGGCGAGATGCTCGAGTTCCCGGGCAACACCTTCGGCCTCGCGTTGAACCTCGAGCGCGACTCGGTGGGCGCGGTGGTCCTGGGTGCCTACGAGCACATCTCCGAAGGCGACACCGTCAAGTCCACGGGCCGCATCCTGGAGGTGCCGGTGGGTCCCGAGCTCATCGGGCGCGTGGTGAACTCGCTCGGCCAGCCGATCGACGGCAAGGGCCCGATCAACGCGAAGAAGACGGATCCGATCGAGAAGGTCGCCCCGGGCGTCATCTGGCGCAAGTCGGTGTCGCAGCCGGTGCAGACGGGCCTGAAGTCGATCGACTCGATGGTGCCGATCGGCCGCGGGCAGCGCGAGCTGATCATCGGCGACCGCCAGACGGGCAAGACCGCCGTGGCCGTCGACACGATCATCAACCAGAAGGGCAAGGACCTCTTCTGCATCTACGTCGCCGTGGGCCAGAAGGCGTCCACGATCGCGAACGTGGTGCGCAAGCTCGAGGAGTTCGGCGCGATGGCCTACACCATCGTGGTCGCCGCCTCGGCCTCGGACCCGGCCGCCATGCAGTACATCGCCCCGTACTCGGGCTGCACGATGGGCGAGTACTTCCGCGACCGCGGCCAGGACGCGCTCATCATCTACGACGACCTCACCAAGCAGGCGTGGGCGTATCGCCAGATTTCGCTGCTGCTGCGCCGCCCGCCGGGCCGCGAGGCATACCCGGGCGACGTGTTCTACCTGCACTCGCGCCTGCTCGAGCGCGCCGCGCGTGTGAACCCGGAGTACGTGGAGCGTTTCACGAACGGCGAGGTCAAGGGCAAGACGGGCTCCCTCACGGCGCTGCCGGTCATCGAGACCCAGGCGGGCGACGTGTCGGCCTTCGTGCCGACGAACGTGATCTCGATCACCGACGGCCAGATCTTCCTGGAAACCGACCTCTTCAACGCCGGCATCCGCCCCGCCATCAACGCGGGCATCTCGGTGTCGCGAGTCGGCGGCGCCGCGCAGACCAAGGTCATCAAGAAGCTGGGCGGCGGCGTGCGCCTGGCGCTGGCGCAGTACCGCGAGCTCGCGGCGTTCGCGCAGTTCGCCTCCGACCTCGACGAGGCCACCCGCAAGCAGCTCGAGCGCGGGCGCATGGTGACCGAGCTCATGAAGCAGCCGCAGTACCAGCCGCTGCAGGTCTGGGAGATGGCGCTCACGCTCTTCGCGGTGAACAACGGCTACTTCGACGACATCGAGGTGAAGAACGCGCTCGCCGCGGAACGCGCCATGCGCGAGTTCGTGAAGTCGAAGTACGGGGACATGATGGACCGCATCGAGTCGACCAAGGACCTCAGCAAGGAAGACGAGGCGAAGCTTCACGAGGCTATCAAGGACTTCAAAAAGAACGCGACGTATTGATCGTCACCCCGGCGCAGGCCGGGGCCCAATCATTGGATCCCGGCCTTCGCCGGGGTGACAGGGACCGAAATGGCTGGCAGCAAAGAGATCCGGACGAAGATCAAGAGCGTGCAGAACACGCGCAAGATCACCAAGGCCATGGAGATGGTCGCGGCGTCCAAGATGCGCAAGGCGCAGGAGCGCATGCGCCACGCGCGCCCCTACGGGGAGAAGATCCGCACGATCGCCGCGGGGCTCGCGCACGCCAACACGGAGTACCGCCATCCGTTCCTCGTGAGGCGCGAGGGCGTGAAGGACGTGGGCCTCATCGTGATCACCTCGGACAAGGGGCTGTGCGGCGGCCTCAACACCAACGCCCTGCGCCTCACCTTCAACAAGATGAAGGAATGGCAGGGCGAGGGGCGCAACGTCCAGGTCACCGCGATCGGCAACAAGGGCTTCGGGTTCATGCAGCGCTTCGGGGCCAACATCGTCTCGCACCTCACCGGCATCGGCGACACGCCGCACATGGAGAAGCTGATCGGGCCGATGAAGCTGCAGATCGACGCGTACGCGGAGGGCCGCATCAGCGCGCTCTACATCGTCTACACGCGCTTCATCAACACGATGAAGCAGGAGCCGGTGATCGAGCAGCTGCTGCCGCTTCCGGCCGACCGCCTGTCGCAGGATTCGCGCGCGGCGCGGCAGAACTGGGACTACCTCTACGAGCCCGATGCGCGCGTGGTGCTCGAGCAGCTACTCACCCGCTACGTGGAGCAGATCATCTACCAGGCCGTGGCGGAGAACATCGCGAGCGAGCAGTCCGCGCGGATGGTGGCGATGAAGGCCGCGAGCGACAACGCCTCCAGCGTGATCGACGACCTCACGCTCGTCTACAACAAGTCGCGCCAGGCCGCCATCACCAAGGAATTGTCGGAGATTGTGGGCGGCGCTGCCGCCGTCTGAAGAATCCACACGGGATAGAAACCATGAGCACGATTCAAACCCAAGCGAACGAAGGCAAGATCGTCCAGTGCATCGGCGCGGTCATCGACATCCAGTTCCCGCGCGAGAACATGCCGCGCGTGTACGACGCGCTCACGCTCGTCGAGGAAAGCGGGACGTTCGCGGAGAAGGGCCTCACGTTCGAGGTCGAGCAGCAGCTGGGCGACGGCGTGGTGCGCACCATCGCGATGGGTTCCTCGGACGGGTTGCGCCGCGGCATGCGCGTGAAGAACACCGGCGCCCCGATCTCCGTCCCGGTGGGCCCCGCGACCCTCGGACGCGTGATGGACGTGCTCGGAAGGCCCATCGACGAGCGCGGGCCGGTGAATGCGGACGAGCGCCGCTCGATCCACGCCGCCTCGCCCCGGTTCGACGAGCTCTCGCCTTCGGTCGAGCTGCTGGAAACCGGCATCAAGGTGATCGACCTGATCTGCCCGTTCGCCAAGGGCGGCAAGATCGGCCTGTTCGGCGGCGCGGGCGTGGGCAAGACCGTGAACATGCTCGAGCTCATCAACAACATCGCCAAGCAGCACTCGGGCCTGTCGGTGTTCGCGGGCGTGGGCGAGCGCACGCGCGAGGGCAACGACTTCTACCACGAGATGAGCGACGCCAAGGTCATCGTGCAGGAAGACCTCGGCCAGTCGAAGGTGGCGATGGTGTTCGGGCAGATGAACGAGCCGCCGGGCAACCGCCTGCGCGTGGCGCTCACCGGCCTCACGATGGCCGAGCGCTTCCGCGACGAGGGCCGCGACATCCTCTTCTTCGTGGACAACATCTACCGCTTCACGCTGGCGGGCACCGAGGTGTCGGCGCTCCTCGGCCGGATGCCTTCGGCGGTGGGCTACCAGCCGACGCTCGCCGAGGAGATGGGCCGCCTGCAGGAGCGCATCACGTCCACCAAGACCGGCTCGATCACGTCGATCCAGGCCGTGTACGTGCCGGCGGACGACCTCACCGACCCGTCGCCCGCGACCACGTTCGGCCACCTCGATGCGACGGTCGTGCTTTCGCGCGACATCGCGGCGCTCGGCATCTACCCCGCCGTGGACCCACTCGATTCGACATCGCGCCAGGTGGACCCCAACATCATCGGCGAGGAGCACTACAACACCACGCGCGCCGTGCAGGCGGTGCTGCAGCGCTACAAGGAGCTGCGCGACATCATCGCGATCCTGGGCATGGACGAGCTGTCGCCCGAAGACAAGCTCGCGGTGTCCCGCGCGCGCAAGATCCAGCGCTTCCTGTCGCAGCCGTTCCACGTGGCCGAGGTGTTCACCGGCACGCCGGGCAAGTACGTCACCCTCAAGGACACGATCAAGGGCTTCAACATGATCGTGAACGGCGAGTGCGACAACCTGCCGGAGCAGGCCTTCTACATGGTCGGCCCGATCGAGGAAGCGTTCGAGAAAGCCAAGACGCTCCAGTAAGCCATGCCCAAACAACTCCACGTCGACATCGTCAGCGCCGAGCAGCAGATCTTCTCGGGCGAGGCGGACATGATCATCGCGCCGGGCGAGGCGGGCGAGCTGGGCATCCTGCCCGAGCACGCGCCCCTGCT
>DASTGG010000124.1:0-7176 GCA_035719385.1 Usitatibacter sp.
GATGAAGCCGCCCGCGCTCGCCGCCGGAAAGGTTGCCGACGAGCTTCTGCTGGTCCTGGCCGCGGAAGTTGAAGCGCCCGAGGTAGGCGCGCGACTGGATCTCGAACTTGCCGACCGTGAGGATGTCCTGGCCGTCCGAAACCGCTTCCCACACGTTCTTCTTGTCGGGCAGCTTGCGCGTCTGGTCCACGAACGACAGCTGCACCGTGTGGCCGATCCTCACCGTGCCCTTGTCCGGCTTCTCCTGGCCCGTGATCATGCGGAAGATCGTGGACTTGCCCGCGCCGTTGGGCCCGATGATGCCGACGATGGCGCCGGGCGGGATCTTGAACGAGAGGTTGTCGATGAGCAGGCGGTCGCCGTAACCCTTCGACACGTTCTCGAACTCGATCACCTCGTTGCCGAGCCGCTCGGCGATCGGGATGAAGATCTCGGCCGTCTCGTTGCGCTTCTGGTACTCGTACGAATTGAGCTCCTCGAAGCGCTTGAGACGCGCGATGTTCTTCGTCTGCTGGCCCTTCGCGGTGCGGCGCACCCACTCGAGCTCCTTCTTGATCGCCTTCTGGCGCGCCGACTCGCTCGACTCCTCGCGCTGCAGGCGCTCGCGCTTCTGCTCGAGCCACTCGCTGTAGTTGCCCTTGTACGGGATGCCCTGGCCGCGGTCGAGCTCGAGGATCCACTCGGCGGCGTTGTCGAGGAAGTAGCGGTCGTGCGTCACGGCGACGACGGTACCGGGGAAACGCGCGAGGTACTGCTCCAGCCACTCGACGCTCTCCGCATCGAGGTGGTTCGTCGGCTCGTCGAGCAGCAGCATGTCCGGCCTCGACAGCAGGAGGCGGCACAGCGCCACGCGGCGCTTCTCGCCGCCGGAGAGCACGTCGACCTTCGCGTCCCACGGCGGCAGCCGCAGCGCGTCGGCGGCGACCTCGAGCTGCGTCTCGAGCGTGGAGGCATCGGCCGATGCCAGCAGCTTCTCGAGCTTCTCCTGCTCGGCAGCGAGCTTGTCGAAGTCGGCGTCGGGCTCGGCGTATTCGGCATAGACCTGGTCCAGGCGCTTCTTCGCCGCGAACACGTCGCCCAGGCCTTCCTCGACCGCCTCGCGCACCGTGTGCCCGGGCTCCAGCTGCGGCTCCTGCGGCAGGTAGCCGATGCGAATCCCCGGCATGGAGTTGGCCTCGCCCTCGTATTCCTTGTCGATGCCGGCCATGATCCGCAGCACCGTCGACTTGCCCGCGCCGTTCAGCCCGAGCAAGCCGATCTTCGCGCCCGGGAAGAAGGACAACGAGATGTTCTTGATGATCTCGCGCTTGGGCGGAACGATCTTGCTCACGCGAATCATCGTGTAGACGTACTGGGCCATGGGAGTGTGCGGGTCTTGCGAGGTGTTGCGGCGGAGGCGAGAGGATACCTTAATTGGAGGCGCTTTTTCGCGCCGCATTCAATTGACGCGCCTCACGCTGCGAGCAAAAAAAAGCCGCCAGCAGCGCTGGCGGCGAGCAGGAGCAGGAAAGGTTCGGTGGCCTACCTGCGGGACGAAATCGTGGTGTGCGGCGCGGCTGCCTCGTCGTCGTCGATCCATTGGCCCGCCACCCATTTCGAGCGGCCATCGATGGTCTCCCAATGCGCGGGCCACCAGAGATGGCCGTCGCGCGGCGCGGGAAACGCCTCGACGGATGCGGACAGCGGCCCCGCCACGCTCGCGGACGCTTCGACATCCGCATCCGGCCACATCGTCCATGCCACCGTCGGCACCGATGCGCTCGCCAGGGCGCAGATCGCGAAGCCGGCGGAAATGATTCGGTGGACGAGGCTCATGGATGGTCGTGGGCGAGGTACAGCTTCAATCTACGTTTGCCCGGGCACGACATCTGCCAGCCGAGCCCGCTTCCTCGGGTCCGCCCCTGTCTTACATCCGCCGGGAATGCCGCGCCAAAACGCGAATGCCGGCGTTTGGGGCGCCGGCATTCCCGTGTTGCGACGGCTGCTGCGTGTCTATCGGAAGGCGGTCACCGCGAGGTTCGCGTTGCCGAGGCCGACGTTCCAGGACGCCGGAACGTGCTTCGGAATGGACATGGCGGCCGCGGCGATCATCGTCGCCAGGAGCACTCGTCGAGTCCACATGTTCGCCTCCTCGTCAATCCTTGGATCCTGCCTTCAGGTTAACGAGCGGGAGACGGGGGCAATGCCAGCCGAGTCCGTTCGGCTTGTCGGCATCGACCGGCAGCCCCTGTCAGACGCCCGTTACTTGCTGGAGCTGGAGCCCGAGGAACCCGACGCGCTGCCCGAGCTCGTGCCCGAGGCACCGCCGGAGCTCGCGCCGGACGAGCCGCTGTCACCGCCGCCGCAATCGTTGGCGGCGAATTGCGGATCGGTCGGCTTCAGCGTGGCGCACTTCGAGGAACGCCCCTTGTGGCTGTTCGAGGACAACGAGCTCTTCGACGACTTGCTGCTGCCGGCGGTGCTCGCCTCGTTGTTGCTGCTCGAGCCCGTCGACGTGCCGGCGCCGGACATCGAGCCGGAGCCGCCGTCGCTGCTGGTGGTGCCCGTCGAGCCGCTCGTCTTGCTGCCCGCCGTGCCGGTGCTGCTGGTGCCGGTGCTGCTGCCGTTGAGCGACGAGCCGCTCGAGGTGCCCGCGGTCGAGCCGTTCATCGAGGAGCTGCTGCTCGACGGCGAGGAGCTCATCGAGCTGCTGCTCGACGGCGACGTGCTGCTGCTGCCGTAGCTCGAGGTCGAGGACTTGTCGGTCTGGGTCGTCGTCGCGCTCGTGTCGCTGGACTTCTTGTGCTTCAGGTCCCCCATCGCGAACGCCGAGGTGCTCGCGAGCGCGATGACGGAAGTGATTAAAAACGCAGGTGCGAGCTTGCGCATCTTGCCTCCTATTGGCCTAATGGTTTGGTGGGATCACTTGCGAAAGGCTAGTTGCAAGTGCCATGCCATCGCTTGGTGCGCTCCACCGCGCCTCAACGCCGGCCCGCGAGAGTTTTTTTCGCGATCCTCCAAAAAAAGTGCCGCCCTCGCGGGGCGGCACACTCACCACCGAAGAAAATCCCGTTAATAGCGGTATGGGTTGAACGGCCTAGCGTCGAAGCGATCCGGCACGCCGTCGTGGTCCGAATCGCGGCGCCATCCGCCACGGTGATAGCCCCAGCGGTCGCCGTAGCGCGCCCAGCGCGCAGGCGCGTAGGAATAGCCATGTCTCGCGCGCTCCCAATGCCCGCGCGCCCAGTGGTGTCGATGGCCGCGCCACTCCCACACGCCAGGCACCCACACCCATCCCACGCGTGGTGCCGGCACGTACTCGACGACCGGCGGCGGCGGCGGTCCGAAATTGAGATACAGGTCGACGTTCGAGTGGGCCGCGGCAGGCAACGCCAGGCCCAGCGTCGCGACGGCCATGCTTCCGAGCAGCAGTTTCCGCATCAGCATGTTGTTCACCTCCGTGCCCACTCAACGCGGCATGCGCGCGGCCGGATGACATGAAAAGGGCGCGGCCGAAGCCGCGCCCGCAACGTCGCAACGCGACGACGAACCTACTGCACGTTAGGGTTGTTCGGCGCGCGGTCGAAGCGATTGGGCACGCCGTCGTTGTCCTTGTCGCGGTCGAAGCGGTTCGGGATGCCGTCGCGGTCGCGATCGCGGTAGCGGTTCTCCGCGAAGCGCTCGCGGTCCCAGTGGCCGCGCTCGAATTCCCAGCGTCCCTCGTGCTGCATCCAGCGGTGCGGGTGCCAGTACATGCCCCGGTGCTCGCGCTCCAGGTGCCCGCGAACCCACACGTATCGCCCGTGTCGCCAATCCCAGTAGCCCGGGATCCACACGTGGCCGTGGCGCGGTGCCGGCACGACCTCATGTCGCGGCGGCGGCGGCGCCTCGTCCACGACGATCACGCGATCGGCCGAGGCCGCGAGCGGGAATGCGCCGAGCGTCGACGCCACGATGGCCGCAAACAGCGCCTTGCGTTTCCACATATGTCCTCCGTTTGAGCTTTGCCTGAAAACACCATACCGTCAGTGTGTTTTTCGCCAATGCCGGAGAATCCTCATTCCCCGGTCGGCTCGCTCCTGCGCCACATGGAGTAAATTGGCGACCTCGAAAAGGGAATTGGCCATGACCGCACTCTCCGACGCGCTTCGGCTCGCACCGCAGGATCTCGAAGCGTTCTGGCTGCCATTCACTGCGAACCGGCAGTTCAAGGCCAGGCCGCGCCTGTTCGTGCGCGCGGATGGCATGTTCTACTTCACCGACGACGGGCGCCGCGTGCTCGACGGCTTCTCGGGCCTGTGGTGCTGCAACGCGGGGCACTGCCGCAAGCCCATCGTCGAGGCCATCCAGAAGCAGGCGGCGACGATGGATTACGCGCCCGCGTTCCAGATGAGCCATCCGGCCGCCTTCCAGCTCGCCACGCGCATCGCGAAGATGGCGCCGGAGCCGCTGGACCACGTCTTCTTCTGCAACTCGGGCTCCGAGGCCGTGGACACGGCGCTCAAGATCGCGCTCGCCTACCATCGCACGCGCGGCGAGGGCGCCCGCATGCGGCTCATCGGGCGGGAGCGCGGCTACCACGGCGTGGGCTTCGGCGGCATCTCCGTGGGCGGCATTCCCGCCAACCGCAAGATGTTCGGCACGATGCTCGCGGGCGTCGACCATTTGCCGCACACCCATGCGCCCGACAAGAACGCGTTCTCGCGCGGCATGCCGCAGTGGGGCGCGCAGCTCGCCGACGAGCTGGAGCGGCTGGTGGCGCTGCACGACGCCTCGACCATCGCGGCGGTGATCGTCGAGCCCGTCGCCGGGTCCACCGGCGTGCTCGTGCCGCCGGTCGGCTACCTGCAGCGGCTTCGCGAGATCACGCGCAAGCACGGCATCCTGCTCATCTTCGACGAGGTCATCACGGCGTTCGGCCGGCTGGGCGGCGCGTTCGCGGCGGACGTCTTCGGCGTCGTGCCCGACATGATCACGTTCGCGAAGGGCGTCACGTCGGGAACGGTGCCGATGGGCGGCGTCATCGTCTCGAACGAGATCTACCGCACGTTCATGGCGGGCCCGCCGGCCGCGATCGAGCTCTTCCACGGCTACACCTATTCCGCGCACGCGCTCGCCTGCGCGGCCGGCATCGCCACGCTGCAGCTCTACGACGACGAGAAGCTCTTCGAGCGCGGCGCGCGCATGGCGTCCATCTTCGAGCAGAAGCTGCACAGCCTGAAAGGCGAGCCGCACGTGGTGGACATCCGCAACTTCGGCCTCGCGGGCGCGGTGGAGCTCGCCACGCGCGCGGGCGAGCCCAACGCGCGCGGCTACGAGACGTTCGTCGGCTGCTACGACAAGGGCGTGCTGGTGCGCCAGGCGGGCGAGGTGATCGAGCTCGCGCCGGCGCTCATCATCGAGGAAGGACAGATCGACGAGATCGTGGAGACGATGCGCGCGGTGATTCGCACGCTCAAGTAGCTTTGCGCGGCACGCACAAAGGGAGCAAGGAATGGCGGAGGCGAAACGGGTCGCGGTGATCACGGGCGCGGGCACCGGCATCGGCAAGGCGGCGGCACTCGCGCTGGTGAAGGAAGGCTGGTGCGTCGCCTTCGCGGGGCGGCGTCAGGAGCCGCTCGACAAGGCGATCGCCGACGCGGGCGTGCCCGAGCGCACGCTCGCGGTGCCCACCGACGTCGGCAAGCCCGATTCGGTCGCCAACCTTTTCGCGCGCACGAAGGAGAAGTTCGGCCGCCTGGACCTGCTCTTCAACAACGCGGGCATGGGCGCGCCCGCGATGCCGATGGAAGACCTGCCGTTCGAGAAATGGCAGGCCGTCGTCGCGGCGAACCTCACCGGCACGTTCCTCTGCTGCCAGGAAGCGATCCGCATGATGAAGGCGCAGGACCCGAAGGGCGGCCGCATCATCAACAACGGCTCCATCTCGGCGCATGCGCCGCGGCCCATGTCGATCGCCTACACGGCGACCAAGCACGCGGTCACCGGCATCACGAAGACGATCTCGCTCGATGGCCGCAAGGACGACATCGCGTGCTGCCAGATCGACATCGGCAACGCCGCCACGGAGATGACCGACCGGATGACCAAGGGCGTGATGCAGGCCAACGGCGAGGTGAAGGTCGAGCCGCGCATGGACGTGAAGCACGTCGCCAGCGCGATCGTCTACATGGCGGGCCTGCCGCTCGACGCGAACGTCCAGTTCATGACGATCATGGCGACGAAGATGCCCTTCGTCGGCCGCGGCTGACCTAGCGGGCGGCGAGCCGCGCGTACTCGCGCAATTTCATCGAGAGGTATTCGCCCAGGTCCATCTCGTGGAGCTGGCGGCGATAGCGTTCGGTCGCGGCGAACCAGTCCCTCAGGCGCTTCTCGACGCGCGTCTCGGGCGGCGAGGTGAGCGAATCGAGGAACGCGCCGATCGCGAGGAAGTAGCGCATGGTGTTGCGCTCCACCACGCCGCGCACGCCCTGCACGAGGTGCGGGCGCCCCTGGCCATCGGCCTCGGTGCTGAAGCCCACCTTCTCCGCGCCGGCGGTGGCGAGGTACGTCTGCATGGCGAGGCGGGACATGGCGCCATAGCCGTACGAATACGACAGGTGCAGGAACGTGCGGCCGCCCTCGATGGGCGCGGCCTCGAGGACGATGCGGTAATCGCGCGTGCCGACGGGCCCCGTGGGCGCGTCGAGCGCCACGTGGAGGTAATCGTCGGTCCGGGCCTTCACGCCGTAATGGAAGTCGATGCGGAAGGCGCTGTCGATCGGCGTGTCGCTCTTGCGGCCGACGAAGACCTGCAGCGTGTCCGCGTCCGCCGAGCACCCTTTCGTGTTGAACGGCAGCAGCATCACCTCGCACCAGCTCGCCGGGCGCGAGAGCGTGTCGCGTACTTGCGCGAACGGGTGGTTCACCACGGCATACACGTCGCCCTTGAGGGCGCGGTCGGATTCCCGGGATTCGATGTACAGCGGCCGTCCGTAGGGGTTGCTGGCGAGCGGGCCTGCGAGCTCCGCATGCTTGGCGCGCAGGAGGTCCGCGCCGCGCTCCTGGTGGCAGCACGCGGCATCGCGGTCGGGGACGGCGGCCTGCCCGCCGAGGCCGAGCGCCACGAAGACGGCCGGAAACAGCCTGAAAGTCGGTTTCATGATGTGGCGCCGGGGGCGCATGGACGCATCTACCCCGCAGATGGGGACGATATCC
>DASTGG010000125.1:0-3066 GCA_035719385.1 Usitatibacter sp.
ATCACGCATCCGCTCAACGCTTCGCGGCTTTCGCAGTGGGCCGCGGTCGCGAAGCTGCCCGCGGATGCCGGCAACTGGCTCGCCACGGTCGAGCAATCGGCGCGGGACGTGTTGCGCTACAGCGTGGTGAACCTGCGCGACGCGAGCGCCACGATCGGTGGATTCCCGTACGGCAACCGCTTGCGCTGGTACAGCGGCTCGGCGGATGACGTCGCGCTCAACCGAGCCGTGCCACGCGTCGATGCCTCCCCCTTCGCGCTCTACACGATGATGAGCCAGTACAACACCACGGGCCGACTCTCGCGCCCGCTGGTCACGATGCACACGCTGCGCGACCAGCAGGTCCCGTACTGGCACGAGGACCTGTACGCGCTCAAGACGCTGGTGTCCGGCGCGCTCGTCACGCGCCACTACAACATCCCCGTGGATCGCTACGGGCACTGCAAGTTCATGCCCGACGAGATGCTGTATGCCTTCTTCGTGATGCTGCTGTACGACGAGCTCATCGACACGGCCGCCGCCAGCGCGCCGACGATCGATGCCGCGCGGGATGCGGCCATCCGCGAACGGGTGCGCGCCGCCCTCGCGCCCTGGCGAAACGGCTCGCGCGGAATCGGCCGGGGAGGACGCTAGGCGTTCAGGCGCTCGATGAGCGCCTGCATCTTCTCCGGGTCGTCGGCCTTCAGGATGCGCGCGACGATGGGCGCGATCTCCGGCAGGCTCGTGGTCAGCACCCGCTGCTTCACCGCCAGCAGGTGCGCCGGATGCATCGAGAAGGTGCGCAGGCCGAACCCGAGCAGCATGCGCGTGAGCTCCACGTCGCCCGCCATCTCGCCGCAGACCGCCACGGGCTTCTCGTGCTGCTGCGCGGTGCGGATCACGCCGGACAGCAGGCTCAGCACCGCGGGGTGCAGCGGGTCGTAGAGATGCGCCACGCGATCGTCGGAGCGGTCGATCGCGAGCGTGTACTGGATGAGGTCGTTGGTGCCGATCGAGATGAAATCGAGCTTGCGCACGAACATCGGCAGCGCGATGGCCGCCGCGGGCACCTCGATCATGCCGCCCACCGGCACGTATTCGTCGAACTTGATCTTCTCGTCGCGCAGCTGCTCGCGCGCGAGCTGCACGGCGGCCAGCGCCTGGTGCAGCTCGTGCCAGGTGGTGAGCATCGGGATGAGGATCAGCACCTTGCCGTGGCGCGAGGCGCGCAGGATGGCGCGCAGCTGCGTGTTGAAGATGTGCGGCTCGGCGAGGCAATAGCGGATCGCGCGCAGGCCCAGGGCCGGGTTCACCGGCACGTGCTCCTGCCCGTCCAGGGGCTTGTCCGCGCCGATGTCGACCGTGCGGATCGTGACCGGCAGCCCCTTCATGCCCTCGACCACCTCGCGGTAGGCCTCGTACTGCTCGTCCTCGTCGGGCAGGTCGCGGCGGTTCATGAAGAGGAACTCGCTGCGGAACAGGCCGATGCCCGCCGCGCCGCTCGCCTTCACCGGCTCGATGTCCGAGGGCAGCTCGATGTTCGCCTGGAGCTGCACCACCGTGCCGTCGAGCGTGGCCGTGCGCGCCGTCTTCAGGCGCTTCAGCTTGTCGCGCTCGAGCCGCGCCTGGTTCTGCTTGAGGCGGTACTCCTGCAGCACGTGGCGGTCGGGGTTGACGATGACCACGCCCTGCGTGCCGTCCACGATGATCAGCTCGTCCTCGCGGATGAGCGTGCGCGCATGGTGCAGCGCCACGATGGCGGGGATGTTCAGCGAGCGCGCGACGATGGCCGTGTGCGACGTGGCGCCGCCCAGGTCGGTCACGAAGGCGGCGAAGGGATGCTCGCGGAAGAGGATCACGTCCGCGGGCGAGAGGTCGCGCGCGACCAGGATCGACGCATCCTCGCGCACCGGCTTCATGGTGATGCGATGCTGCGTGCCGGCGAGCGCGAGCAGGAGCCGCTCGGCGACCTGGCGCACGTCGTCCTCGCGCTCGCGCAGGTACGGGTCCTCGATGCCGCTGAACTGGCCGAGCAGCTCGTCGAGCTGCTGGCGCAGCGCCCACTCGGCGTTGCAGTGCTGCTCGCGGATGATGTCGCGCGGCGCCTGCGTGAAGGCGTCGTCCTCGAGCAGCATCACGTGCACCTTCACGAACGGCGCCAGCTCCGCCGCCGTGCTGTGGCGCACGCTTTCGGTGAGCCGCATGAGCTCCTCGCGCACTTCCTTCACGGCGCGGTCGTAGCGGCGCTGCTCGCTCGGGACGTAGGCGGCCTGGACCTCGTAGTGGTCCACCTCCGCCGACATGCCGGCGAAGAGGTGCGCGTGCCCGATGGCGATCCCGCCGGACACGCCGATGCCGTGCATGGTGAAGGAGACGCTGCCGCTCATTCCGCCTCGCCGAAGCGCTCGATGAACAGGCGCTCGAGCGCGTCCAGCGCCTCGTTCTCGTCCGGGCCCTCGGTCTCGAGCTCCACCGTGGAGCCGATGCCGGCCGCGAGCATCATCACCCCCATGATGCTCTTCGCATTCACCCGCCGGCCGTTGCGCGCGATCCACACCGCGCTCTTGAACGACGAGGCGAGCTGCGTGAGCTTGGCCGAGGCGCGCGCGTGCAGCCCGAGCTTGTTGACGACCTTCACGGTGCGGCTCGGCATCGTCAGGCTCCCGGCGCCATGCGCTTGACGCCCTCCGTGGCGCCGGCGAGGGCCTTGTCGCAGACGCTGGCGAGCGGCTCGTCGCGGTATGTGAGCGCGCGGATGAGCATCGGCAGGTTCACGCCGGCGAGCCCCTCCACGCGGCCGGGCTCGAGCAGCTTCATGGCGATGTTGGATGGCGTGGCGCCGTAGATGTCGGTGAGGACCAGCACGCCCTCGCCATGGTCGAGGAAGCGGATGAGGTCCTCGGCGACGGGCAGGATGGCCTCCGGGTCGTCGTGCACCGTCACGCCGAGCTGGCGCAGGTAGAGCGGGCGCTTGCCCAGCACGTGGCTCGCGGAGTGGATGAGCGACTCGCCGAACGCGCCGTGGGAGACGATGAGGATGCCGATCATGACCGCATTCTAGGGGACGCACCCCGGGGACGCACCTCC
>DASTGG010000126.1:0-2216 GCA_035719385.1 Usitatibacter sp.
CCCGTTCACGGTACCCGGTGCGGGTACCGGCGTCGGGGTGCGTCCCTGGGGTGCGTCCCCGGGTTTCGGTCAGCTCACGATCGCGAGCTGCGGCGCGCCCGTGCGATGCGCATGCGTGTGCGCGCTGGCGCCGCGCCAATGCGTCTGCGCCGCGGCCACGCCGCTGCCCGCGAGCACCTCGATGCCCGCGTCCGCCATCGCCATCTCGACGCCCGCCAGCGCGCCGAGCAGCATCAGCTCGTTCAGGTCGCCGAGGTGGCCGATGCGGAACACGCGGCCGGAAAGCTTCGACAGGCCCGCGCCGAGCGCGAGGTCGTAGCGGCGGAACGCGATGTCGATCACGCGGCGCGCGTCGTGGTGCGGCGGCACGACGACCGCCGTGACCGTGTCCGAGTACCAGCGCTCGTCGCGGCAGCAGATGCCCATGCCCCAGGCGTGCACCGCCGCGCGCACACCGGCGGCCAGGCGCGCGTGGCGCTCGAAGACGTTCTCGAGCCCTTCCTCGAACAGCATCGCGAGCGATTCGCGCAGCCCGTAGAGCAGCGGCAGCGAAGGCGTGTACGGGAAGTAGCCGTCGGCGTTCGCCTTGCGCATGTCGTTGAAGTCGAAGAACACGCGGCGCATCTGCGCGTGCTTCGAGGCCTCGATCGCCTTCGGGCTCACGCACACGAGCCCCATGCCCGCGGGCATCATCAGGCCCTTCTGCGAGCCGGCCACGGCGAGGTCGATGCCCCACTCGGTGAAGCGCAGGTCGATGCTGCCCAGGCCGCTCACGGAGTCCACGAAGAAGAGCGCGGGGTGGCGCGCGGCGTCGATCGCGCGGCGCACGGCGGCGAGGTCGCTCGTCACGCCCGTGGCGGTCTCGTTGTGCACCACCATCACGCCCTTGATGCGATGGCCGCGGTCTTCGCGCAGCGCCTGCTCGATGCGCTCCTCGGGGGCGCCGTCGCCCCATTCGCACTCGAGCACCTGAACGTCGAGGCCCAGGCGCTGCATCATGTCGATCCACAGGTGGCTGAACTGGCCGAAGCGCGGCGCCAGCACGCGATCGCCGGGCGACAGCGTGTTCGTGAGCGCGGCTTCCCACGCGCCGGTGCCGGTGGTCGGGAAGATGTAGACCTCGCCGTCCTCGCAGCGATAGAGCTGCTTCAGCTTCGGGAACAGGCCTTTCGCGAGCTCGGGAAACTTCGGCGAGCGATGGTCCTCCATCGCCACCATCATCGAGCGCTGGATGCGGTCGGGCACGTTCGTGGGCCCGGGCACGAAAAGGAAGTTGCGGCCTGCCATGGGATGTCCTCCGTAGTGAAAGGGGTTCAGCGCGACTCGCTGCCGTAGACGGGGTGCTCGCGGCACAGCGCGCGCACGCGGCTGCGCACGCGCTCGATGGTCGCGGGATCCGACGGGCGCTCGAGCACGTCGGCGATGCAGTTGGCCACGTCGCGCACGGTCGATTCGCCCATGCCGCGCGTGGTGAGCGCGGCGGTGCCGATGCGGATGCCGCTCGTGACGGTGGGCTTCTGCGGGTCGCCCGGGATCGCGTTCTTGTTCACGGTGAGGTGCGCCAGGCCGAGCGCCGATTCGGCGTCCTTGCCGGTGATGCCCTTCGGGCGCAGGTCCACCAGGAAGAGGTGGCAATCCGTGCCGCCCGAGACGATGCGAAGCCCGCGCCGCTCGAGGGCGCCCGCGAGCGTGCGCGCGTTGGCGATGACCTGGCGCTGGTAGTGCGCGAAGGCGGGCAGGGCCGCTTCGTGGAAGGCGAGCGCCTTGGCGGCGATCACGTGCATGAGCGGGCCGCCCTGCAGGCGCGGGAAGACGCTCGAGTCGAGCGCCTTCGCGTATTTCTCGCGCGCGAGCACGAAGCCGCCGCGCGGGCCGCGCAGCGTCTTGTGCGTCGTGCTGGTGACGAAGTCGGCGTGGGGCACCGGGTTGGGGTAAGCGCCCGCGGCGATGAGGCCGGCGTAGTGCGCCATGTCCACCATGAGCAGCGCGCCCACCTCGTCGGCGATGGCGCGGAAGCGCGCCCAGTCGATCACGCGCGAATACGCCGAGGCGCCCGCGACGATCATCCTGGGTTTCACGCTGCGCGCCTTGGCGGCCACGTCGTCGTAGTCGATGCGCTCGGCGGCGTCGAGGCCGTACGCGGCGGCGTTGAAGATCTTGCCGGAGAGGTTCACGGCCGCGCCGTGCGTGAGGTGCCCGCCGTGCGCGAGCGACAT
>DASTGG010000127.1:0-27998 GCA_035719385.1 Usitatibacter sp.
CGGCGAGCACGACGACCAGGCCTTCGCGCAGCACCGCGCCCTGCCGCGCATCGGCCAGCAGCCGGTCGAGCGACGCGCGGATGCGCGCGAGGTTCTCGCGCTGTGTCGCGCGGTCGGCCGGATCGATCTCTTCCTCGGGGAAATCGATGCACGCCTCGACGTGCACGCGCAGCTCGAGGAGCTCGCGCGCCAACGCGTGGATGCGATCGGAGAAGACGCCGGCGAGGGAGCGCGCCGCGCTGCGCGCCGCTTCCGTGCTCGCCGCGTCGATGAGGTCCGCCACGCTCTCGGCCTGCGCGAGGTCGATGCGCCCGTTCAGGAATGCGCGTCGCGTGAACTCCCCCGGCTCCGCCACGCGCGCGCCGAGCGAGACGCATCGGCGCAGCAATTCGCGCATGACGACGGGGCCGCCGTGGCCCTGCAGTTCGAGAACGTCTTCTCCCGTGTAGGAGCGCGGCGCCGGAAAGTAGAGCGCTATGCCTTCATCGATCGGCGCGTCGCCCTCGGCCCGGAAGCGCGCGAACGTCGCCGCTCGCGGCTCGGGCACGCGGCCCACGACCGCCGCGGCGATCGCCGCGGCGCGCGGACCGGAAATGCGAACGACGCCGATGCCGCCGCGGCCCGGCGGGGTGGCGATGGCGGCGATGGTCTCGCCGCCCGCCGTCAGTGGCGCTTGGCTTTCGCCTCGGCCGCCAGCGTTCGGTTGATGTGCCACTGCTGCACGATCGACAGCAGGTTTTGCACGACCCAGTAGAGCACCAGGCCGGACGGGAAGAACAGGAAGAAGATGCTGAACGCGATCGGCATGATCATCATGACGCGCGCCTGCACGGGGTCCGCCGGCTGCGGGTTGATCCTCGTCTGCACGAGCATGGAGACGGCGTAGATCACCGGCAGGATGAAGTACGGGTCCGGTGCCGAGAGGTCATGGATCCAGCCGATCCACGGCGCATGCCGCAGCTCGATCGAGGCGAGCAGCACCCAGTACAGCGCGATGAACACCGGGATCTGCACCACGATCGGCAGGCAGCCGCCGAGCGGGTTGATCTTCTCGGTGCGGTACAGCTCCATCATCGCCTGGTTGAGCTTCTGGCGATCCTCGCCGTAGAGCTGCTTCAGCTTCTCCATCTTCGGCTGCAGCACCTTCATCTGCGCCATGGAACGCCCGGCCTTCGCGTTGAGCGGGTAGAAGGCGAGCTTGATCATGACGGTGAGCAGGATGATCGCCCAGCCCCAGTTGCCGACGAAGCCGTGGATCCACTTCAGCAGCGCGAAGATCGGCGCGGCGATCACGTAGAGCCAGCCGTAATCGACGACGAGGTTGAGCCCCGGCGCGAGCTTCTCGAGCTGGTCCTTCTCCTGCGGCCCGATGTAGACCGGCACGTCGACGGTGCTCGTGGCGCCGGGCGCGATGGCGCCCACCGGCACCACGACGCCGGCGGTATAGAGGTTGTCGCCCACCTTGTTGGTGAAGAACTCGCGCTCGGCGCCTTCCTTGGGCAGCCACGCCGAGACGAAGTAATGCTGGACGATCGCGATCCAGCCGTCCTTCGCCTTCTTCGGATACGAGAGCTTGCCCTTGTCGATGTCGCTGAAGTTCACCTTGGTGAACTTCGCCTCCTCGGTGAACACGGCGGGGCCCGTGAACGTGCTCACGCCGCCGAAGTGGCTCGTCTGCGCCGCATCGCTGCTGGGCGGATTGCCGTCGCGCAGGAACTGGTAATACGCGTAGGGCGCGACGGGCTTGTCGCTGCGGTTGGTCACGTCGTACGCGATGTCGATCACGTAGCTGCCGCGGTGGAAGGTGAGCCGCTTCACGACCTCCAGGCCCTGCGCGTCGCGCGCGCGCAGCCGCACCTCGAGCTTGTCCTGGCTCGGCGCCATCGTGTAGCTGCGGGCGTCCGCTTCGTACACGGTCTTGTGCGACGGCAGCCCCTCGCCCAGCAGCCCCGACTGGGTGACGAAGAAGTGCTTCGCATCGGGCTCCATCAGCGTGAGCGGCTTGGTGCCGTCCGCGGAGCGCACCTTGTCCAGCGTGACGCGCCGGATATCGCCGCCAGCGGTGTTCAGCTCGACGTCCATCATGTCGGTACGGACCGTGATGGGCTCGCCGCCCGCGGCCGCGGCGGTGGCCGGCGGCTGGGGCGTCGCGGCGGCCGTGGCGGCCGGCGGCGTGGGCGCGTCGAGCGACGTGCTGGGCTTCGGCACGGCCGACGGCGTGCTGACCGATGCCGGCGCGGGCACCTGCTTCGGCGCGTTGTGCTTCTGCCAAGCGTCCCAAAGGAGCAGCGCGGAGAACGAGAAGACCACGAGGGCGATGAGTCGTTGGATGTCCATCATGAGTATCCGGGCTCAGGGCACCGGGTCGAAGCCGCCCGGGCACCACGGATGGCACCGCGCGATGCGCCGCAGCGCGAGCCCGGAGCCTTGCAGCGCGCCGTGCCGCTCGATGGCCTCGATGGCGTATTCGGAGCACGTGGGCGTGAAGCGGCAGCTCCGCCCCCACCAGGGGCTGAGCAGGTATCGGTAGCCCCGTATGAGGGCGAGGAGCAGTCGCGACATCAGCGCAGCCGCGCCGCCTGGTCGAAGAGCTCGCGGATCTCGTCGCGCAGCGCCGGCGTTTGCGCCGCATCGAAGCGCTCGCGCAACGCGATGACGCAATCGAGCCCGCTGCGCTTCACGGCATGGCGGCGGAACACCTCGCGCGCGAGGCGCTTCACGCGGTTGCGATCGAGTGCGGCCGGCACCAGCCGCCGCGTCAACGCGACGCCGAGGCGTGAGGCCTGGGAGGGAGCCGGTACCACGTGCATGATCGCGAGGCGGCCGCGCAGCTTGCGGGATCCGCGAAGGACCGGGCCGAAGGCGCCGCGGGTGCTGAATCGGTGGCGACGGGAAAAGCCCTCGGGCCGGGCGTCCCGCGACATCGGAAGCGTCAGACCGCGACGCGCTTGCGGCCCTTGGCGCGGCGCGCGTTGATCACGGCGCGGCCGGCGGCCGTCTTCATGCGCACGCGAAAGCCGTGGGTCTTCTTGCGGTGGGCCGTCGACGGCTGGAAAGTGCGTTTCATGGTCTCGAACCTTGTGGTCCCCGCGTACCGGGGAAAAGCATGAAAGTATAGCCGATCGGCGCGATAACTGTCATCGTTCGGACTCGAACAAACCTGCTCCGGCCTGTGGATAAGTCGCCCCGTTCGCGATAAAATTTCACATCTCCCCGCCGGTTTCTTCCGCTTCCCCTGGCTGCCCTCATCTCACACATGGATTCGCTTTGGCCGTCGCTCGCGGCGGAGCTCAAGAAGGAGCTTCCGCAGCAGCAGTTCGACACCTGGATCAAGCCGCTGAAGGCCGAGCGCCAGGGCGAGCAGCTGGTCCTGCTCGCGCCCAACCACCATGTGCTGCGCTGGGTGCGCTCGAACCTGCTGTCGAAGATCGAATCGCGCATCGAGCGCGTCGCCGGCGTGCGGCTCGGCGTGAACCTCATGCTCGACGACAAGCCGGTGGACGCGGAGATGCTGGTTCCCGAGCCGGTTGCCATCGCCGCTCCCGCGGAGCGTCCCGGCCGCGACGAGCATCGCCTCAATCCCGGCTTCACCTTCAGCAATTTCGTGAACGGCAAGGCGAACCAGATCGCGCGCGCCGCGGCCATCCAGGTCGCCGAGAACCCGGGCACCGCGTACAACCCGCTCTTCATCTATGGCGGCACCGGCCTCGGAAAGACGCACCTGCTGCAGGCGATCGGCACCGAGGTGCTGAAGCGCAACCCCAAGGCCAAGGTCCGCTACATCCACGCCGAGCAGTTCGTCGCCGACGTCGTGCGCGCCTACCAGCACAAGAGCTTCGATTCGCTCAAGCGCTATTACCGCTCGCTGGACCTCTTCCTCATCGACGACGTGCAGTTCTTCGTCGGCAAGTCGCGCTCGCAGGAGGAGTTCTTCTATACGTTCAACGCCCTCTTCGAGGCGCACAAGCAGGTCGCCATCACCAGCGACTGCTTCCCGAAGGAGATGACCGGCATCGAGGAGCGCCTCATCTCGCGCTTCGGCTGGGGCCTCACGGTGGCGGTCGAGCCGCCCGAGCTCGAGATGCGCGTGGCCATCCTCCTGAAGAAGGCGGAGAACGACGGCGTGAGCCTCGACGAGAACGTCGCCTTCTTCATCGCCAAGCACATCCGCTCCAACGTGCGCGAGCTCGAGGGCGCGCTGAAGCGTGTGCTCGCTTATGCCCGCTTCAACAATGCGCAGGTCACCGTGGCCACCGCGCGCGAAGCGCTCAAGGACCTGCTCGCGGTGCTCAACCGGCAGGTTTCCATCGAGAACATCCAGAAGACGGTGGCCGACTACTTCAAGATCAAGGTCTCGGAGATGTACTCGAAGAAGCGCTTCCGCTCCGTGGCGCGCCCGCGGCAGGTCGCGATGGCGCTGGCCAAGGAGCTCACGCAGCAGAGCCTGCCCGAGATCGGCGAGGCTTTCGGCGGCCGCGACCACACCACGGTGCTGCATGCCTGCCGCAAGACGCAGGAGCTGCGCGAGAGCGACCAGGAGTTCGCGCGCGACTACGCCCAGCTGCAGCAGATTCTCCTGGGATGAAGCGGGTACATCGCATGAAGAATCTGTGGATCGTTTGGGGCCGCCTTTTCGCGTCGGCAGTTATCCACAGGTTCCCCTTTCGAACCGGCGTTTTCACCCCCATTTCAAATGGGTGTCAACGCGTTGATGCATAGAAGGTTTTGGAAGTTATCCCGCTCCGGAGCATCTCCTATTAGCTGTTATCTATTCTTTTCTTAAAGACAATGCTGAAAATCAGAACGACCAACGACAAGCTGCTCGGGCCCCTCCAGCAGGTCACCGGCATCGTCGAAAGACGCCACACGCTTCCGATCCTCTCCAACGTGCTGATCACGGCGGGCGACGGAAAGGTGGATTTCCTCGCGACGGACCTCGAGGTCCAGATCACCTCCACCGCGGGGCTCGACGGCAACGCCGAGGGGACGGTGACCGCGGGGGCGCGCAAGCTCTACGACATCCTGCGCTCGCTGCCCGAGGACGCCGAGGTCTCGCTCGAGGCCAAGGAAAACCGGATGACCGTCAAGGCGGGCAAGAGCCGCTTCAACCTGCAGACGCTCTCGTCCGCGGATTTCCCGCGCATGGTCGAGGCCAAGGACGCGTCGAAGACGCTGTCGCTGCCGCAGAAGGCGCTGAAGGACGCGCTGCGCCTGGTGCAGTTCGCCATGGCGGTCCAGGACATCCGCTATTACCTCAACGGCGTGCTTTTCTCGGTGGACGGGAACACGCTGCGCGTCGTCGCCACCGACGGCCACCGCCTGTCGTACGCCAGCCAGGCGCTCGACGGCGACCATGGCAGCGTGGAGGCGATCCTGCCGCGCAAGACGGTGCTCGAGCTCATCAAGCTGCTGTCCGACGGCGATGAGCCGGTGTCGCTCGCGATCGGCACGAACCAGGCACGCTTCTCCTTCTCGGGCATCGAGATCGTTTCCAAGATCGTCGAGGGCAAGTTTCCCGACTACCAGAAGGTCATCCCGACCGCGCACAAGAACCGCGTGGTCCTCGATCGCGCCCAGCTCGCGCAGTCGCTCAACCGGGCCGCGATCCTCTCCAACGAGAAGATCCGCGGCGTGCGCCTCGTCTTCACGAAGGACGCGCTGTCGATCATCTGCACCAACAACGAGCAGGAAGAGGCCGAGGAAGGCCTCGCCGTGGAATACGACGGCGACCCGCTCGATATCGGCTTCAACATCTCGTATCTCCTGGACGTGCTGAATCACGTGGATTCCCCCACCGTGAGCATGACGATGGGGGACTCCAATTCCAGCGCGCTCATCCAGATGCCGGGCCGCGAGGACTTCAAGTACGTCGTGATGCCGATGCGCATCTGACGAGACGCAGGCTCGATCTGAAACCAGGAACTCAATGGCAACGCTTCCCGAGCAAGTGACCGCACCCGCCGGCCGCACCCCGATGGCCGAGTACAACTCCGACAGCATCAAGATCCTCAAGGGTCTGGACGCCGTCCGCAAACGTCCCGGCATGTACATCGGCGACACGTCCGACGGCACGGGCCTGCACCACATGGTGTTCGAGGTGGTGGACAACGCGATCGACGAGACGCTTGCCGGCCACTGCGACGACATCAAGGTCATCATCCACACGGACAACTCGATCTCCGTGGTGGACAACGGCCGCGGCATCCCGACGGACATCAAGGAAGACGACGACTTCAAGCGCTCCGCGGCCGAGATCGTCATGACCGAGCTGCACGCCGGGGGCAAGTTCGACCAGAACTCGTACAAGGTCTCGGGCGGCCTGCACGGCGTGGGCGTCTCGGTCGTGAACGCGCTGTCCGAGTGGCTGAAGCTGCGCATCTGGCGCGAGGGCAAGGCGCACTTCATGGAGTTCCACAACGGCGTGGCGGTGAAGCCGCTCGAAGTGACCGGCGACACCGACCGCCGCGGCACCGAGGTCCATTTCCTCGCCTCGAACGCGACCTTCGGGCACGTCGAGTTCCACTACGAGATCCTGGCCAAGCGCCTGCGCGAGCTCTCGTTCCTCAACAACGGCGTGAAGATCGAGCTCATCGACCAGCGCGCCGGCAAGAGCGAGAACTTCGCCCACGCGGGCGGCGTGAAGGGCTTCGTCGAGTACATGAACCGCTCGAAGACGGTCCTGCACGGCAACATCTTCCACGCGGTCGGCGAGAAGGAAGGCATCACCGTCGAGATCGCCATGCAGTGGAACGATTCCTATGGCGAGTCGGTGCAGTGCTTCACCAACAACATCCCGCAGCGCGATGGCGGCACGCACCTCACGGGGCTGCGCGCCGCGATGACGCGCACGATCAACCAGTACATCGAGCAGAACGAGATCGCGAAGAAGGCCAAGGTCGAGACGACCGGCGACGACATGCGCGAGGGCCTCACCTGCGTGCTGTCGGTGAAGGTGCCGGAGCCCAAGTTCTCCTCGCAGACCAAGGACAAGCTGGTCTCCTCGGAAGTGCAGCCGGTCGTGAGCGAGGTGGTGGGCCAGAAGCTCGCCGAGTTCCTCATGGAGAAGCCGGCCGACGCGAAGATCATCTGCACGAAGATCGTCGAGGCGGCCCGCGCCCGGGAGGCGGCGCGCAAGGCGCGCGAGCTCACGCGCCGCAAGGGCGTGCTCGACGGCATCGGGTTGCCCGGCAAGCTCGCCGACTGCCAGGAACGCGATCCCACCCTTTGCGAGCTCTACCTGGTGGAGGGCGACTCGGCGGGCGGCTCCGCCAAGCAGGGCCGCGACCGCAAGTTCCAGGCGATCCTGCCGCTCAAGGGCAAGATCCTCAACGTCGAGCGCGCGCGCATCGACAAGATCATCACGTCGGCCGAGGTGGCCACGCTCATCACCGCCCTGGGCGCCGGCATCGGCGAGGAGTTCAACCTCGAGAAGCTGCGCTACCACCGCATCATCATCATGACGGACGCGGACGTGGACGGCGCGCACATCCGCACGCTGCTGCTCACGTTCTTCTACCGGCAGCTGCCGGCGCTGATCGAGAAGGGCTACATCTACGTGGCGCAGCCGCCGCTCTACAGGGTGAAGAGCGGCAAGGAAGAGCGCTACCTGAAGGACGAGCACGAGCTCAAGCAGCACCAGTTGCGCCGGGCGCTGAACGGCGCCGCGCTCATCCCCGGCGGCGGGGCCGCGCCGCTCTCCGGCGATGCCCTCGAGCGCATCGCGTCGGAGTTCCTCATGACCGAGGCGGTCATCGAACGGCTCTCCAACGCCATGGACGCCGCGGTGCTGCATGCGATGCTCGGCATGGCGCGCATCTCGCTGGCGGACAAGGAAGGTGCCTCCGAAGCGGCGCGGGCCATCCACGACGCGTTGATGCCGCATCCGCCGAAGGCGCACATCGAGCGCGATCCGACCTCCGAGGGATGGCGCCTGCGCCTCGAGAAGATCGTGCACGGCAACAAGGTGGAGACGGTCATCGACCAGGCGTTCCTCGATAGCGGCGACTACGCGCAGATCGTGCGGACCGCCCAGACGCTCACGGGCCTCATCCGCGACGACGCGCAGGTCAAGCGCGGCGAGACGGTGCGTGCCATCAAGTCGTTCCGCGAAGGCCTCGAGTGGCTGCTCGCCGAAGCCAAGGGCTCCATGGCGATCCAGCGCTACAAGGGCCTGGGCGAGATGAACCCCGAGCAGCTCTGGGAGACCACCATGGACCCGAGCAAGCGCGTGCTCCTCAAGGTGCAGATCGAGGACGCGATCACGGCGGGCGAGATCTTCTCCACGCTCATGGGCGACGACGTGGAGCCGCGCCGGCAGTTCATCGAGAGCAACGCGCTCGGAGTGTCGAACCTGGACGTCTGAGCGGCCGGCTCCCCGTCAGCCATCATCCGTCCTTGCTCGAGGGCACCTTCCGCTCGCTGCGCGGGTTCAACTACCGGCTGTGGGCGGCGGGCGCCTTCGTGTCGAACATCGGCACGTGGATGCAGCGCACCGCGCAGGACTGGATCGTCCTCGCGGAGCTCACCGACAACAACGCCACGGCCGTAGGCGTCGTCATGGCGCTGCAGTTCGGCCCGTCGCTGGTGCTGCTGCCGCTGACCGGGTTCGCGGCCGACCACCTCGATCGGCGCCGGCTGCTGCTGTTCACGCAATCCGCGCAGGGCATCCTCGCCTTCGCGCTCGGCCTGCTCACGGTGGCCGGCGTCGTGCAGCTCTGGCACGTGTACGTCTTCGCGCTGCTGCTCGGCTGCGTCACCGCCTTCGATGCGCCCGCCCGCCAGACCTTCGTCGCGGAGCTGGTCTCGGATGCGCTGCTCTCGAATGCCGTGGCGCTCAATTCCATGTCGTTCAACGGCGCGCGCATGATCGGCCCGGCCCTCGCGGGCTTGCTCATCGCGGGCATCGGCACGGGTTGGGTCTTCCTCATCAACGCCGCCTCGTTCGTGGCCGTGCTCGTGGCGCTGAGCTTCCTGCGGGTGCACGAGCTGCATCGCAAGGAGCGCGCCGCCCGCAAGGTGGGAAGCGTGCTCGAGGGCTTCGGCTATGTGCGCAGGCGCCCGGAGCTCATGGCCGTGCTCGCGATGCTGTTCGTCATCATGACCTTCGGCATCAACTTTCCGGTCTTCGTGTCGGCCATGGCGGTGAACGCGTTTCACGCGGGCTCCGGCGAATTCGGCGCGTTGACCTCCATGCTCGCGGTCGGGTCGGTCACGGGCGCGGTATTCGCAGCCGGGCGCGCGCAGCCGCGCGCCATGCTGCTGCTCGCCGCGGCCATCGCTTTCGGCGCGAGCCTCGCCCTCGCCGCGCTCATGCCGAGCTACATCCTCTTCGGGCTCGTGCTGATTGGCGTCGGCTGGTCCGCGCAGACCTTCAACACTACGGCCAACAGCACCGTCCAGCTCTGGACCGAGCCGGCGATGCGCGGGCGCGTCATGGCGATCTACATGGCCATCGCGATGGGATGCACGCCGCTCGGCGCCCCGCTCGTCGGATGGGTGGCGGACCGGTTCGGCCCGCGGTGGTCGCTCGCCGTGGGCGCCTGCTCGGGCTTCGTCGCGGCGCTGGTGGGCGTCGCCTACCTGGTGCGCCACCGCGGATTGCGCGCGCGCAGGGACGGCTGGCGCCTGCGCCTGGAGCTCGCCGGGCGCGACGAGGAGGACGCCGCCGCACGGCGGGAAGTGCGTGCGCTGGACGCCGACGCCCGTGCGAAATAGCTCAGTGCCGGTGAGGCACGTGCCCTTCGTCCCACGCATGCTCCTGCTCGCGCAGCGCCAGCGTGATCACGCCGGCGAAGAGCATGCTCAGGGAAGCGGGCAGCAACGCGGGATAACCCAGGACGATCGGCGAGACCAGCAGCCACAGTCCCGTCACGTGGTCGATCCAGTAGTCGAGCGATTCGCGGCCGTGCCCCTCGAGCAGCTCCTCGAGGATGAGGATCCCGCCCATGACCAGCGCGTTGATGGTCGCCGCCTCATGGTCGTCGTACCCGAGAACCCACGGGGAGGCGAGGAGCCAGGCGCCGAGGACGATGCCGATCCAGCTCGAGCTTTTGAACCCCCTCAGCATGGCGACCCTCCTTGCATGCAGGATTGCCATTCCACTTTGCTCCCAGCCGCCACGCGGGCGGTTGGCATGGGTCAAAGCTAGGCCGCCTTCTTCATCTTCGCCCGCGTGGCCTTCGTGCCTGCTTTCGCCTTGGTGGTGGGTTTCTTCTTGCCCGCCTTGGCGGCGAGGAGCTCCACCGCCTCCTCCAGGGTGACGGTGTTGATCATGTGCTCGTCGGGCAGCGTGGCATTGACCTTGCCGTGCTTCACGTACGGGCCGTAGCGCCCGGAATACAGCGCGACGGGCTGGTTGTCTTCCGGATGCTTGCCGAGAACCTTCAGGGCGCCGCGCGCGTTGAACGACTTGGGCTCCTTCAGCAGCGCCACCGCGCGCTCGAGCGTGATGTCGAAGACGCTCTCGTCCTTCGGGATCGACTTGAAGTTGCCGTCGTGGCTCACGTACGGGCCGAAGCGGCCGATCGCCGCGACGACCTTCTTCTGCGTCTCGGGATGGGGACCCAGGTCGCGCGGCAGCGCCAGCAGCCTGAGCGCTATCCCGAGGTCGACCGATTCGGGCGCGATGTTCTTCGGCACCGAGACGCGTTTCGGCTTCTTGTCGCCTTCCGGCTCGCCCAGCTGGATGTACGGGCCGAACGGTCCCTGGAGCAGCTGGATCAGCTTGCCGCTCTCGGCATCCACGCCGATCTCGCGTTTGGCCGCTTCGCTGCCCTCCTGGCCGTCGAGGTTGCGCGTGTAGTCGCAATCCGGGTACCCCGCGCAGCCGATGAAGCGGCCGCGGCGGCCCAGGCGGATCGTCAGGTGGTGCTTGCCGCACTTCGGGCACATCTCCTCGAGCGCTTCCTGCGTCACTTCCTTGCGCGAGACGCTCTCCTTCTCGCCGATCTGCGCCGAGAAATCCTTCCAGAACTTCTCCAGCACCGGCACCCACTGCTCCTTGCCGTTGGAGATGTCGTCGAGCTCGTCCTCCATCTTCGCGGTGAACTCGTAGTCCACCCAATGGGCGAAGTGCTCGCTCAGGAACTTGTTCACGATGCGCCCCACGTCCGTCGGCATGAAGCGCTTCTTGTCGAGGGTGACGTACTCGCGCTTCTGCAGCGTCGAGATGATCGAGGCGTACGTGGACGGACGCCCGATGCCGTACTGCTCGAGCGCCTTGACGAGGCTCGCCTCCGAATAGCGCGGCGGCGGCTGGGTGAAATGCTGCTCGCCGTAGAGCTTCTCGATCTTCGCGGCATCGCCCTTGTCGAAGGCGGGCAGCCGCTTGTCTTCCTCCTCGACCGCGTCGTCCTGGTCCTCGTGGTAGACGGCGTAGAAGCCGGGGAAGACCATCGTCTGGCCGGTGGCGCGGAAGAGGTTGCCCGCGCCGCCGACGCTGAAGTCGACGGCCACGGTGTCGAACTGGGCCGGCGTCATCTGCGAGGAGATCGCGCGTTTCCAGATCATCTCGTAGAGCTTGCGCTGCTCGTCGTTGAGGTACCGGGCGACGGATTCGGGCGTGCGTGCGATCGAGGTGGGGCGGATCGCCTCGTGCGCCTCCTGCGCGTTCTTCGACGCGGCGCGGTAGACCACCGCGCTCTTCGGCAGGTACTCGGCGCCGTAGCTCTTGACGATGTAGCCGCGCATCTCGGTGATCGCCTCCTTCGAGAGCGTGACCGAGTCCGTGCGCATGTACGTGATGAGGCCCGTCACCACCTTGCCGACGCTCACGCCTTCGTACAGGCTCTGCGCGACCTTCATGGTGCGATCCGTGGTGAATCCCAGCTTGCGCACCGCTTCCTGCTGCAGCGTGGAGGTCGTGAAGGGCGCCGCGGGGGAGCGCAGCTTGCGCTTCTTCTCGATCTCGACGACCCTGGCGCTGCCCTTGCCGTGCTCCTCGAGGAAACGCCGGATCTCGGCTTCGCGCTCCCCGCTGCCGACGGCGAACTGGTCCAGCTTCTCGCCGTTGAAGTGCGTGAGCCTCGCGCTGAACGGGATGCGGTCCTTCTGGCTGTCGAAGTGGATCGTCCAGTATTCCTGGCTCGTGAACTTCTCGATCTCCGCCTCGCGCTCGCAGATGAGCCGCAGCGCCGGGCTCTGCACGCGGCCGGCCGAGAGCCCGCGGCGGATCTTCTTCCACAGCAGCGGCGACAGGTTGAAGCCCACGAGGTAATCGAGCGCGCGGCGCGCCTGCTGGGCGTTGACCAGGTCCATCGAGATCATGCGCGGGTGCTTCACGGCTTCCTTCACCGCGCCCTCGGTGATCTCGTAGAAGACCACGCGCTTGAGCTTCTTGTCCTTGAGCGCCTTGCGCCCCTTGAGGATCTCCGACAGGTGCCACGCGATCGCCTCGCCTTCGCGGTCCGGGTCGGTGGCGAGCAGCACGGTGTCGGCGTCCTTCACCGCCTTCGCGATCGCATCCACGTGCTTCGCGTTGCGCTCGATCAGCTCGTACTTCATGCGGAAGTTGTCTTCCGGGTCCACGGCGCCCGTCTTCGGCACGAGATCGCGCACGTGCCCGTACGAGGCGAGGATCTCGAAATCCTTGCCGAGGTATTTCTTGAGCGTCTTGGCCTTCGACGGCGATTCGACGATGAGGAGGTTGGATGCCATGACTTAGCCGATGCTTTCCTTTTTCATTCTATACGCAGCCGCCGGCCGCCTTCGGCAACGGCTCAGCTTGCCGGGTCGATGCGCTGGAACCAGCCGCCGGGGAGCGCCTGCACGCGCCCCTCGACCTCGAGCCGCGAAAGGTCCGCCGCGAGCGCCGCAGCACCCACTCCCGTGCGCTCCGCCATCTGGTCGATCGACACGGGCGCGAATCCCATCTTCTCGAGCAATGGATGCGTGCGTTCCTTCCGGGGCGCCTCTTGCTTCGCGCCCGCGAGACCGAGCTCGACGAGCACGTCCTGTGCGCTCTCCACGAGCTTCGCACCCTGGCGGATCAGCTCGTGGCACCCCTTGGACAACGAAGAATGGATCGACCCCGGGATCGCGAACACGTCGCGGCCCTGTTCCGCGGCGAGCCGCGCGGTGATGAGCGAGCCGCTGTGCAGCGCCGCCTCCACGACGAGCACGCCGCGCGACAGACCACTGATCAGACGATTGCGGCGCGGGAAGTTCCCGGCGCAGGCCGCGGTGCCGATGGGGAATTCGCTCAGCAGGCATCCGCCTTGCGCGAGCGCGTGCGCGAGATCGCGGTTCGCTGCGGGGTACACGCGATCGGCGCCGGTGCCCATCACCGCCACGCTCGAGGAGCGGCCCTTCAATCCCCCGCGGTGCGCCGCCGCGTCGATGCCGCGAGCGAGCCCGCTCACGACGCACAGGCCCGCGTTCGACAGCGACTCGGCGAACGCCTCGGCGTCGCGCGCGCCTTGCGGCGTGGCGTTGCGGCTGCCGACGATGGCGATCGCCGGCGCGTTCAGCAGCTCGCGCCGGCCGTTGGCATAGAGCACGCAGGGCGGCGCCGCGCCCTCGAGCAGCGCCTTCGGATAATCGGCGTCGGCGAGCGTGACGAGATGGTGGCCGTCCTGCGACAGCCAGGCGAGCGTTCGCTCGAGCAGCTCGCGCTCCGGGCCGCGTGCCAGCGCCTGCGCCACTTCGCTGCCCGCGACCTGGGCGACCGTGGCCGTCGACGCATCGATCACGGCCTGCGGCGAGCCGAGGGCGGCGAGCAGCTGTTGCTGCGCGCGCGGATTGACTGCCGGCACTAGCGTGAGCCGCAGCCATGCGCAGCGCTCGTCCTGCTCGGGGGTTGGAGTGTTCACGCGGGAGGAAGGCGGGGGATTGCCTGCTCAACGGCGCAGTGCCCCGCGGCGATGACCCAAAGTGAAAAGGGGGCGCGAGGCCCCCTCATGACCCGTGACGGCGCGACGCTCAGGGTGTCTGCACCACGTCGCCGACGTAGATCGGGCGCGTCGCGCGCATCACCATCGCGTACGAAAGCTTGTCGAACACGCGGAACACGAAGATCAGCCCGTTGCGCTCGTCCGGCAGGCGCAGCGCCCCGGTCGTGTGCACCACGCGGCGCGCTTCCCCCGGCGGCTGCGGCGGCGTCGGCGGATCGGGCACCACGGGGTTCGGCTTGACGTCCCAATCGCGGAACCAGCGCGGCGGCGTCCAGCCATCGCGGTCCACGCGGTCCACCAGCACGCCGCGCCGGTACGTGGCCAGCACGTGCCCGACCTGCACGCCGTCGCGGGCGCCGCGGTTGATGGTGATGACCTGGTACTGGCCCAGCTCGCCCACGCCGCCTTCGACGGACATGATGCTGCCGCGCAGCTGCTTGTCCGGCGCGTGCGGCATGTAGCTCGGGAACGAGGTCTCGCGGGCAGGCAGCAGCCGGTCGCCGCGATTCACCTCCATCCGCGCCTTGGTCACTTCCAGCGTCGTCGGATCGCCGTAACGGCGCACCCGCGCCTCGCCGACGTATTTCGCCTCGTAGCCCAGGATCTCGCCGGTTTCCGGATCGTGCAGCGGAGCCGCGGGGCGGAAGATCTGCCAGTTCACGCCATCGGCCGGGATGATGCGGTCGGCATACGCGGTGTCGCCAGCGCCGACCACGACGCGGCCCTCCTCGATCGCGAGGATGCTCGGCACCTGGTCCAGCCCTTCGCGCTCGACCACCAGCGGTTGGGTGAGGAAGGGGCCGATGACCGAACCGGGGATCGAGGGGACGGCGACACGCAGCGGCTCGGCGCGGGCACGGGGCTCCAGCTTCACCACGTTCGCCTGCGCGGCGCCGGCACCGCCGGACGCCAGGGAAAGCCGCGGCTCACCGCCGCTGGTGTCGAGCCGGATGACGTCGCCCGGGTAGATCCAGTGGGGATCCTTGATCTGATCCTTGTTCATTTCCCAGATCTGCGGCCATTTCCAGGGTTCCTTCAGGAATTTGCCCGCAATGCCCCACAAAGTGTCCCCTTTGACAACCGTGTACTCGGTCGGCGCGTTGGGTTGTATGTCACCCATCGTCACCTTGGACCCGGAGGCGGTTCTGGCGGCCGGAGCCGGCTTGGCGTCGGTTCCCGGCATCCCGTCGGCAAGGCTCCATACCGGAACCAAACTGACCAGGCTGACCACTAAAGTTATAATTCTCTTTCGCATGGCGGCTCTCACTTGTGGATATGGAGCACGGGACCCATATTCATGAAAAGGGTTACGTCCCTTTTTTCAAGTAGTGCGAGAGATTCTGCACATAATTTATTCTATTAGCAAGCATTTATGGCCATTCTGGAGATCCTGCAGTACCCCGATCCACGCCTCAACGTTCCCGCCGACCGCGTGGAAAAAATCGACGCCGCCACCCGCAAGCTGATCGACGACATGGTCGAGACCATGTACGCGGCGCCGGGGGTAGGCCTCGCCGCGACGCAGGTCGACGTGCACAAGCAGATCGTCGTGATCGACGTGAGCGAGGACCGCAGCGACCTGCGCGTCTTCATCAATCCCGAGATCACGCGCCGCGAGGGCGCCACGGTGAACCAGGAGGGCTGCCTTTCCCTTCCGGGCATCTACGACAACGTCGAGCGCGCCGAAAGCGTCACGGTGACCGCGCTCGACAAGAACGGCTCGCGCTTCACGCTCAACGCTTCCGGGGTGCTCGCCACCTGCATCCAGCACGAGGTCGACCACCTGCACGGCAAGGTCTTCGTCGAGCGCCTGTCGGACCTGAAGCAGAACCGCATCCGGGCCAAGCTCAAGAAACGCCAGCGCAAGGCGGCCTGAGGCCCGCGGCGCCATTGCGCGTCGTCTTCGCAGGAACTCCCCCCTTCGCCGCCCGGGCGCTCGAGGCGCTCGTGCGCGCGCGGCATGAGGTCGTCCTCGTCCTCACGCAGCCCGACCGGCCCGCCGGCCGCGGCCTCAAGCTCGTGGCGAGCGCGGTTTCCGATGCCGCGACCGGCCTCGGCCTTCGCCTCGAGAAGCCGCGGACGCTCAAGGATCCCGCCAGCGCCGCGGTCGTTCGCGAAGCGGCCGCGGACGTGATGGTGGTCGCGGCCTACGGCCTGCTCCTGCCCCAGGCGGTCCTCGACATGCCCGTCCACGGATGCCTCAACATCCACGGCTCGTTGCTGCCGCGCTGGCGCGGCGCGGCGCCCGTCCAGCGCGCGATCCTCGCGGGCGACTCGACTACGGGCGTGTGCATCATGCGCATGGAAGCGGGGCTCGACACGGGACCCGTGCTGCTGCGCCGGGAAATACCCATCGGGCCGCGAACCACGGCGGGTGCGCTCATGGAAGAGCTCGCGGCGATTGGCGCCGAGGCGATCGTCGAGGCGCTCGATCGATTGCCCACGCTGGTCCCCGAGCCCCAGGACGCCGCCCGCGCCACCTACGCGGCGAAGGTCGGCAAGGCGGAGGCGCGCATCGACTGGTCGCGAAGCAACGTCGAGGTCGACCGGCAGGTGCGCGCGTTCAACCCCGCGCCGGGCGCGGAAACGTCGCTGGGCGGCGTCGCGCTCAAGATCTGGGCTGCGGAGCCGGTGGATGGCTCCGGGGCGCCAGGCGCGTGGCTGGATCGGGGCGAGTTGGTCGTCGCGTGCGGATCCGGCGCCCTCAGGCTGCTCGAGGTGCAACGTCCCGGAGCCAAGCGGATGGCGGCCACGGCGTTCGCCAACGGCAACCCCGAGGCCCTGCGTCAGGCATTCGCCTGAGAGTGCGCGGTATTTCGTCGCTTGTAAGCGCACACTTAACACAAGCGATTGATTTTCAAGTCATTGCCGGAATGGCTGCCCCAGCCAAAACGCTGGCAAGTCCTTGAGAACAGTAGTAAAGTGACATTTCCTGCCTCACCTGTCTCTTGTGCGCAACACCGCGCGCCGGAGTGCGAATTTTTCCATCGCGCGAAAGGAATGGCAGGAGGATGATTCGCCACATGAAGACGAGCCTTGCAACCTTCTTCGCTACGTGGGTGCGCCGCATCGGCGGCACCGGCGTCGCGTTGCGCGCGTTGCTCGCCGCCTTCGCGTTGGCGATCGTCGCGCCACCCGTGCTCGCCGAAGGCATCGATGTCCGGTCCGCCACGCTCGTCCCCGAGGAGGACGGCTGGGCGGTGGAGGCGGATTTCGACATCCAGTTCAGCGGCCGGCTCGAGGAGGCGATCAACCGCGGCGTGCCGCTGTACTTCGTCGTCGAGTTCGAGCTGGCGCGGCCGCGCTGGTACTGGCTCGACGAGAAGCCGGTCCAGATGTCGCAGACGTACAAGATCAGCTATACGCCGTTGCTGCGCCAGTACCGGCTGTCGGTCGGCAGCAACTACCAGAACTTCACCCGCCTCGATGAGGTCGCCCGCGCCCTTTCGCGCCTTCGCGGGTGGCATGTCGCCGACAAGGGCGCGCTCAAGAAAGACACCACGTATCAGGCCGGGCTGCGAATGCGCCTGGACACCGCCCAGCTGCCAAAACCTTTTCAGGTGAACGCGATCGCATCGCGTGACTGGACGCTCGCGTCCGATTGGCATCGCTGGACAATCACTCCGTGAAGCCCCTCATCTTCCTGTGCGTGGTCGCCGGCGCGGCGCTGGTGTACCTGATGTCGGTCGCCTCGTCGAACAACGAGCACTTCGCGCGCAACTACCAGCTGCTGCTCTATCTTGGCGGCGGGTTGTCGCTGGGCCTGATGGTGCTCATCGGCTACCAGCTCATGCTCCTGCGCCGCAAGCTGCGCGAGCGCGTGTTCGGCTCCAAGCTCACCCTGCGGCTCATGGCGGTGTTCGCGGTGATGGCGCTCATCCCGGGCGGCATGGTGTACGCGATCTCGTTCGAATTCCTGCAGCGCTCCATCGAATCGTGGTTCGACGTGCGCGTCGACGAGTCGCTCAACCGCGGCATCAAGCTCGCGCGCAGCGCCATGGACAGCTCCCTCAAGGACCTCGAGCGCAAGGCCGACACGATGGCGCAGTCGCTCGCGGCCGCGCCGGCCGTCGAGGTCACGACGCTCAACCGGCTGCGCGAGCAGCAGGCGGTGGAAGAGGCGACGCTCTTCAACGCCCGCGGCCGCATCATCGCGCAGGCCGGCTCGGAACCCGTCTCCCTGCTGCCCGAGATGCCCAGCGCCGACGTGCTGCGGCAGGTGCGCGCGCAGCAGAAGGTGAGCAAGGTCGAGACCATCGGCGAGCGCGGCCTCTACCTGCGCGTCATCGTGCCGGTGAACCCCCTCACCATCGCCGACGACATGCGCGTGCTGCAGGTGCTGCAGCGCGTGCCGCCCGCCCTCGCGCAGGATGCGCAGCTCGTCGAGGCCGGCCTCAAGGATTACCAGGCGCTGCTGCTCGCGCGCGTGGACCTCAAGCGCCTCTTCGGCCTCACCCTCACGCTCGCCATGCTGCTCACGCTGTTCTCCGCATTGGCGCTCGCGTTCGTGCTGTCGGAGAAGCTGTCGGCGCCGCTGTCCGCCCTCGCGGAGGCGACGCGCGCGATCGCCAAGGGCGATTATTCCAAGCTCAACCCCGTGAAGAGCCGCGACGAGTTCGGCGTGCTCACGCAGTCGTTCAACACGATGACGCGCCAGATCGCCGACGCGACCGAGGCGATGGAGCGCAACCAGCAGCAGCTCGAGAACGCCAAGAGCTACCTCGAGAGCATCCTGTCGAACCTCACATCGGGCGTGCTCACGTTCGACGAGCGGATGTACCTGAAGACCATGAACGCCGCGTCGCACACGATCCTCGGCGTGCCGCCCGGCGCCTTCCACGGCCTCAAGCTGTCCGAGTGGCCGCGCCACGTGCAATCGGTGGCGCCCTTCGCCGAGATCGCGCTGCGCCACTTCGCCTCGGCGAGCGACCGCCAGTGGGAAGAGCAGATGGAATACCGCCGCGCGGACGGGCAGCGCACGCTGCTGCTGCGCGGCACGCGGCTCGGCACGCGCGGCGACACGGGTTACGTCGTCGTGTTCGACGACATCACGCACCTCATCCAGGCGCAGCGCGACGCGGCGTGGGGCGAGGTGGCGCGCCGCCTCGCGCACGAGATCAAGAACCCGCTCACGCCGATCCAGCTCTCGGCAGAGCGCCTGCAGCTCAAGCTGGCCTCCAAGCTGCCGGAGCACGAAGCCGACATCCTGAAGCGCGCGACGGGCACGATCGTGAACCACGTCGCCGCGCTCAAGGGCATGGTCGACGACTTCACGCAGTACGCGCACGCCTCGCGCATGAACGCGCGCGCCATCTCGCTCAACGAGCTGGTGCGCGAGGTGCTGGTGCTCTACGAATCGATGGGTGTCGCCATCGAGTCCCGCCTGGCCGAGGAGCTGCCGCCGATCTACGCCGATCCTTCCATGCTGCGGCAGGTGCTGCACAATCTGTTCCAGAACGCGATCGATGCGCTCGCCGGCGTCGAGGGGCCGCGCATCCTCGTGAGCACCAGCCAGGGCACCGGTGGCGTTCTGCTCACGGTGCGCGATAATGGGAGCGGCATCGCGGAGGGCGTCATGGGGCGCATCTTCGAGCCATACGTCACCACCAAGCCCAAGGGCACGGGCCTGGGGCTCGCCATCGTGAAGAAGATCGTGGACGAGCACCATGGGCGCATCCTGGTGGAGAATGTGAAACCCCACGGAGCCACGGTCAGCATCGTCCTGCCGTCGAAGGCCGCCGCCTAGACTTAACGCATGTCCGCCAACCAGATCCTCGTTGTCGACGACGAAGTCGGCATCCGCGAGCTCCTCTTCGAGATCCTGCGCGACGAGGGCTATGGCGTGCGGTTGGCCGAGAACGCGCAGACGGCGCGCGCGGCGCGCAAGGAAATGCGCCCCGACCTGGTGCTGCTGGATATCTGGATGCCCGACACGGACGGCATCACGCTCCTCAAGGAGTGGGCGGGAAGCGGGCTGCTCACCATGCCGGTGGTGATGATGTCGGGCCACGGCACCATCGACTCGGCCGTCGAGGCGACCCGCATCGGGGCGTTCGACTTCCTCGAGAAGCCGATCAGCCTGCCCAAGCTGCTGGCCACCGTCGGCAAGGCGCTCGCGGGCGGCAAGGCCTTCCAGAAGACCGGCCTCGCGCTCGTGAACCTCGGGCGCGCGCGGGTGGTGCAGGAGCTGCGCCAGCGGCTGGACCAGGTCGCGCGGCTGCGCACGCCGGTGCTGCTGGTGGGCGAGCCGGGGAGCGGTTTCGAGCTGTGCGCCCGCCACCTGCACCTGGCCAATACGCCGTGGGTCGCTCCCGAGGAAACCGAGTGGCTCGCCAGCAATCCGTTCGAGCCGCTGAACGAGGCGCGCGAGGGCACGCTGTTCCTTCCCGAGATCTCGCTGCTGGGCAAGGCCGAGCAGAAGGGGCTGGCGCAGCTCGTGGGCAAGCTCGAGAAATTCAACGTGCGCCTCATCTGCGGCGCGACGGGGCCCCTGCCCGCGATGGTGGAAGACGGCCGCTTCGACCCCGCGCTCTACCACCAGCTCTCGGGCCTCACCATCCGCGTTCCCGCGCTTTCGGACCACCCCGAGGACATTCCCGACATCGCGACGACGCTGCTCACGCAGCTGGTCGAGGCGAACGAGGTGCCGCTGCGCACGCTCACCGTCGGCGCGCTCAACGTGATGCGCAACCTCGACTGGCCGGGCAACCTGCCGGTGCTGCAGAACGTGGTGAAGACGCTCGCGCTCACCGCGCTATCCAACGACGTCACCGGCGACGACGTGAACCGCGTCGCGCGCGAGTTCAACCTCGGCCCGCGCGAGCAGGCGACGACGGAAGTGGGCGTGTCGCTCGACCTGCCGTTGCGCGACGCGCGCGAGCAGTTCGAGAAGCAGTATTTCCTGCACCACATCCGCCGCGAGGAAGGCAACATGTCCCGCGTGGCCGACCGCGTCGGCCTCGAGCGCACGCACCTCTACCGCAAGCTCAAGCAGCTCGGCATCCGCCCTTCGAGCAAGGGCGAGGACGTGGCGAGCTAGCCGCCGGCCGCGGCGTTCCTACCGGTTCTCCAGCCGCCCCAATCTCACGGCCGTCAGCCCCGTCTTGATGTTGTTGGGCACCGGCATGATGAGCACGCAGTTGTCGTAGGGCGCCCTCACCGGCTGGTCGCCGTCCCACGCGATCACGTCGCCGCGGCGCGGCACCACGTCGAGCCCGGAGAAGTTGCGGGCGAAGCGGAACTCCGGCGAATTCGCGACCACCGCTTCCGTCACGCGGATGAGCTTCTGCGGCTTCTGCAGCGACGCATCGATCTCTCTCGCCGCGCGCTGCGGATCGACGACCTGCAGCAGGTTCAGGAAACGCCACGTCGTCTGCCAGGCGATGCGCTCGGCGTTACGCTCCCAATGCTGGCCGCACTCGACGAGGAGCGCATTCTTCGGGCTCGACGGATCGCCGAAGCCGCCGAAATCGCGCATGCGCGTGCCGTTCGAATGCCCGGTGTCGCTCACGATGTGCTCGGGAATGCCGACATCGAAAGCGAAGCGGATGCCCTTGTCGAGCGGCCCGCAGATCATCACCGGCGGGCTCGGCTCGAGCATCGAGTGGATGTCGAGCAGGAAGTCGGCCGCCTCGACGAACGGGCGCAGCTCGCGGGCGCGCGCGAGCTCGATGGTGCGCCCCGGCCCGTCGAGCGTCTCCGGGCGCCACACGCGGTTGAAATCCTCGTCGATGAAGCGCGAGGCGTAGGGGTTGGCGGACTCGAAGCGCTCGAAGGCCGCGACGTTGTTGAACGCGAACGTGAGCGTGCCGCGGACCGGGCGCAGGCCTTCGCGCAGCAGGCGATCCACGACGATCGCGCCACAGATCTCGTTGCCGTGCGTGAGCGCCATCACGAGCACGTTCGGGCCCGGCTTGCCGCTTTCGAGGACGTGCACGTAGTCCGTGCCGGTGGAGGACTTGCGGTGCGGCCGGATGTCCGGGGCGGTGAGCTCGATGGGAACGGAAGGCATGGGCTTGTCAGTGGTCGTGGCGGTGGTCGTGGCCATGGGAGTCGTGGTGGTGATGGTCGTGGTCGTGGTCGTGGTCGTGGTCGTGCGAATGCGCGTGGCCGTGTCCATGGTGGTGGTGATGGCCGTGGTGATCGTGGTCGTGCCCGTGGCTGCAGGCATGCGAGCGCTGCGCGGCGTAATCGGCGACCGTGCGCACGAGCTTCTCGAGGTCCTGCCTGAGTGCCTCGAAGCCCACGGACTTGCTGCGCGAACGCTCCTCCATGTAGAGCCTGCGGTTCACCTCGACCTGCAGGCTGTGGCGTCCGGCCTTCGGGTCGGAGAACGCGCGCACCAGCTCCACGCCTTTGTACGGGTCGTTCACCTTCACCACGTAGCCCAGGGCGCGCAGCGTGTCCGCCACGAGCCGAGTGAACTCGGGCTCGCACGTGGTGCCGTCCCGATCGCCGAGCACGAAGTCGGCGCGCGACTTGCCGGGTCCTTCCTCGGACACGCCCGAGCTCACCGCGGGCATCGAATGCAGGTTCAGGTGCCACACCGCGCCGAAGTGGTCGTGCGCCGCGTCGAGCGCGTCCTTGACCGCGCGCTGGTAGGGCTGGTGGTAGGCGACGATGCGCCGCTTGACCTCCTCGACCGTGAGCTTGCGTGCGTAGATGGGCTCTCCCGAGTCGAGCAGCCGCCAGATGAGCCCGATCCCGAGCTGCGTCTTGCGGCTCGGGATCGCGGGGCCGGGCCACGGGCTTTCCAGCAGCGAGGCATCGATGTCGAGCAGCGAGCGGTTCGGATCGATGTACACGCGCGGGAAGCGGGCGGCGATCAGCGTCGCGCCGAGGGACGGCGCGCCGGCGTAGAGCTCGTCGACGTACGCATCTTCGGTGGTGCGCAACCTCTCGATCGCGACCGCGGCACGGAAATCGTCCGGGTAGTCGGTGCCGCTGTGGGGTGAGTCGAGGACCAGCGGAACGCGCGTGGCCGTGGGCGGAAAGAGGTCGAAGGGCGTCATGGTTTCGAAGTGTCGTTCAAGTGGCAGGCCGAGAGCCGTCCGGGCGCGATTTCCCGCAGGGTGGGCGCCTCCTCGCGGCAACGCGCGAAGGCTTTCGGGCATCTCGGGTGGAAATGGCACCCGCTCGGCGGGGCGAGCGGCGAGGGGATCTCGCCATGGATCGGGATGTATTGTCGCCGACGGCCGGCCAGGCTGGGAATCTCCGCGACGAGCGCCTGCGTGTAGGGATGGTTGGGCGCCGCGTAGAGCTCGGCCGTCGGGCCGGATTCGACCATGCGCCCCAGGTACATGACGACCACGCGGTCCGAGATGTGCCGGATCACGCCCAGGTCGTGGCTGATGAAGAGGTACGTGAGGCCGAGCTCCTCGCGCAGGCGGATGAAGAGATTCAGGACCTGCGCCTGGATCGACACGTCGAGCGCGGCGACCGCCTCGTCGCACACCAGGAACCGCGGCTTGACCGCGAGCGCCCGCGCGATGCCGATGCGGCTGCGCTGCCCGCCGGAAAACTGGTGCGGGAAGCGACGCATCATGGCGGCCTCCAGCCCCACGCGCCGCAGCACGTCGGCCACGTAATCGCCCACCTCCGCGCGCGACGCGATTCCATGCACGACCGGCGCTTCTCCCACGATGTCCAGCACGCGCAGCCGCGGGTTGAGCGAGGCGAACGGGTCCTGGAAGATCATCTGCACGGACAAGCGCTCGCGCCGCTGCGCTCCCGAGTCGTATCGCGCGTAGGGCAGGCCGCGCCAGAGGCGCTCGCCCTCGCTCGGCTCCAGGATGCGCGCCACCATGCGGCCCAGGGTGGACTTGCCGCATCCCGACTCGCCCACGAGGCCCACGACCTCACCCTCCCGCACCGCGAGATTCACCCTGTCCACGGCGTGCACCGTCGTGTCGTCGAGCCGCGCGCCGAGGGCGCGCGCCATTCGACCGGCCATGTCGAGGCGTTGCGTGAAGCGGCGCGAGAGGCCGCGAAGCTCGAGGAGCGGCGCCGTCATGGGACCGGATTGAAGCAGCGCAGCGTGCGCGACGTGGGCACCGGCTGGGAAGGCGGCGCCACGCGGCACGGCTCGGCCGCGCGCGAGCAGCGCTCGCGAAACGCGCACGCCGGGCCGAGCTCGAGCAGCGATGGCGTCATGCCGGGAATCTGCGCGAGCGGCCGGCCCGGCACGTTGCGGCTCGGCACCGACTCGAGCAACCCGCGCGTGTAGGGATGCATCGGCCGCTCCAGCACGTCGTCGACGGGGCCGGACTCGACGATGCGGCCGGCATACATCACGCACACGCTGTCGGCGAGCCCCGCGATGACGGAAAGGTCGTGCGTGATCCAGATGAGGCCCGTGCCGGTTTCGCGGCAGAGGCGCTGCATCTCGAAGAGGATCTGTCCCTGGATCGTGACGTCGAGCGCCGTCGTGGGCTCGTCGGCGATGACCACGTCCGGGTCGTTGATGAGCGCGATGGCGATCGCCACGCGCTGCCGCATGCCGCCGGAGAACTGGTGCGGGTAGGCCTGGAGCCGCTCGTCGGGCGAGGGAATTCCCACGCGCACGAGCGCTTCCCGGCAGCGGGCGAGCGCGGATTCGCGCGACATGCGCCGGTGCGCGAGCACCGTCTCGATCATCTGCGTGTCGATGCGCAGCACCGGGTTCAGCGTCATCATCGGATCCTGGAAGATCATCGAGATGCGATCGCCGCGAAGCTTGCGCCACTCGCGCGCGTCCAGGCGCGTGAGGTCGCGGCCGCCGAGCGCGATGCGGCCGGAGACGATGCGCCCGGGCGGATCCACGAGCCCCATGATCGAGTAGCCGGTCATCGACTTGCCGGATCCCGATTCGCCCACCAGCCCCATCACCTTGCCGCGCTCGACGCTGAAGCTCACGTCGTCCACGGCCCTCACCACGCCGGCCTTCGTGAAGAAGTGCATGCGCAGGCCCTCGACCTCCAGCAGCGGCGCGTTCATTTGCGCAGGCGGGGGTTGAGGATGTCGCGCAGCTGGTCGGCCACGAGGTTGATCGCGACGATGGTGAGGAGCAGGGCGAGGCCGGGATAGAAGCTGATCCAGTACTTGCCCGAGAGCAGGTACTGGTAGCCGTTCGCGATCAGCAGGCCGAGCGACGGCTCGGTGATCGGCAGCCCCAGCCCCAGGAAGGACAGCGTCGCCTCGAGCGAGATCGCGTGCGCGACCTGCACCGTGGCCACGACGATGAGTGGCGGCAGGCAGTTGGGCAGCAGGTGGCGCAGCACGATGCGCGGCCTCGACAGCGCCAGCACGCGCGCCGCCTCGATGTATTCCTTCTGCCTCTCCACCATCGCGGCCGATCGCACGGTACGCGCGTAGTAGGCCCATTGCACCGTCACGAGCGCCACGATGATCTTGTCGACGCCCTGTCCCAGGACCGCGAGCAGGATCAAGGCGATCAGGATCGCGGGAAACGAGAGCTGGATGTCGACGATGCGCATGACGACCGCGTCGGTCCAGCCCCCGAAGTAGGCTGCCGCGAGCCCCATGGCGAGCCCGAGGGCCAGCGCGAGCAGCGTGCTCGTCACGCCGACGGCGAGCGAGATGCGCAGGCCGTAGAGGATGCCCGACAGCATGTCGCGCCCCTGGTCGTCGGTTCCGAGCCAATAGGGCCTGCCGGTGCTGCTCGACGCCTCACCCGGGGGCAGCTTCGAATCCAGCACGTCGAGCTGCGCCAGGTCGTAGGGATTCTGCGGCGAGATCCACGGGGCGGCGATGGCGATCGCGGCGATGACGACGAGCATCGCGAGCCCGAGCAGGGCGAGGCGGCTCTGGGCGAACTCCAGGGCGACGCGCCGCCATGGCGTTTCGACCGGCGTCGCGACGGCGGGCGCCGCTTGGGCTTCCGCGCCGGCGATGCGCATGTCAGTGGGCACCCGTCGCCCCGCCCAGGCGCACGCGCGGATCGAGGACCGAGTACACGACGTCGACCAGGAAGTTGATCGCGATGAAGATCGTGACGATGACGAGCAGGTAGGCGACGATCACCGGCCGGTCGAGCTGGTTGAGCGAATCGATCAGCAGCTTGCCCGTGCCCGGCCACGCGAAGATCGATTCCGTGACGATCGCGAAGGCGATGACGGAGCCCAGCTCGAGGCCGATCACGGTCACGATCGGAATCAGGATGTTCTTCAGCAGGTGCACGCCGATCACGCGCCGGGTCGTGAGCCCCTTCGCGCGCGCGAACTTGACGTAGTCCTGGAGCGCGGCCTCGCGGGTGCCGGAGCGCGTGAGCCGGATGAGGAGCGAGAGCTTGAACAACGCCAGGTTGAGCGCCGGCATGAACAGGTGCTGCAGGCCGTCCCACGTGAGGAAGCTCACCGGCACGCCGAGCACGTTCACGGTCTCGCCGCGGCCGTTCGGCGGCAGCCAGCCGAGCTGCACGGAGAACACCATGATGAGCACGAGGCCGACCCAGAACGTGGGCAGGCTGAAGCCCAGGATCGACCCGGCCATGATGCCGCGCGCGAAGGCGGAGTCCGGCCGCAGGCCCGCATAGAGACCGAGGGGGATGCCGATGACGATGCCGATCAGCGTCGCGGCGAGCGCGAGCTCGAGGGTCGCGGGCAGGCGCTCGAGGATGAGCTGGATCGCCGGAATGTTGTACACGAACGAGCGGCCGAGGTCGCCGCGCGCGGCGGCCGCGAGGAAGCTCGCGTATTGCTCGAGCAGCGGCTTGTCGAGGCCGAGGGCCGCCGTGGCGCGGGCACGCTCGATCGCGTCGGCCTGCGGGTTGACGAGGAGCTCCACGGGGTTGCCGATGGCATAGACCCCGAGGAACACCAGGAAGGACATCACCACCAGGACGAACAGGCTCTGTCCCAGCCGGCGGATCGCGTACGCGAGCATGGGTCGATTCTGACACCGATTGGGCCCCGGCCCTCATCCCGCGACTGCGGGAGCCGGGGCTTCGGTGCCGCCTAGCGCGCCGCGGGCTTCAGGTCGGTGACGAGCGTGTACTGGTCCGTGCGCGGCGTGTACCGCAAGCCCTTCGCCGTGGCCCAGGTGCTTACCTCGTAATGGATCGGGATCAGCGCCGTGTCGTTCATGGCGAGCTCGGCGGCGGCCTCGATCATGGCCTCGCGCTTGCGGTCGTCCATGGTGCTCATGGCCTCGTCGATCATCTTGTCGAGCTGCGGGTTCGAGTAGCGCGCGCGGTTGGTCACGCCCATGCCCTTGGACGGATCGTGGGTCGCGAGCAGCGAGCGCAGGCTCGAGCCCTGCTCGCCGGACTCGGTGCCCCAGCCGAGCAGCATGTACCCGAACTCGAGCTTCGTGGCGCGCGTGAAATACACGCTGGAAGGCATGGTCTCGACCTTGGTCTCGAGCCCGATGCGCGAGTAGAACTGAGCGATCGCCTGGGCGATCTTGTCGTCGTTGATGTAGCGGTTGTTCGGGCCGTAGATGGTGAGCGCGAAGCCGTTGGGATAGCCCGCCTGCGCGAGCAGCTTCTTCGCCCCCTCCGGGTCGTATTTCGCGGGCTTGAGCTTCTTGCTCGTGCCCGGGAAGAAATCGGGCAGCAGCTGCGCCGCGGGAACGGCCTTGCCCTCCATGACGCGCTGCGCGATCGCGTCGCGGTTGATCGCCATCGACAGCGCCTTGCGCACCCGCGCGTCGCGGAAGGGGTTCTTGTCCAGCGGCTTGCCCGACTTGTCGGTCACGCCCGGCGGCGACTTGTCGCTCACCTGCCACAGGTGCACGTAGATCACGCGGTTGGAGACCTTGTCCACCAGGTTGAATTTCCTGTCGGCGGAGATCTTCGCGATGTCGGAGGTGGGCACGGTCTCGATCATCTGCACGTCGCCCGAGAGCAGCGCCGCCACGCGCGCCGCCGGGTTGGTCAGGATCTTGAAGGTGACCTTGTCCCACGGCTCCTCGCCGCCCCAATAGCCGTAGTTCGCCTTGAGCACGACGCGCTGGTTCGGCACGTACTCGACGAACTTGTACGGGCCGGTGCCGATCGCGGCCTTGCCGGAGTTGTAGTCGTCCGTCGTGGCCTTCTCGCCGTGCAGCTTCGAGACGATGTACACCGAAGCGAGGTCCGAGGGCAGCAGCACGTGCGGCGCGGCGGTCTTG
>DASTGG010000128.1:0-4021 GCA_035719385.1 Usitatibacter sp.
GGCCGCAGGACATTGAGGCAAAACAAGAAAAAAGGCCCGGACCTCGCGGTCCGGGCCACGGTGCTGCCCCTATCCGTTACTTGAGCGAGATGCCCAGGGTGCCGGCGCCGCCGAGCACCGGCGAGCTCGAGAACACCTTGACCTGCGACGGCCTGGTGGCCCACGTGGCGAGGTCCGTCGGGTCGGTCGGACCGCCCGGATTCAGGACCTGGTCGTAGGCGAAGTTGCCCAGGCTGTCGACCACCGTCGTGCCGACCACGCACTTCGGGTTGACCGGGTTTCCCGGGCAGCTTCCGCCGCCATTCGCCGCGTTCAGCGTGCCGTTGTTGTAGACGATGGTGAGCGTCTGGCCCTGCTTGATGCTGTCCGCTCCGGCGACCGTCCAGCGCGCCGAAACGGCGCCACCCACGTTGCCTTGCTTGAAGATCGCCTTCTGGATCTGGATGGCTTCGGACCCGGCCACGACCACGGTCACGTTGGCGGTGTTCGCCGAGACCGCGCCGAGCTGGTCGACCGCGCGGTACGTGAAGGTGAACGTGCCCGTGCCGGTCGGCGTGAAGCTCACGACGCCGCCTTGCGGGACCGGCTGCGCACCCAGCTGGGCGGGCCACGTCACGATCTGCGCGTTCGCGAGATCGGCCGCGCCGTCCGGATCCGTGTCGTTCGCGATGATGTTGTAGCTGTTCAGTCTCGCGACCACCGCACCCGGGTTGTCGTCGACGGCGACCGGCGGATCGTTCACGGGCGTGATGGCGATGTTGATCGCCGCCTGGTTGGACGTCGCGCCGAGGTAGCTCACCGTGTACGTGATGCCGTCCGCGCCGTTCGCGTTGGCGTTCGGCGTGTAGGTGATCGTGTTGTCCGGATTGAGCACCGCGGTGCCGAGGTGCGCTCCGGTCACGATGTTGATCAGCGCGCCGGCGGGGATCGGCTGGCCGTTGAGCGTGTCGTTGGCGAGCGGGTTGATCACGAGCGGCGTGGCGCAGCTCACGGCGGGCGTCGCGCTGCAATCCTCGAACATCGTGTACGAGTCGTTGTTCGCGAACGGCGGGGTACCGCCGCCGGCGACACCGACTCCGGTCGTCACGATGAGGCTGCTCGAGCCGCCCTCGGACGAGTTCACCGTCACCTTCGCGGGCGGCGCGGCGAGCGGGCTCACCGTGAGCGAGCCGTTCACGATCGGGCCGTAGCCGACCGCGGTGAGCGCGGCAGGCGTCGCCGTGTCGCTCGAGTTGGCGCTGATCGTGAGCGTGCCGCCGTTCTGCGGGTTGTAGACCGCGCCCGACGAGCCCTGCACCGAGGTGATCGCGACCTCGTCGGTGACGGGCACGTTGTAGAACGTGGGCGCCGTCTGGCCGTTGGCGTTGGTCGAGTTCGCGTCCTTCACGCACACGGCCGCGGGAACGCCCGTGGGATGCGCCTGGCCCCAGTACTTCACGTCGGCATTGACCATCTGCGTCTCGGTCACGCCGGCGGGCGCGCTGAAGGGCGGCTTGATGGCGCCGGTGAGCGGGTCGAGCGTGCCGGCGCAGGGCGCCTCGAAGAAGCTCACGACCGGGATCGTCGCGGCGGGCGTGGGCTGCGTGGGCAGGCGCGCCGGCATGGCAGGCAGGCCGGTCACGAACGTGTCGAGCTTGATGCCGGTCGGGCTCGTGGGCACCGGCTGCGCGAAGCTCGCGCGATCCACCTTCACGGAGTTCGGCATCGATCCGTTCAGCAGGCGGCCGGTCAGCGTGAAGTCGGTGGTCGTGAGCGACCATCCGTTGGGACCTTCCACGCGGAACACGTTGTGGTTGTACGTGACGCCGTCGTTGCCGACGAAGGGCGCGAGCGGGCTGCCCGTGACGGGGCCGAGGCGCGCCGGGTCGGCGATGTACTTCTTGCCCGTGCCGGGGTAGGCCGTGTTGGCGCCCGTGTTCACGAGGATGTCGTACCACGGGTCCTGGCCGGGAAGCAGGTCGGGAATCGGCGGCACTTCGGCGCCGCCGGGCGTGGGCGAGGGCAGCAGGAACGGGCCGATGCTCGTTCCGAGCGCGCAGTCGAACGTGGCGACGCAGGAGATGCCGACGTCGTCAGTGAAGAAGATGCGGTCGCCCGCGGCGACGTCGAACGTCCACTTGCCGTACGGGTGATACACCGTGTAGCGGCCGGTGAACGGCACGTTGGTGATGAACACGCGGATGCGGCCGAACACCATCTGGTCGCCCGGCTGCACGATGGCGCCATTGCCGAAGCTCGCTTCCATCGCGATGATGAGGCGCGCCCGCGTCGTGCCGTCGCCCGTCGCCGCGACGGCGTCGGTGTAGAAGTGCTCGATGAAGAAATTGTCCGGGAACGATTCCGGCGCCGTGGCGGGCGTGGGCGGAATCAGCGTGCACCAGCCGCCGTTCAGCTCGGACTGGTTCATCGGGTCGCAGAACTCGAGCGCGAGGCCGGTCTTGTCCTGGAACCACGCCGGGAAGCCGCCGACGCTCGTACTGCTGTTGATCGGGCCCATGCGCTCGAGAACGGCGTGGGCTGCGTACGGGGACAACATCAGGGCCGCCGCCACTGCGCTCGCGACTCCCTTCTTGATTCGGTGCTTCTGCATTTCACTGCTCCTTCCCATTTCGTTGGCGAAATACCTCTCCAATTCGTCTTCCCTGGCGGGAGACGCCGTTTGTTGCCAGCTCAGGGGCTGCGCCTTCTTGCGGGTGGCTACTGCCGCGTTGTTGTGTGTGGCGGTCGTTGCCGCCGCGCGCAGGACTCGTCGAGGGTCATGCGGGAGCGATTTCGCATGACCCGCGGACGGCCGTGATCGCGAGTTACGGCCGCCTCGTCGAGCAGGTGACGACGAACGTCCCCGGATGTCCGGGAACCGGCGTGGCGAAGCACTTGGGACGCTTCGCCTCGGCCGAGCCGACGATTGCCAGCTGGCCGACGATGACGCCGGCGACCATCAATGCGGCCACGAGGCCGCGCGTTTTCGATTTATGCATGTGACTTCCTCCGTTTGAGCCCGCAGGGTTTGGGCACGCTCTTTACTGCAGGGCGCGTGCCAGATTCGGGCGTGAAGAAAATCACATGCTTACGCGAACCTTGCGGCAAGCTGTCGCAGGCGATTTGGGTGCAATGCCCAACGGCGCGCGAGACCGGTTGGCGAAATCACCCAAGGCGAAGAACAAAAAAAAAAGCCCGGACCTTGCGGTCCGGGCATACGGTGCTGCCCCTATCCGAATTACTTGAGCGTGATGTTCGCGGTGTTGGAGCCACCGAGCACGGGCGAGCTCGAGAACACCTTCACCGCCGTCGGCTTGGTCGCCCACGTGAGCAGATCGGTCGGATCGCTCGGGCCGCCAGGCGGCAGGACCAGGTCGTACAGGTAGTTGCCGAGGCTGTCGACGACCGCCGTGCCGACCACGCACTTCGGGTTGGTCGCCGTGCCGTTGCAGCTGCCGCCACCGTTGGCCGCGTTGAGCGTGCCGTTGTTGTACGCGATGGTGAGCGTCTGGCCTTCCTTCACGCTATCCGCGCCTTGCACCGTCCAGCGCGCCGAGATGCCGCCACCCGCGTTGCCGACCTTGTAGATCGCCTTCGCGATGGTGATGGCTTCCGAGCCCGCGACGACCACCGGCACGTTCGCGATGTTGGCCGAGACCGCACCCGACTGGTCGACCGCGCGATACGTGAAGGTGAACGTGCCGGTGCTGGTCGGCGTGAAGTTCACGATGCCGTTGGTCGGGACGGGCTGCGCGCCGAGCTGCGCGGGCCACGTCACGATCTGGGCGTTCGCGAGGTCCGCCGCGCCATCCGGATCCGTGTCGTTCGCGATCACGTTGAAGCTGTTCAGCCTGGCCACGACAGCGCCCGGGGCGTCATCCACGGCGACCGGGATGTCGTTCACAGGCGTGATCGTGATGTTGACCGACGCCTGGTTCGACACTGCGCCGAGGTACGTCACGGTGTACGTGAGACCCTCGATGCCGTTCACGTTCGGGTTCGGCGTGTACGTGATCGAGTTATCCGCGTTCACCACGGCCGT
>DASTGG010000129.1:0-4192 GCA_035719385.1 Usitatibacter sp.
AGCAGATGTTGACCCGCATCGCTTCCGAGATGCATCGGCTGGCGGCCGCGCGGCAGGGCTTCGTGATGTCGCACATGGCCGAGGAGGGCTTCGCCGCGGCGAAGGTGCTGGTCGAGGGACTGCGCCGCGCCGGCCGCACCCCCACGCGCGCCTCGTTCATCGCCGGGCTCGAGTCGCTGCGCGACTACGACCTGGGCGGGCTCAAGGTGAGCTACGGCCCGGCGAGCCGCTCGGGGCTCAACTACGTGGAGGCTTCCATCGTCAACCGGAAGGGGACGTTCACGCAGTAGCCGGCGGGCGCGCGCCGCCTGGTCACGGCGTGCGGGCCGCCACTTCAGGCCCGGCGACGCCGCGATAACGCAACGCTTCGGCGACGTGCGTCTCGGCGACCCGCGCGCACCCGTCGAGGTCCGCGATCGTGCGCGCGACCTTGAGCAGGCGGTGGTGCGATCGCGCCGACAGCGCCATGCTGGCGCACGCGCGACGCAGCAGGCTGTCGGCGCGCGCGTCGGCCCGTGCGTGGCGCTCCGCGACGGGACCGGCGAGGCGCGCGTTCGCCACGCCCTGCCGCTCGAGCTGCCGCGTGCGCGCGCGAACGACGCGCTCGCGCACGGCCCTGGAGCCCTCGCCGCGCGTGCCCTGGGCGACCTCATCCGCGGGCAATGCGGGCACTTCGACATGCAGGTCGATGCGGTCGAGCAGCGGCCCGGAAATGCGTGCGCGGTAGCGCGACACGGTTTCCGGCGCGCATTTGCAGCGCGACGTGTAGTGCCCGAGGTAACCGCACGGGCACGGGTTCATCGCCGCGACGAGCTGGAACGCTGCAGGGAAGTCCGCCTGCGCCGCGGCGCGCGAGATCGTGATGCGGCCCGACTCCAGCGGCTCGCGCAGCGACTCCAGCACGCGACGGCTGAATTCGGGCAGCTCATCGAGGAAGAGCACGCCGTGGTGCGCGAGCGAGATCTCGCCGGGCCGCGGCGGCGAGCCGCCGCCCACGAGCGCGATCGCCGATGCGCTGTGATGCGGCGAGCGAAACGGGCGAACGCCGAACTGCGATGGATCGAAGGCGCCGCGCACGAGGCTTTGCACGGCCGCCGCTTCGAGCGCTTCGGTCTCGTCCATGGGAGGCAGCACGCCGGGCAGCCTCAACGCGAGCATCGTCTTGCCCGTGCCGGGCGGGCCCGAGAGCAGCAGGGAGTGCCCGCCCGCCGCGGCGATCTCGAGCGCGCGGCGCGCGTGCGCCTGCCCGCGCACGTCGGCGAGATCCGCGTGCTGCGCCGATGCGACGTGCAACGGCGCTTCGAAAGGCGCGATCGGCTTTTCGCCCGCGACGTGGGCGCACACGTCGAGCAGCGAGCGGGCGGGAAGGATCACCGCGCCCCGTGCGAGCGCGGCTTCGGGCGCCACCGATTCCGGCAGCACGAAGGCGCGACCGTCGCGGTGCGCGCCGAACGTCATCGCGAGCGCGCCGCGGATCGGCCGCAGCTCGCCCGAGAGCGCGAGCTCGCCGGCGAACTCGAGCGCGTGCAGCGACTTGCCGGGCAGCTGGCCGCTGGCCACGAGGATGCCGATGGCGATGGGCAAATCGAACCGCCCGCTTTCCTTCGGGAGATCCGCCGGCGCCAGGCTCACGGTGATACGTCCGGCCGGAATCTGGAAGCCCGCGGTGTTGAGCGCCGCGCGCACGCGATCACGCGCTTCCTTCACCTCGGTTTCGGGCAAGCCCACGACATGCGTGCCGGGCAACCCGCCGCCGACGTGCGCTTCGACGCGCACGAGCGGCGCATCGAGGCCCGCGAGCCCGCGGCTGAACACGACGGCCACACTCATGGCGTATGAACACGCCACGAGCCGATTGCGTTGACATGCGCTGCGGTAGGATTCGTGCATGCCCAGGATCAGATACGACCGCGACATCGCCCCGTCGGAAATCACGCCCGAATCGGTGGCGTCGGGCCGCCGCCGGATCCTGAAGGCTGCGGCGGGGCTGGCGGCTTTCTCATGGGCGAACCACAGCGCGTGGGTGGGCGCCGCGCCGCCCGGGGACCGTTTCCGTGGGCTGCCCAGGAGCGGCTACTCGACCGACGAGGTGCCCACGCCGATCGAGATCGCCACCACGCGCACGCGCTTTCGCGAGCTGGAAGAGGACATCGCGAAGAACGGCGAGGCCTACACGCCCTATCCCTGGAAGGTCTCCGTGGAGGGCGCTTGCGCGAAGCCGCGCGTCTTCGACCTCGACGAGCTGCTGGCGCTGGCACCCCTGGAAGAGCGCGCCTACCGCATGCTTTGCACCGAGGGCTGGCTGCACATCGTCCCGTACATCGGTTATCCGCTCGCGGAGATCCTGAAGCGCGTGGAGCCGACGGGAAACGCGAAGTACGTGGAGTTCACGTCGCTGCTGGACGCGAAGCAGTTCCGCGGCCAGCGCGAGATCACCTATATCGACTGGCCCTACCTGGAAGGCTTGCGCATGGACGAGGCCATGCATCCGCTCACGCTGGTCGCTCTCGGCGCCTATGGCCGGATGCTGCCGAAGGGTCTGGGTGCACCCATCGCCGTACGCGTGCCCTGGAAGTTCGGCACCAAGAGCCCCAAGGCGGTCGTGCGCATGCGGCTCATGGAGGAGCAGCCCGCCACCATCTGGCCGGCGCGCTATCCGAAGCTGCACACGTTCTGGGGCAACGTGAATCCGGCGGGCAAGGAGGCCCTGTTCGGGCGCGGCTTGCGCGAGCGACGCGACGGCGACATCTTCTCGAAGCCCGCCCGCCGCTACAACGGGTACGCCGAGCACGTCGCCTCGCTCTACGCGGGCATGGACCTCGAGCGGATGTTTTGAGGGTCTGGGACGCCTTCGTCCGCCTCTTCCACTGGGCGCTCACGGCGGCGTTCGTCGTGGCGTACTTCTCCCACGGCGGCTATCTCCCGGTACACCGCATCTCGGGTTATGCCATCGCCGCGCTCGTGGCCGCACGCGTGCTGTGGGGCTTCGTGGGCTCGCGCCATGCACGCTTCGCCGACTTCGTGGTGGGCCCGCGCAGGCTCGCCGCCTACCTGGGGCTCCTCGTGCGCGGCCGCGCGCCCCGCCACATCGGCCACAATCCCGCGGGCGGCGCGATGATCGTCCTGATGCTGGTGCTTCTCGCGGCCCTGTGCGGCACGGGCTTCGTGCTCGATACGCCGCGGCATCGGGACGACGGCGATTTCAAGCAGGTGCACGACCTGCTTACCGACGCCATGGTCGTGTGCATCGTGCTGCACCTCGTGGGCGTCGCCTACACGAGCTGGCGGCAGCGCGAGAACCTGGCGGCGGTGATGATCACGGGACGCAAGCGCTGAGCGGTGTGTGTTGACGCCGGCGAGCATCCCCGCCGGCGCCTCCACATCACCCTTCGCCGCTTGCGGCGCCGCGCGCTTCCAGCGCCGCGAGGCGCGCTTCCAATGCGGCCAGCTTCTCGCGCGTGCGCGCGAGCACCTGGACCTGCACGTCGTATTCCTCGCGGCTGACCAGGTCGAGCCGCGTGAGCGCGCTCGCGAGCAGGCCGCGGAAGTTCTTCTCGAGATCCTTCGCAGGATTGCCCGCGGCCATTTCCGCGAGCCGCGCGCTCAATTCGCCCAGCAGTTTGTCGTTCATCTCGATCCTCGATCGTGCCTTTGCGTTGACCGGCGCTCCGCACTGCTTCGGTGCCGCGCACAAACCGGGTGCACGGCGGAGGTGCAATCGGGGCGGCGCAGGCAAGCGCTCCCTTGAAAAACAGCCGCTTGGCGCAGCGCCGCGGGTGGCATGTTTGCTGCTCACCACCCCGCGCAGCCGTTCAACAAACCATTCACAAGGATACCGAAGATGAAAAAACTGCCCATGGCGGTCTTCGTGGCCGGCGCCTTCGGCCTGCCGTTCGCGAGCGCGGTGCACGCGGAAGACACGCCCGAGCATTCATTCACAGGGAAGGTCGGGCTCTTCACCGAGTACGAGTACCGCGGCATCTCGCAGACCTCGGAGAAGCCCGCGCTGCAGATCAACCTCGATTACGCGCACAGGAGCGGCTTCTACCTCGGCACGTTCCTGTCGAACATCCGGTGGCTGAAGGACACGGCGGAGGTGAACGGCTTCTCGACGAAGGCGAACGTCGAGTGGGACATCTACGGCGGCTACAAATTCGAGGTGGTGAAGGACGTGACGCTCGACGTGGGCTAC
>DASTGG010000130.1:0-23771 GCA_035719385.1 Usitatibacter sp.
GCACCTGGCCGGCGATGAGGTCGGTGAGGGCGGGGCCCGCGCCCTTGTACGGGATGTGCGTCATCTTGCATCCCGTCATCAGCATGAAGAGCTCGCCCGACATGTGCACCGACGTGCCGCTGCCCGACGAAGCCATGTTGATCTTGCCGGGGTTCGCCTTGCAGTAGTCGATGAACTCCTGCACGGTCTTCGCCGGGAACGAGTTGGTCACTTCCATGACGTTGGGCGAGCGGATGAGGCCCGCGACCGGCGCCATGTCGGTGATGACCGAGAACTTGAGGTCCTTGTAGAGCGTCTGGTTGATGCCGTTCGCGGGGTTGACCAGCAGCATCGTGTAGCCGTCCGGCGGCGCGCGCAGCGCGAACTCCGTGCCGATGTTGTTGCCCCCGCCGGGCTTGTTCTCGATGATGAACTGCTGGCCCATCTTCTCCGAGAGCCACTGCGCGATGATGCGTGCGAGCACGTCGGTGGTGCCGCCCGGCGGGTACGAGACGATCCACTTCACGGGGCGGGTGGGATAGTCGGCGGCGAACGCGGCGCCGGCGAACGCGAGGACGACGACCATCGCCTGCGCGACGAGTCGGATGGGGCGGGACACGGTTGGTTTCTCCTCTGGGTTGGACGGTTCGGGGTGCGGCCCCGTCATTTTTCGCGCCATCTTAACCCACCCGCGCCTGCAATTCCTCCAGCAGCGCGACCTGCGCGGGATTGATCTTCGCGCGAGCGTGCGGGATGGAGAACCATTGCGCGCGGTCGACTTCGGGAAACTCGCGCATCTGGCCCGAGCGCGGCGGCCACTCCATCGAGAAGGCGTTGCTGCGGATGCACGCCGCATCGCAGTCGCCCTCGGCGGCGAACGCGATGACGCGCTTTCCGGCTTTCTGGCGGATGGGCTCGAGCGCCATGAAAGGGCCTTCGGCGACGACGCCGGTTTCCTCGGCGAACTCGCGCCGCGCGGCATCGAGCGGCTCCTCGCCCGGGTCGATCTGTCCCTTGGGAATGGTCCAGGCGCCCGCGTCCTTCGACGTCCAGTACGGTCCGCCCGGGTGCACCAGGAGCACCTCGAGGCCTGAGTCGCCGTGCCGCCAGAGCAGCACGCCGGCGCTGTCGCGGGCGAGCGCCATGGCGCTTACCGGCCGGGCACGATGTTGATGATCACGGGATTCTTCGACGGGTCGGGCGGATGATGGGCCGCCTTCAGCTGGCGGTCCAGCACGATCCACACCGTGGCGACCATGGCGATGGCGAGGACCACCCCGGCGATCCATGCGGCAAGGCCGCGCCGGAACCATTGCAGGCGCCAGCGCTTGCCGTGCTCGTGGAAATCGGTGCCGACGACCTCGTCGAGCTTCCTGCGGATGTCGTCGCGATCGTCGCTCACATCGCGCGGTCAGCGCGAGGCGGTGGTGTTGCCCGCGACGTATGCGGCGCGCAGCGTCGCGAGCCCCGACACGATGCGCCCGGCGTCCGTGATGTACGAGATCTGGCCCGCGGAGCGGCCGTCGGGGTCGAGCACGACGATCTCACGCGCGGCCGGCCCGGCCTGTGGCTTCGCGAGCACGATCTGCGCCACGCCGTCCTGCACGCCGCTCGCGGGATCGTGCGCGACGAGCGACAGCGTCTCGAGCACGCGCGCACACTTGTCGACGCACGGCTCGGAAGGCGTGAAGAGCATCGTCCACCGGCCTTTCAGGCGTTCCGGTGGAAGCGTCGCATCGTCCGCCCTGATGATCGCGGGCAACTGTGCGGCGTTCGAGGCGATGGCCTGCGTGGCGGAGGGCTGCGTGCGCGCGGGCGTTACCGTCTCCGCCGTGCCGGCCGGCGAGACGGGCGCATGCGCGACGTAGCGCTCGACGGCGACGAGCGCTGCGACGACGACCGCGCTCGCGAGGACGAGGCGGGCGCGCGACGTGTTCGATCCCGGTGCGTCGAGTCGGTAGGTCAAGATGCTCTCCGTGGCATTTCGCGCCATCGTGGTCGACGAGGCGCGATCGGCACTGTGCGCAATTTCACACGGCGGGTTACAGCCGCAACATGCGGGCGCGGCTCACCGGTCTTCCTCCTCGTCGTCCTCGCGGCCGCGGTCCTCGAGGTCGGTGATGCCCGCCTTGTCGAGCTCCTCCAGGTCCGGCACGGCCTCGATGTGGTCCGCGTCGATGTCGGAGCCGTCCGACGCTACCACATCCCGCGATGCTGCCGCGGTTTCGCCGGTGCCCGTGCGGTCGGAATCGCTGTCGAGGTTCGCGTCGCCGACATCCGGGCCGGCGGTGTTGCCGGCGGAGCTCTCCTCGGTCTCGTTGGTGTTCCCGCGATCGAGGCCGTAGCCGTCGACCTGGCGCGCGAGTCCCGGCGCGCCCAGCAGGTCGCTGCCGGAGTCGGAGCTGTCGCTCGGCCCGAGGGCGCGCGTGCCCTTGCCGCGGTTGATGCTGCGGTCGCTTCGTCCGCTCAGGTTGGAGGGATCGAGGGGACTGGTCGCCATGGTGGCCTCCGCCGGAAAGTTCGAATGGATTGGATGGCGCGCGGCGGCATCGGTTCTCCCCCTTTAGAATCGTGGGGATGCACGAATCCGACTTGCGTTGCGTGCTGCTGGTCAAGGCGATCGAGGAGACCGACCGCGACGGCAGCGTCATCGCGCCCGCCGACCGGCTCGCCGCGGCGAAGGATGCGCGGCGCGCGGTGCCGATGCAGGGCGGGGCGCTGCGCCTGGATCGCGGGCGCCTGCCGCGGGCCGCGGAGCGGCTCCTCGCCCATCGCGCGCGCACGCTGCTGCAACAGGTTCGCGTGCGCCATCCGTTCGTGGAAGAAGTGCGGACCTTCGCGCCGGCGGCGTGGGCGAGCGTGGCGGTGCTCGTCGTCGCTTTCGCGGCCGGCATCGCGCTTTCCGCGCTCGACGGCACGCGGCGCATCAACGTGCTCGCGTTCCCGCTCTGGGCCCTCGTGGCCTGGAACCTGCTGGTGTACGTGCTCGTGCTCGCCGCGTTCTTCGGGACGATGGCGCGGCGGCGGCCGAAGCCGCGATGGCTGCCGTCGTGGGTGGCGCATGCGGCGATGCAGCGCCTGTCGGGCCTCGTTGCACGCGCGCGCCGTTTCCACGCGCCGCTTTCCGCGGCCCTGGCGCGCTTCCTCGTCGAATGGCAGGAGGCCGCCCGCGGGATTCTCGCGGCGCGTGCGGCGCGGCTCTTCCATGGGGGCGCGGCGGCACTGGGCATCGGCCTCATCGCCGGCTTCTACCTGCGTGGCGTCGCGCTCGACTATCGCGCCGGCTGGGAGAGCACCTTCCTCGATGCGGAGCAGGCGCGGTGGGTGTTGCGCATCCTCTACGGGCCCGCGTCCTGGATCACGGGCATCGCGGTTCCCGATGCCGCGCACCTCGGGGCGATCCGCTGGCATGGTGCCGTGGGCGGCGAGTCGGCCGCGCCGTGGATCCACCTGCTCGCGGCCACCGCGCTGGTCTTCATCGTGGCGCCGCGCCTAATGCTTGCAGCGGCGGCCACGGCGACCATCGCGAGGGCATCGCGCAACGCGCCCATGCCGGCTTCGCTCCCGGCGTATTTCGACACGGTGTTCCGCGAGGCCGGCGTCGCGGTGACCGGCGACGAGGTGCGCGTGGTGCCTTATGCGTACGAGCCGTCCGGTGAATCCGTCGAGCGGCTGCGCGCGCAGCTCGCGCGCGCCGACGTGCGCCCCATGCTCGCCTATGGCAACGAGGACGCGTTCGCGCGCGAGCTGCTCGAGAACGCGCCATCGCACGTCGCGCTGCTCTTCACGCTGGCCGCCACGCCGGAGGACGAAAACCACGGCCGCGTGATCGATGCGGCACGCCAGGCGGCCGACCGCGCACGCACACGCGTAGAGGTCCTGGTCGACGAGGGGCCCTACGTTTCGCGCATGGGTCCCGGCATGAAGGAGCGCGTGGACGAGCGTCGCCGCGCCTGGCAGCGCTTCGTGGCGGCCCGCGGGCTCGAGGCGCGATTCGTGGACCTGTCGCGATGAACGGCGAGGGCACCGTCAACCTGAGCCTCGTGTCGCACACGAACGTCGGCAAGACGACGCTCGTGCGCACGCTGCTGCGACGCGACATCGGCGAGGTGGCGGACCGGCCTCACGTGACCGAGCATGCCGAGGCGCACGTGCTGATCGAGACCGGCCCGGGCGACGTGCTGCGCCTGTGGGACACGCCCGGCTTCGGCGACAGCGCGCGGCTGCTCGCGCGGCTCGAGGCGAGCGGCAATCCGATCGCCTGGCTGCAGACGCAGGTGTGGGATCGCTTCACCGACCGCCCGTTCTTCTCGAGCCAGCAGGCGGTGCGCAACGTGCGCGACGCGGGCGACGTCGTGCTCTACCTCGTGAACGCGGCGGAGGATCCGGCCGCCGCCGCGTACGTGCCCGCGGAGATGCGCATCCTCGGATGGATCGGAAAGCCCGTCGTCGTGCTGCTGAACCAGACGGGGCCGGGCAGGGGGCGCGAGCGCGACGCGCTCGACGAATCCGCATGGTCGGCGCATCTCGCGGCGCACGTGGGCACGCACCGCGTCGTCACGCTCGATGCGTTCGCGCGTTGCTGGGTGCAGGAAGACGTGCTGCTCGCCAACGTCGAGCACGTCATCGCGCCGGAGAAACGCGATGCGTTCCGGCGCCTGCGCGAGGCCTGGCGCGCGCGCAACCTCGCGGTGTTCGACGAATCGATGAAGGTTCTCGCCGCGCAGCTCGCCGCGCTCGGCGCGGACCGGCAATCGATGGAGGAACCCGGCGGCATCGCCAATGTCGCGCAGGAGGCGCGCCGGCTGCTCGCCTCCCTCGCCGGCAAGTCCGCGAAGGACGACGCGGCGAGCGAGCGTGCCATGGCGGAGCTCGCGGCCCGCCTGGACCGCGCCGTGCGCGAAAGCACCGACCGGCTGATCGCGCTGCATGGGCTTTCGGGCCACGCCGCCGAGCGCATCCTCGCGCGCCTCGCCACGCAGTTCGACGTCACTCGGCCCACCAGCGTGAACGCGAGCGGCGTGCTGGGCGGCGTCGTGAGCGGGGCGTTGGGCGGCCTCGCGGCGGACCTGTCGGCGGGCGGCCTCACGCTGGGCGCGGGCATGCTCATCGGCGGCGTGCTCGGCGCGCTCGGCGCCGGCGGCGCGGCGCAGGCGTACAACCTCGCTCGCGGCGCCGACGCGGCGCGCGTGCGATGGTCGGCGTCGTTCCTCGCGCAGCGTCCCGCCGCGGCGTTGTTGCGTTATCTCGCGGTCGCGCATTACGGACGCGGGCGCGGCGACTGGGTGGAAGCGGAATACCCGCCGCATTGGCGCATCGTCGCCGACGGCGTCGTGGAAAAGCGACGCGAGCGGTTCGAGCAAGCGTGGAGGCTCGCCTCCGAGGGCGCGCCGGCGGCGGAGCTCGAAGCGCGCCTGCAGCCGCTCATGGGCGAATGCGCGAGGGCCACGCTTTGCGCGCTCTATCCGGAGGCCGCGACGCTCTTCTCCACAACAACTGCACATTCCTGAGCTACGCTGGCGGCTGTTTCCGCACGGGAGATCAACAATGAACCTGCTGCGCAACCTGGCCGCCGTGCTGGCGGTCGCCGCAAGCACCGCCGCGCTCGCCAATCCCGATTCGTCGCTCGCGATCCCCGCGCGCGCGCAGATGGCCGCGGCACTGAACCTCGACGGCCAACGCGGCGAGAAGGTGCAAGCCATCCTCGCCGATGCGAAGGCACGCATGACCGTCGCCCGCATGCAGCTCGGTGCCGCGAACGACGACGCCTCGCGCGCCGCGTTGCTCGCGGCCATCCTGCTGATCCGCTACGAAACCGACGCGCAACTCGCGACGGTGCTCACGCCCGACGAGTTCGCGCGCTTCAAGGAAGCCGTGTATCCCGGCGGCTGGGTGCGCGGATTGCCGGCGCGCGGCACCCAGATGTAGGGGCGAGGCGCTCCTAGATCTCGAGCTTGTACCCCACGCCGTAGACGGAGTGGATGATGTCCTCGCCGGGCCGCACGCGCTGCAGCTTGCGGCGCAGGTTCTTCACGTGGCTGTCCACGGTGCGGTCGGCGACGACACGATGGTCGGCGTAGAGGCTGTCGAGCAGCTCCGCGCGCGGGAAGATGCGTCCCGGGCGCGAGGCGAGCGTGTTGAGCAGGCGGAACTCGACGGGCGTGAGGTCGAGCGGCTTGCCATCGAGGAGGGCTTCGTAGCGCGCCTCGTCCATCGCGAGGCCGTTGCCGCCGCGCGACGGGCCGCGCTCGCCGCGGCGCAGCACCGCCTTCACGCGCGCCACGACCTCGCGCGGGCTGAACGGCTTGCACACGTAGTCATCGGCGCCGAGCTCGAGGCCCACGAGGCGGTCGACTTCCTCGACGAGCGCCGTCACCATCACCACGGGAATGTCGGCGATCGCGCGCACGTCCTTGAAGACGTCGAGCCCGTTGCGCCCCGGAAGCATGAGGTCGAGCAGCATGATGTCGGGACGTTCGCGCTCGACGGCCGGCACCACGTCGCGGCCGTCGCTCACGCAACGCGTGGCGAAGCCGGCGGCGCGCAGGTAATCCTCGAGCAGCTTCGCGAGCTTCGGCTCGTCCTCGACGATGAGCACGCTGGGCATCGGCGCGGCGCTCATGCGTTCGTCGCCTGCGCGAGCGGCAGCTGTACCTCGATGCATACGCCGCCCAGCTCCGAGCCGCGCGCCTCGATCCGGCCGCCGTGCGCCTCGACGATGCTGCGGCAGATCGCGAGCCCCAGGCCCGAGCCGCCGCCCTCGCGGCTGCGCGAATGCTCGACGCGGAAGAAGCGGTCGAAGAGCTTCGGCAGCGCCTGCGCGGGCACCCCCGGCTCCGAGTCCTCCCACGTGAGGAGCGCCCGGTTCTCGGTGCGGCGCAGCGCGATGCGCAGCCTGCCGCCCTCGTTGGTGTAGCGCAGCGTGTTGCCGAGCAGGTTGCTCACGAGCTGGCGCAGGCGCTGCGGGTCGGCGCGAACGCAGATCTCCTGCGCCGGCGCGGACACCTCGACGCCGATGCGCCGCGCTTCCAGGGAGGTGCGCGAGCCGTCGACGATCTCGATGACCAGCGGCTCCAGGCTCACGTCCTCGAAGCGGAAGGCGAGCCCGCCCACGTCGGCGAGCGCAAGGTCGTGGATGTCGTCCACGAGCTTGCCGAGGCGCGCCACCTCGGCCTGCAGCGACTTGACCGTGCCCGTGTCCGGCGCGCGCACGCCGTCCTCGATCGCCTCGAGCTCGCCCTTGAGGATCGCGATGGGCGTGCGCAGCTCGTGGGAGACATCGGCCATGAAGTGGCGCCGCGACGACTCGTTCTTCTCCAGCGCGTTGCCCAGTCGGTTGAAGTCGTCCACCAGGCCGCCCAGCTCGTCGCCGCTCGTGGAGACGACGCGCGTCGAATAGTCGCCGTCGGCCAGGCGTCGCGTCGCGCCCGCGATGCGCTTCACCGGCGCGAGCAGGCCGCGCGCGAGGAACCAGGCGACGATGGCCGCCATGGCGATGGCGAGCAGCGCCACGAGCGAGCTCGCCTCCCACTGCGCCTGCTGGAAGCGCCGGTCGAGCACGTCGAAGGGCATGACGCGCACGGGATAGGCGAGCCAGCCGACCTGCTGCCCCTGCACGAGGATGGGGCGGCGCTTGAGCTCCTGCTGCGGGTTCGCATCGCCCGCCACGATGCGGTTGTCGTTGTCCAGCACGAGTCCCGGCGGCGGGCGGCCGAAAGTCGGCGCGCGCGCGATGGGATTGGCGTTGGGCGTGCCGGCGAAGCGCCGCTCGTGGCGCTCGCCCTCGTGCGGCGCGGGGCGCACGAGGTGGTTGAGCTGCAGCCACATCTCGTCGTTGCCGCGGAGGAATTCCCAGTTGCCCGCCTGGCGATACGCATTGGCGAACACATCCGCCAGCCGCGTAAGGCGTTGCTCCTCGCGCTCGCGGATGTAGCGCTCGAAGCCCGAATCGAACGCGTAGCGCACGCCGAAGCCCACCGCGACGGCGGTGACGACGTTGGTGAAGAGGACCGCGATGAAGAGCTTCGCGGTGATCCCGAAGCGCAGGTCAGGACGGAGGCGGGGCACGTCTCATTGTCCGCAACGGCGGGCACCCTGGGCAATGGCGCGCAACCAATTCGGACGAATTTTCGCGATTTCTGCACATTTCCTGCACGCTCGCCGCCTAGCTTGCGGACGATGCGACAACACGAACATCCAATTCGCATCCACTTCGTCATCGATCCCGCGGCCAGCCCCTGGCCCGACCTGCCCCGGCTCACCGAAGCCGACATCGACGCGCGGCCCGACCGGTTCGTGGGCGGCCGCAACTCGTGGATCGCGCAGACCTTCGTGCGCCTGCGCCCCGTGCTCGAGGCGCGCGGATGGCAGGTGACCACGGGCCCGCGCTTCGTCCCCGGCACCATCAGCATCGTGCATCGCGACGACGCCAACCGGTTCGATCCGCCGGCGGCCGCGACGTTCCTCGTCGTGGTGCGCGCCGATCGCGCGCCCGTGCATGCGTGCGACCTCGCCCTCGCGCAGAATCCGCTCGCCCTGGGCGAGGGTGAGCGCTTCATGCCGCTGTGGCCGCAGCCGGGATTGCGTGCGCGGGACGCCGGGCGCGGCACGCGGCTGGAGTGCCTCGCCTATCAGGGGCGCGTCGAGCGGGCGCCGGATTGGTTCGGCGATGCCGATTTCCATCGCGCGCTGCGCCGGCGCGGCGTGCGCTTCGAGGTGCGATCCCGCGGCTGGAGCGACTACACGACCGTGGACGCCGCGCTCGCGGTGCGCGAGGAGGGGCCGCGCGTGCTCGCCACCAAGCCCGCGACCAAGCTCTACAACGGCTGGCTCGCCGGCGTGCCGGTGCTGGCGGCGCCGGAGCCGGCCTATGCGGCGCTGAGGCGCGGTCCGCTGGACCTGCTCGAGGTGCGCGGGCCGCGGGACGTGCTCGACGCGGTGGACATCCTGCAACGCGATCCACGCCGCTATCGCGACATGGTGCGCAATGGCCGGCAGCGCGGGGCCGAGTATGGCGTCGACGCCACTCGCGAGCGCTGGGTGGACCTGCTCGAGCGCGAGGTCCTGCCGCGCTTCATGGCTGCCCGGCACGGGCTCGCGGGCCGCCTCGGGTGGTTCGCGCGGGCGTGGCTCAGGCAGCAGCTCGCCAGCCGCTGGCACCGCTGCGGCGTGGCCTTCGAGAGGGCCGACCGGCTGCGCCTGCGCCCGGCAACGCTGCCGAATTTCGTCGTGGACAGGGGGTTTTTCCCAGTAAAATAAGGGTTTCCGCACCTCGAATCCCCCGGCTTTGCCCATGAGCTCTCCCGCCGCGATCGCCGATGAGGCGGCTCGCCGCCGCACCTTTGCCATCATTTCGCACCCCGACGCGGGCAAGACGACGCTCACCGAGAAGCTGCTGCTCTTCGCCGGGGCGATCCACATCGCCGGCAGCGTGAAGGCGCGCAAGGCCACGCGCCATGCGACCTCCGACTGGATGGAGATCGAGAAGCAGCGCGGCATCTCGGTGGCGAGCTCCGTCATGCAGATGGAGTACTGCGGCCACGTGATCAACCTGCTCGACACGCCGGGCCACCAGGACTTCTCGGAGGACACCTATCGCGTGCTCACGGCGGTGGACGCGGCGCTCATGGTGATCGACGCGGTGAACGGCGTCGAATCGCAGACGATCCGCCTGCTCGAGGTCTGCCGCGCGCGCAACACGCCGATCATCACGTTCATCAACAAGCTCGACCGCGAATCGAAGGAGCCGCTCGCGCTGCTCGACGAGATCGAGCGCGTCCTGCGGATGCCCACGGTGCCGTTCACCTGGCCGATCGGCATGGGCAAGCGCTTCGGCGGCGTGTTCGACATCCGCGAGGACCGCATGCGCGTCTTCCGCGCCGGCGAGGACCGCGCGGGCGGCGCCGAAGAGGTGATCGAGGGCATCGACAACCCGGAGTGCGTGAAGCGCTTCGGCGATGCCTTCGAGCAGGCGAGGAACGAGATCGACCTGCTGCAGGGCGCTTCCGCGAGGTTCGACAACGAGGCGTTCCTCGCCGGCAAGCAGACGCCCGTGTTCTTCGGCTCGGCGATCAACAACTTCGGCGTGAAGGAAGTCCTCGACGCCCTCGTGGGGCTCGCGCCGCCGCCCGGTCCCAAGGCCGCCGTCCAGCGCGTGGTGCAGTCCACCGAGGAGAAATTCACCGGCGTGGTCTTCAAGATCCAGGCCAACATGGACCCGGCCCACCGTGACCGCGTCGCCTTCGTGCGCGTGTGCTCGGGGCGGTTCGAGCGCGGCATGAAGCTCAAGCTCGCGCGCACCGGCAAGGAAGTGAAGACCGCGACCGCCGTGTCGTTCCTTTCGCAGCGGCGCGACCTGCTCGAGGACGCGTACCCCGGCGACATCGTCGGCCTGCCCAATCGCGGCGTGCTCCAGCTGGGGGATACGCTCACCGAGGGCGAAACGCTTCAATTCACGGGCCTGCCGTTCTTCGCCCCGGAGATCTTCCAGACCGTGGAAGTCGCTGACCCGATCCGCAACAAGCAGCTTCGCACCGGCCTGCAGCAGCTCGGCGAGGAGGGCGCGATCCAGGTCTTCCGCCCGCACCAGGGCGGCGCGCTGCTGCTGGGCGCCGTGGGGCAGCTGCAGCTCGACGTGGTCGCCTACCGCCTCGAGAACGAATACCAGGCGCGGGCGCGCATGATCCCGAGCAACTACCGGCTGGCGCGCTGGATCACGGCCGAAGATCCCGCCGAGCTCAAGCGCTTCATCGAGGCGAACGCCTATCGCGTCGCCTATGACGTGGTGGACGCCCCGGCGGTGCTTTACGGGCACACGTCGGAGCTCGCCGCGGCGAAGGAGAACTGGCCGAAGATCCAGTTCCACACGCTGCGCGAGCACGGCGGGCGCGTGATCCACAGCAACCGGCTGGCGGCTTAGATCGCGGAGCATTGACCGGTGGACTGCACCACAGAGACACAGAGGCTCACAGAGGTGGCACAGAGGCAGGGCCAAAAATGTTGTTTCGCGGCTTCGGCCAGCAAAGCCCGAATCCCATTCATATGGCATTTCTCTGTGATGCCTTTGTGTTCCTCCGGTCCTCTGTGGTGAAGGCGTCGTTTCTTCTTGCGGCGCTGCTCGGGCTTGCGACCGCCGCGCACGCGGTCACGACCGTGTGCACCGTCACGGTCAATTCCCCCGACGAGCGCGAGGTGCTCAAGCAGAGCCTGCCGCCGGACAAGTACCGCTTCGTCGAGCTGGTCGAGCACGGCCGTCCCGATTGGCTCGCCTCCGCCTGCCAGGAGCACGTGCAATGCGACGTGCTGGTGGTCTCGGGCCATTTCGCCGGCACCGAGTTCTATTCGTCGCGCTTCGACGCGAAGGAGACGCTGCCGGTCGACGAGATGGAGCGCGTGTCGTGCAGCGCGTCGTGCCCCGACCTGTTCTCGCACCTGAAGGAGGTGTACCTCTTCGGCTGCGACACGCTCAACCCGGCGCCGGCGCACGTGGCCTCGCCCGAGATCGCGCGCAGCCTGGTGCGCTCGGGCCAATCGCCGGAGCAGGCCGAGAAGCTCGCGCGCCGGCTGGGCGAGCGCTACGGCGAGAGCAGCCGCGACCACATGCGGCGGCTGTTTCCGGACGTGCCGGTGATCTACGGCTTCTCGTCGCTGGCGCCGCTGGGGCGCGTGGCCGGTCCCATGCTGCGGCGGCACCTCGAGGGCGGGCCCGATGTCGCGGTGGGCAGCGGGCGGCCGAGCGCGAGGCTGCTGCACATCTTCGGCCCCAGCAGCATGGTGGCGACCGAGGGACTCAAGGCGGGCGAGCCCAACGCGGACGTGCGCGGCGAGATGTGCCGCTTCTACGACGACCGGCAGGGCGCCGCGGACAAGGTCGCGACGATCCACGAGATGATGGACCGCGCGATCGCCGAGGCGCGCCTGTCGCTCGAGCGCATCGAGAAATTCTTCGCGACCGTGACGCCTGCCGAGCGTGCGTCGGCCGCTTACAACACGGAGCTGCTGCGGCTGGCGGGCGATGCGCATGCGCGCAAGGCCTATTTGGATTTCGTGCACGACGCGGACGATCCGGCGGTGCGCGTGCGCATGATCGCGCTCGCCCGCACGGTGGGCTGGCTTTCGGCCACGGAGCAGCGCGTGGAGCAGGGGCGCGTGATCCACGACGTGCTCGCGCGCAGCGGCATGGGCTTCGGCGAGGTGGAGCTGGTGTGCACGCTCAACCCCGACGGCACGCTGAACGATGCGGTCGACATGACCGACGTGAAGTCGCCGCGCACGGCCCAATCGGCGGCCCTCGCGTGCCTGGGCAACCGCGAGGCTCGCGATCGCGTGATCGCCGCCTTGGCGAGCGTGGATGAGGGCGACGTGCAGGTGGCGCAGTCGTACCTGCGGCACCACCCGATCACCGAGGGCAGCGAGCTGCGCGTCGCGGCGGTGCGCATCGTGCGGATGAAGGGCGGGCCGGCGCAGGTGCGCGCGCTGGAGACCCTCGCGCGGCTGCACGTGACGGACCACGAGGTGCTGGGGCAGCTTTCGCAGCTTTTCGCGAGCACGTCCTCGCCCGCGGTCCAGCGCGCCATCGCGGAGATCTTCCTGCGCGCGGGGCCCGCGGACATCGCCACGCCGGAGCTGCTTTCCATCCTGCGCCAGCGGCGCCTGCCCGTCGCCAACGGCCCCGACCTCGTCGAGGTGCTGCTCACGCGCCTGCAGGGCTCGTGACGATGCTGCCGTTCACGACGCGGCCCGAGATCCGCGGCACGTTCGGCGTGGCCGCCTCGACGCACTGGATCGCCTCCCAGGTCGCGATGGGCGTGCTCGAGCGCGGCGGCAACGCCTTCGATGCGGCCGTGGCCGCCGGCTTCTGCCTGCAGATCCTGGAGCCGCACCTGAACGGGCCGGGCGGGGAAGTGCCGATCCTGCTGTGGTCCGCGCGCGAGAAGCGCATGCGCGCCGTGTGCGGGCAGGGCTGCGCGCCGCAGCTCGCGACGGCGGCGGCGTTCCAACGCATGGGCCTCGATCTGGTTCCCGGAATCGGCCTCCTGCCGGCGACCGTTCCCGGCGCTTTCGGCGCCTGGCTCACGATGCTGCGCGACTATGGGACCTGGACGCTCGCCGAAGTGCTGCGGCCCACCATCGAATACGCGCGCAACGGGTTTCCGCTGGTGGCGCGAGCCGTGCAGGCGCTGGTTTCGGTGCGGCCGCTGTTCGACGATTGGAAGTCGTCGGCGAACGTGTGGCTGCCGGGAGGCCGCGTGCCGCGCCCGCTCGAGACGATCACGCTGCCCGCCACGGCGGCGACCTACGAGCGCATCTGCGAGGAAGCGCAGCGCGCCGCGACCGATCGCGCCGGGCAGATCGACGCGGCGATCGGCGCCTGGTATCGCGGCTTCGTCGCGCAGGCGATCGATCGCTACTACACGAGCGAAGCGGTGCGCGACACGACCGGCGAGCGCAACACCGGATTGCTGCGCTACGAGGACCTCGCGGGCTGGCACGCGGCGTACGAAGAGCCGGCGACGATGGACTTCGGCCGCTACACCGTGGCCAAGTGCGGCGCCTGGAGCCAGGGCCCCGTCTTCCTGCAGCAGCTCGGCATCCTCGCGGGCCTGGACCTGGCGGCGCATGCGCCCGACTCGACCGAGTGGGTGCACCGCGTGGCCGAAGCGGCGAAGCTCGCGATGGCCGATCGGCTCGCGTGGTACGGGGACCCGGATTTCGTCGCGGTGCCGCTCGCCGAGCTGCTGTCGCGCGAATACGGAGCCGCGCGCGCGGCGCAATTGTCGGCACGCGCGTCACGGGATCTGCGGCCCGGCCGGCCCGGTGGGCACGCGCCGAAGCTGCCGGACCTGCAAGCCGCCGCACGCACGCTGCGGGCATCGGATACGCGTTTCGGCATCGGCGAGCCCACGTTCGCCGAGCTGCCGCCGGTCGCGGAATGGGCCGACCACGAGCTTTTCGTCGGCGACACGTGCCACATCGACGTCATCGACCGCGACGGCAACATGGTGAGCGCCACGCCGTCGGGCGGCTGGCTCTCCTCGAGCCCCGTCATTCCCGAGCTCGGCTTCTCGCTCAACACGCGCCTGCAGATGACGTGGCTCGACGACGGCGTGCCGGGGCAGCTCGCGCCGCGCAAGCGGCCCAACAGCACGCTGTCGCCGTCGATGGCGCTGCGCGACGGCGAGCCGTACATGGCCTTCGGCACCCCGGGCGGGGACCAGCAGGACCAATGGCAGGTGATCTTCTTCCTGCGCCACGCGCTGCACGCGATGAACCTGCAGCAGGCCATCGATTACCCTTCGTGGCACATCAACCATTTCCCGGCGTCGTTCTGGCCGCGCGAGACGACGCTGAACAGGATCACGATGGAATCGCGCTTCCCGAAGGAGACGATCGAGGGCCTGCGCGCGAAGGGGCACGACGTCGTCGTGGGCGAGGCGTGGTCCGAGGGACGCCTCACGGCCTGCGCGCGCGAACGCGACGGTTCGGGACGCTGGATACTGAAGGCGGGCGCGAACGCCCGCGGCATGCAGGGTTACGCAGTCGGACGATAGGACATGAAACTACTCAAGCTCGTTTGCAGTGTGGTGCTCCTCGCGGCGTTGCAGGCCCAGGCCGCCTGGCCCGAGAAACCCGTGAAGATCGTCGTGCCGTGGGCCCCGGGCGGCTCCACGGACATCCTCGCGCGCACCGTCGCGCAGAAGCTCACGGAGTCGCTCGGGCAGCCGGTGATCGTCGAGAACAAGCCCGGCGCCTCGGGCAACATCGGCTCCGATTACGTGGCGAAGTCGCCGCCCGACGGCTACACGCTGCTCTTCGGCTCCATGAGCACGCATGCGATCAATCCCGCGATGAACCCGGACATGCCCTTCAAGGGCGTGGACGACTTCACGCCGATCGCGATGCTCGCGTTCGTCACGAACACCATGGTGATCCATCCGTCCCTGCCGGTGAGCAACGTGAAGGAGTTCATCGCCTACTGCAAGGCGAATCCCGGCAAGATCGCCTACGCATCGGCCGGCCCGGGCTCGACGAACCACCTGTCGGCGGCGCTGCTCGAGAAGATGACGGGCTGCCAGATGCTGCACGTGCCATACAAGGGCGGCGCGCCCGCGGTCACGGATACCGTCGGCGGCCAGACGCAGCTGCTGTTCACGGCGGGCACCCAATCGCTGCCGCACGTGAAGGCGGGCAAGCTCAAGCTCATCGCGGTCACCGAGAAGAAGCGCTCGTCCCTGCTCAAGGACACGCCGACGGTGGCCGAGACGGTCCCGGGCTACGAGATGGCGGTCTGGTACGGCGCCTTCGGCCCCAAGGGCATGCCGGCCGAGCTGCAGAAGCGCCTCAACGCGGAGATCAACCGCATCATGGTGCTGCCCGACGTGAAGGAGAAGATGGAGGCGATCGGCGTCGAGCCCGTGAACGAGACGCCCGAGCAGTTCGCTGCCACCATGCGCGCCGACGCCGAGAAGTGGGGCAAGCTCGTGCGCGAGCTGGGCATCAAGGAATAGCCATCACCCGCTTCGTCGTGCCGTTCGGCCGCGACGGGGCGGCCGATCGCGTCGCGCGCGCCTTCGGCGGCTCGCTGGCCGCCGGGGCGATCGTCATCGAAAACATCCCGGGCGGCGGCGGCCTCGCGGGCGTTTCGCGCGCCAACGCGCTCGCCGCGCAGGGCGAGCCCACGCTGCTGCTCGCCACGCCGACCACGCACGTGCTGCTGCCGCTGCAGCGCGGGGCCGAAGGGGCGCCCTCGGAGGCCTTCGTGCCGCTCGCGAGCCTCGGCAGCGCGCCGAACGTCCTGCTCGCTTCCGCGCGGCTCGGCGTGCGCGACGTGCGCTCGCTCGTCGAGCGGGCGAAACGCGAACACCTGAGATACGCCTCCGCCGGCGCAGGGCAGACGATCCACCTGTGCACCGAGCTCTTCTGCCGCCAGGCGGGCATCGTCATGGAGCACCGGCCCTATGACGCGGGCAGCGCGACCGCGTATGCCGACATCGCCGCCGGCCGCGTGCACGTCTACTTCGACAATGCGCTCGCGTGCGATGGGGCGATCGCATCCGGCATCGTGGTGCCGCTCGCCGTCTCGTCGCACGAGCGCGCGCCGTCGCTGCCTTCGGTGCCGATGCTTGGCGAGTGCGGCTTTCCCGGTCACGCGCTGGACATCTGGTTCGGCGTTTTCGGTGCGAACGTCGACCCGGCGATGGGCGCGCGCATCCTGTCGGCCATTGCCGACCCGGCGACGGGAACACGGCTTGCGGCGACGGGACTATGCGGCGGAGTGCAGGACGGGACGAGTCTTGCCCGCATCGTCGAGGCCTCTCGCGCCGCATGGCGCGCGGCGCTGGCTGCGGCCTAGCATCTCTTTCGCCTCCGCGCGAAAAGCTTACCGCGCACGCTGCGCGCCCGCGCATTGATGCCCCCTATGCGGCCCCCGACGGCGGCATGGATGTTGCGACAGCTTTCATGTTGTTTTCCATTTCAGGGGATATCCATGAAAGACTTCAAATCACTGGGCCGTCTGGCGGTCGTCGCCGCCGCCCTGGCCGCCGCTCCCGCACTTGCCCACGACGACGGACGCTGGCATGCATTCCGCAGCGACTCGCACCAGGGCACCTGGCACGGACGCCTCGACACCGCGAGCAACGCCATTCACGCCGGCGCCACGAACGCTTCGGACCAGGCGCTGGCCGAAGCCGTCGCCGATGTGTTCGAGCGCGACCCGGCGCTCTTCGGTGCCACGGCGACCATCGCCGCGAACAACGGGCGCGTGATGCTGAGCGGCTCGTCGAAGAACGTGCAGCAGTCGATGCGCGCCGAGCAGGATGCGCGCCGCGTGGCCGGCGTCACCTCCGTGAGCGGCACGCTGGACCCGATGGGCGGCTGAGCTCCAGCGCGCCGCGACGGGATCGCCGCCTCCGGGCGGCGATTTTTTTGGCCGCGCCTCGACGGTGGTAATGTTCCAGCCGCGGACGAGCGGACCTTCACACGATGAAATACAAGGACTACTACGCCATCCTCGGCGTGGAGCGCACGGCGAGCGCGGACGAGATCAAGAAGGCGTACAAGAAGCTCGCCCACAAGTACCACCCCGACGTGAGCAAGGAAGCGAAGGCCGAGGAGCGCTTCAAGGACGTCTCCGAGGCGTACCAGACGCTCAAGGACCCGGACAAACGCGCCGCGTACGACCAGCTCGGCAGCGGGTACCAGCCGGGCCAGGACTTCCGCCCGCCGCCGGATTGGCAGCAGCAGTTCCGCTGGAGCGGGGCGGGCAGCGGCGCGGGCGAGCCCGGCGGCTTCGCGTTCGAGGACCTAGACCTCGCCGACCTCTTCGAGAGCCTTTCGCGCGGCCGCCGCACGCGTGGCGCGCGCGACGGTGGCAACATGCCGATCCCCGGCCAGGACTTCGAGGTCACCGTCCACCTCTCGCTCGAGGACGCGTTCCGCGGCACGCAGGTCGATCTCGAGCTCGCCATGCCCGAATACGACGCGCAGGGCCACGTGCGCCAGGTGCCGAAGAAGGTGAAGGCGCGCATCCCGAAGGGCGCGACGACCGGCCAGCGGCTGCGGCTGCGCGGGCAGGGCGGCAAGGGCGCGAACGGCGGGCGCGACGGCGATCTCTATCTCGACATCGTGCTGCATCCCCACCCGCTCTTCCGCGTGACGGACCACGACCTGTATCTGGACCTGCCGCTAACGCCGTGGGAAGCCGCCCTCGGCGCCACCGTCGAGGTGCCCACGCTCTCGGGCGCGGTGAACCTGAAGATTCCGCCGGGCACCACGGCGGGAAGGAAGCTGCGCCTCGGCAAGAAGGGGCTGCCCAAGCCCGGCGGCGGCGAGGGCGACCTCTATGCGATCGTGCAGATCGTGAACCCGACCGTGCTGGACGAACGCGAGCGCGAGCTCTTCCGCCAGCTCGCCGAGCATTCGAAGTTCGACCCGCGCGGCCATTTCGCGGGAGGTGCCCATGGCTGAAGACGACGCGGTGTGGCTGCACGCCGAGCGCGTGATCTCGATCGTGGAGCTGGCGACCTATTCCGGCCTCAGCGAAGAGGCGGTGCGCGAGCTCGTCGACTATGGCGCGCTGCGCCCCGCGCAGCCCGCCGCCGAGCCGCCGGCCTTCAGCGCCGATTGCGCGGCGCAGGTGCGATCCGCGGTGAGGCTTTGCAGCGACCTGGAGCTCGAGCCGGCCACGGTGCCGCTGGTGCTGTCGCTGCTCGAACGCATCCACGACCTGGAGCTGCGCGTGCAGCGGCTCTCGGCCCAACTGTCCGACTGGAAGCCCCGATGACCAACCATGCCGCGCTCGCGCTCGCCAACGACCTGCTCAGGACCTTCATCGAAAGCCAGGAGATTCCGTCCGGCGGCACCACCGGCACGGCGGCGAGCCACGGGCAGAAGACGGGCGAATTCCTCACCGCGCTGCATCGCGCGATGTACGAGTACTTCCGGCAGGTGGACGACAGCAAGTAGCGCCGTCAACGCCGGGCGGGCTTGCCGATCGGCTTGAAGGACGCGCACGGGTCGGTGCGGCCGGCCCTCGGCGTGAACCACACGAGGTCGTGGGTGCCCGGCGCCGCTTCGGGATAGTCCGCGGCGTTCGGCTTGTCGCCTTCGACCTCCACGATGCCCAGCGAGATCACGCGCTTGGCGGGCGCGCGCAGCGCGAGATACAGCGGCACGCCCACGTCGGCGCGCGCGTGGCCGCGGCCGATGATGGCGACGGTTCGCGGCGCTTGCAGGATGGCGTCGGCCATGAGCGCGTCGCGCACGCGCTGGATGGCCACGACGCTGTCGATGATGGGATCGTCCTGGCCGCAATGGCCCTCGACGATGAGCCCGCGCAGCTTCGCGTTGCGCTCCGGCGACCACACCGGCTCGACGGCGAGGCGCTCTAGCTGCGCGGCGCCGATCGCGGCGACCCCACCGGTCATCACCTCCCGCGAGCGCGCGCGCGAGTAGTTCGCCGCGAGGATGCGTTCGCCGTGCGCGAGCGCGTAGGCGATGAGCGGCTCGTAGCGCTTCCATTGCCAGCCCGTTGCGATGTGGCCCGCTTCGGCGATCGCCGCCGGCGTGGCGCCCTTTTCGCGTGCGGCATCCACGGCCTGCTGGTATTCGAGGTCGATCTGCTCCAGGGCGAGCGCCGGCAGCGGCGCGCGCTGCGAGGCGGCCTCGAGCAGGCGCGCCTGGATCTCGTGGTGCGCGGGGTTGTCGTGCGTCTCGCCCAGCAAGGCGTAGTCGGCACGGGCAACGATCGCCTCGGCCTGCTCCGCCGTCACGAAGCGTTCATGGCGGACGTCCCAGATGCGGCCGGCGAGCGGGTGGTCGCGCTCCGAAAGGCCGGACGTGGCGCACGCGGCGAGAGCCAGCAGCGCGAGCAGGAAGGATGCAGGCCGCATGGAGCGGACCTTAGCACGTTGGATTCCGGTAGCATTTCCGCATGTCGATGGTTCTTCGTTCCGCGGATCCGGTGATCCGCTTGCACGCTGCGGACAACGTCGCCATCGCCCGCGTCGGGCTCGCGGCGGGCGATGCGCTGCGATTCGCGAGCGCGACGCTCGCCGAGGACGTTCCCGCCGGCCACAAGATCGCCCTGCGCCGCATCGAGGCAGGGCAGCCCGTCGTCAAGGACAACGAGGTCATCGGCCACGCCGCGCGTGCGATCGATGCCGGCGCGCGTGTCCGTCCCGCGGATGTCGTCCCGGCCGCCACGCCGCCGCAGGCGCCGCTGTCGTCCGCGGTGCAGCCCGTGGCCGCCGCCGAGCGCGCGCGGTTCCTGGGTTACGCGCGACCCGATGGCCGCGTGGGCACCCGCAACTTCATCGCGGTGCTGGTGACGGTGAACTGCGCTGCGACCACGGCGCGCATGATCGCCGATCACTTCACCGCCGAGCGGCTCGCCGCGTACGCGAACGTCGACGGCGTCGTGGCCCTCACGCACGAGCTGGGCTGCGGCATGGAGATGACCGGCGAGCCCATGGACCTGCTGCGGCGCACGATCGCCGGTTACGTGCGCCATCCGAACGTGGGCGGCGCGGTGCTCTGCTCGCTGGGCTGCGAGCGCAACAACATCTACGGCCTGCTCGAGAAGGAGAAGCTCGCGCCGGGGCCGAGGCTCGCGACGCTCGTGATGCAGGAGAAGGGCGGCACGCGCAAGACGGCGGACGAGGGCATCGCCGCCGTCGAGGCCATGCTGCCGCTCGTGAACGACGCGCGTCGCGAGTCCGTTTCGGCCGCGCATCTCGTCGTCGGCCTGCAGGGCTCGGGCAGCGACGCGTTCTCGGAGCTCACCACGAACCCCGCGCTCGGCGCCGCCGTGGACCTGCTCATCGGGCACGGCGGCACCGCGATCGTCTCGGGCACGAGCGAGTTGCACGGCATGGAGCGCGCGCTCGAGGCGCGGGCCGCGAGCGGCGATGTCGCCGCGCGGCTCGGGCGGCGCATGCAGTGGTGGAAGGAATACAACGCCGGGCGCGACACGCCGTTCAACGGGCGCCTCACGCGCAGCGCGCTGGCGGGCGGCTTCACCACGGCGCTCGAGCGCGCCGCCGCCGCGGCGAAGCGGTGGGGAAGGTCCCCGCTCGCGGAGGTGTACGAGTATGCGTGGCCCGTCACCGCCAGGGGCCTCGTGTTCATGGACACGCCGTCGCACGAGGCGGTCGCCGCGACGGGGCAGATCGCCGGCGGGGCGAACCTCGTGTGCATGGCGGCCGGCCACGGCACGGGCTTCGGCTCGCTGCCCGCGCCCACGATCAAGCTCGCGAGCCACACGGCCCTCTATCGGCGCATGCGGGACGATTTCGATCTCGACTGCGGACCGATCCTCGACGGCGAGGCGAGCGTCGAAGCGATGGGCGAGCGCATCTTCCAGGCGATGCTGCGCCACGCCTCGGGCGGGAAGACGCGCGGCGAGGAGCTCGGCGTGGGCGAGAACGAATTCGTGCCGTGGCCCATCGGCCTCACGGCGTGAGGAACGTCATGGCGATTCCCAATCCCTTCATCCGCCTCGACCCCCGCGACAACGTCGTGGTCGCGCGCGCCAACACGCCGGCGGGCACGCCGGTGCCGAGCGAGGGCGTCACGACGCGCGAGGACGTGCCCGCGGGCCACAAGATCGCCGTGCGCGCGCTGCGCAAGGGCGATGCGATCCTCAAGTACGACACCGTGATCGGGTTCGCGGCCGCGGACGTCGAGCCCGGCACGCGCATGCACAGCCACAACATCGTCTTCGGCGACAAGCTCAAGGACTACCGCTATTCGGAGGATTACCGGCCGGCCGAGCTGCTGCCGCCCGCGGAGCGCGCGCGCTTCCAGGGCATCGTTCGCGACGACGGCCGCGTGGCCACGCGCAATTACGTCGGCGTCTTCGTCGTCGGCAACGCCACGGCGACCGCCGCGCGGCGCATCGCGAAGTGGTTCACGAAGGAGCGCCTCGCCGGATTCCCCAATGTCGACGGCGTCGCGCCGTTCGTGCACGAGGCGGGCATCGGCATGGAGATGAGCGGCGAGGCGATGGACGTCCTGCGCCGCACGATCGGCGGCTACGTCCGCCACCCGAACACCGCGGCGGCGCTCGTGATCGCGCTGGGCGACGAGGAGAACGCGCTCGAGGACTTCCTCGCCCACCAGAAGCTCGACGCGGGTCCGCGGCTCGCCACGCTGGTGATGAGCGAGCTCGGCGGCACGAGGAACACGATCGAGGCCGGCATCGAGATCGTGAAGCGCATGCTGCCGCTCGCCAACGCGGTGAAGCGCGAGCCGGTGTCGGCCGAGCACATCGTCGTCGGCTTGCAGTGCGGCGGCTCCGACGGCTTCTCGGGGCTGTCCGCGAACCCGGCGCTGGGCGCGGCGATGGACATCCTGGTGCGCCACGGCGGCACGGCGATCCTCTCGGAGACGACCGAGATCTACGGCATGGAGCCGGCGCTGACGGCGCGCGCGGTGACGCCCGAGGTGGGCCGCAAGCTCGTCGAGCGCATGAGCTGGTGGCTCGAGCACGGCAAGGGGCGCGACATCCAGATCAACGGCAACGTGAGCCCCGGGAACAACGCGGGCGGCATCTCCAACGTGCTGGAGAAATCCCTGGGCGGCGCGAAGAAGGGCGGCAGCAGCCCGCTCATGGCGGTGTACGAGTACGCCGAGCCGGTCACCGCGAAAGGGCTCGTCTTCATGGACACGCCGGGCTACGACCCGGTGTCCGCGACGGGACAGATCGCCGGCGGCGCGAACATGATCTGCTTTACCACGGGCCGCGGCTCGTGCTTCGGCAGCGTGCCGGCGCCCACGATCAAGCTCGCGACGAACACGCCCATGTACCGGCGCATGGTCTCGGACATGGACGTGAATTGCGGCGTCATCATCGACGGCGAGTCCACGATCCAGGAAATGGGGCAGGCCATCTTCGAGCGGCTGCTCGCGCACGCCTCGGGCGAGCCCACGAAGAGCGAGGCGATCGGCGTGGGCGAGAACGAGTTCGTGCCCTGGCCGCTCGGCGTGCTCGCATGAGCGGGGCGGTTCGCTTCGAATACTCGCGGCTGCGCGGATTCATCCGCGCGCTCTTCGAGAAGGCGGGGTACGAGGGCGAGAAGGCCGACGCCACCGCCGAGGTGCTGCTCGAGGCGGACCTGATGGGCCATTCGACGCACGGCATCGCGCTCGCGCCGTGGTACCTCGACGGCGCCGCGAAGGGCGAGGTGCGCGGCAGCGGCGAGCCGGAGGTGCTCGCCGATCGGGGCGCGTGCGTCACGTGGAACGGGCGGCGCCTGCCCGGCACGTGGCTCACGTTGAAGGCCATCGACCTCGGCCTCGAGCGCGCGAGGACGCATGGCACGTGCACCATCGCGATCGCGGACAGCCACCACATCGGGGCGCTTGCGGCGTACCTGCCGCGCGCGACCGGGCGCGGCTGCATGGCCATCGTCGCCTCCTCGTCGCCGGCCGTGGCCACCGTGGCGCCTTACGGCGGGCGCGTGCCCGTCATGACGCCCGATCCCATCGGCATCGGCATTCCCACCGACGGCGATCCGATCCTGATCGACATCAGCGCGACCATCACGACCAACAACATGGCGCGGCAGCTCATCGGCGAGGGCAGGCGTTTCCCGCGCCCCTGGGCGCTCGACCGCGACGGCCGCGAGACCGACGATCCGAAGGCCGTCATCGGCGGCGGCGGATCGCTGCTGCCGCTGGGCGGCCTCGACCACGGCCACAAGGGTTACGCGCTCGGGCTCATGGTCGAAGCGCTCACGCAGGGCTTCGGCGGCTTCGGGCGCGCCGATTCGCCCAAGGGGGCCACCAGCAGCGTCTTCGTCCAGGTGATGGATCCCGCGGCCTTCGCGGGACACGCCGCGTTCACACGGCAGACGTCATGGCTCGTGAACGCCTGCCGCGAGAACCCGGTGCGCCCCGGCGTCGAACGCGTGCGCATTCCGGGCGACAACGCGATGAAGCGCCGGCGCGCGGCGATGGAGGGCGGCGTGGACATCTCCTCCACCATCGTCGCGGCGATCGAGCCCTACGCCGGGCGCTTCGGGTTGGCGATGCCCTGATCAGCTCGTGGCGAGCGCGGCCTTCGCTTTCTGCGGGGCCGGCGCCACCGCGAACGGTTGCTGCCTCGTGAACGGCGCCGCCTTGCCGAGCGTGAAGAGGTTCGGCGTCTGGCTGGCGGGCATGCCGGCCACGATGCGCGCGTGGAAGGTCGCGTAGTTGCCCGTGAACTTGCCGTTGTCCCACACTTCCAGCAGCTGCCCGGTGAATGCCCCGTTGTGGTCGCCGTCAAGGGAAGTCTGGTTGTCCTGGCA
>DASTGG010000131.1:0-14500 GCA_035719385.1 Usitatibacter sp.
GGCGTGATCACGGCGGACGTGCCGATGGGCGTCACGGCCGCGGACGCACGCGAGGCCGTGCGACTCGTCACGCTGGTGAACGACATTTCGTTCCGGCGGCTCATTCCCGCGGAGCTCGCCAAGGGCTTCGGCTTCGTGCACGGCAAGGGCGCCAACGCGCTGGCTCCGGTCGCCGTGACCACCGACGAGCTGGGCGCCGCCTGGGTCGACGGCAAGGTCCACCGGCCGTTGCTCGCCGACGTGAACGGCAAGCGCCTGGGCAGCCCCAACGCGGGCGCCGATTGCACCTTCAGCTTCTTCGACCTCATCGCGCATGCCGCGAAGACGCGAGAGCTCGCGACCGGCACGCTGGTCGGCAGCGGCACCGTCTCGAACCAGGACAAGTCCGCCGGCTATGCGTGCCTCATGGAGGCGCGGCTCGTCGAGCAGGTGGAGACGGGAACCGCGAGGACGCCCTTCCTGCGGTTCGGCGACACGGTGCGCCTCGAGATGCTGGACGAGGCCGGCACCTCGATCTTCGGCGCGATCGAGCAACGCGTCGCGCGCTACGAGCGATGACGGGCGAGACCGGCCACGCGCTGCGCGGCGACTACAGCCGCATCCGGCCGGACTATACCGTCGAGCAGGATTGGTCCGCCTATACGCCGCAGGAGCACGAGCTGTGGCGGCGCCTCTTCCACCGGCAGCAGGGGCTCGTGACGCGCTACGCGTGCCCGGAGTTCGTGCGCACGCTCGACACGCTGGGCTACATCGAGGGCATCCCGCGCTTCGACGCGATCAACGACAAGCTCGCGAAGGCCACGCGCTGGGAGCTCGTCGCGGTGCCGGGGCTGGTTCCCGATTTCGTCTTCTTCGAGCACCTGGCGAACCGCCGTTTCCCGGTGACGGTGTGGCTGCGCAAGCCCGAGGAGTTCGACTACATCGTCGAGCCCGACGTCTTCCACGATTTCTTCGGCCACGCGCCGATGCTCTTCAACCCGGTGTTCGCGGATTACATGCAGGCGTACGGGCAGGGAGGCCTCAAGGCGCACGCGCTCGGCGCGATCGAGATGCTGGCGCGGCTCTACTGGTACACGGTGGAGTTCGGCCTCATCGAGACGCGCTCCGGGCTGCGGACGTACGGCGCGGGCATCCTGTCCTCGGGCGGCGAGATCGGCTACTGCATCGACAGCCCCGATCCCAATCGCATCGGCTTCGATTTGCTGCGGATCATGCAGACCCGCTACAAGATCGATACGTTCCAGGAAACCTATTTCGTGATCCGCGACTTCGACCAGCTCTTCGAGGCCACGGCGGCGGACTTCACCCCTTTCTACGCCATGCTGCGCGGGCGCGAGCCGTACGCGCCCTCGACGGTGCTGGCCTCGGACCGCATCCATCACCGCGGACGCGCGCCGGTCCGCGCGGCCTGAAGGTCACTACACGCGCCGCGGTTGCAGCTGTTGGTACCGCGCGTGCCGCGCGCATTTCCGGAAACTGACCTGAATCAAACGGCGCGACGCCTCCCATGTGATCCTTCATGCGTGGGAGGTAAACATGAAACGTCTGGATGCGACGCACATCGATGCACTGGTAAGGCAGGAAATGGCGGCGACCGAAGCCGCATTCACCGCGGGCCCCGCCAACACGCCCGCGCCCTTCGAGCTGCCGCCGTACCTGGTGCGGCACTACGCCTGGGCCTACATCTGGCCCTTCTCCGTGTGGTTCTTCGACCACCAGCCGATCATCAACGCCATCCTCTTCGGCAACTACCGCAGGATCATGCGCAACACCATGCGGCTGATGGACCCGAAGACGGCCGGGCGCACGCTGCAGGTGGCCGCGGTATACGGTGAGCTCACGCCGACGCTCGCGCAGAACATCGACGACCTGCACCTCATCGACGCGGCGCCGATCCAGCTGAACGAGGCGAAGCGCAAGGTCGGCCTCATCGGCCGCACGGTCCACACCGCGCGCATGAAGGCCGAGGCGCTCACGTACGACTCGAAGTCCTTCGACACGGTGCTCGTCTTCCTGCTGCTGCACGAGATGCCCACCGAGGAGCGCCATGCGGCGCTGCGCGAGGCGATCCGCGTGCTGAAGCCGGGCGGGCGCCTCGTCATGGCCGAGTACGGCGAGTTCCGCAAGCGGCACTTCTTCCATCGCTTCTGGCCGATGCGCTGGATCCTCACGCATGCGGAACCCTTCCTCGGCAGCTTCTGGAAGGAAGACCTCGGCAAGGTGATGGGCGAGATCGGCGAGAGCCTCGGGCGCAAGGTCGAATGCGACGAGCAGGTCGACATCTTCGGCGGCTTCTACCGCGTCATGCGCTACCAGGTGGCCTGAAGGCCGCGCCAATCGCTGCGTCACGGCGGCCGCGGATGCACGCGGCCGTTTTCGTTCCTAGAAGCCGATGCGCAGGTGCACCCCGAAGCCCCGCTTGCTCGTCGGCGGCTCCAGGAAGGGTTGCGCGGCCGGCGGGCGATCGAAGACGTTCGTGACCTCGAAGCTGAGCCGCGACGAGCGCGTGATCCGCCTCGATACGGCGGCGTTCACGACGGGGGGTGTGGCGCGGACGGCCGGCTCGTCGAGCACGGCGCGCCGCTCCGGTGGCGATACCAGCAGGCTGGCGGACCAGCCGCTGCGGTCGCGAAGGGTCGCCACGGCGGCGCCCAGCGGCTCATCGGCCGCGGCCGCGCAAGCGGCGGGCACGGCAAGCGCCAAAGCGACCATGGCGGCCGCCATTTTTTGTACTCTCCCTGACACGCAGGCAGCGTAGCACGGCTTGCGCGCGTGGCGTAGGGGGAGGAATCAGTCGATGCGCGTCCAGGTCGCCTCGACGAAGTTGTCCGCCCGGTGCACGGTGCGCACCGTAGTCCGCATGGCCCACGGGATCATCTGGCGGTGGAGCGGGATCACGTAGATGTTCTCGCGCACGCGCCGGAAGGCCTCCAGCATGAGCGCGCGGCGGCGCGCGGGGTCCAGCTCGCCCTCGGACTCGTCGATGAGGCGGTCGAGCGCCTCGTCGCGGAAGCGGCCGGAGTTGAAATCCCCCTTGCCCTGCTTGTCGGGGCCGTGGAGCACCGGCCCGAGCGTGAAACCCGGATCCGTGGCCGCCCCGCCCCAGCCATACAGGTGCACGCTGAAGTCGAACTGGTCGACCCTCTGGAAGAACTGCGCGCGCGGCATCGCGTTCACGCGCGTCTCGAGGCCGACTTTCGCGAGCATGGCCGCGATGGCGGTGCAGATGCGCTCATCGTTCACGTAGCGGTTGTTGGGGCAGTCGAGCGAGACGCCGAAGCCCCCGGAATACCCGGCCTGCGCAAGCAGGCGCCTGGAGGCGGCCGGATCGAACGGCCATGCGCGCGGCTCGAGCTCGGGGAAGGCGGCCGAGGGCGCCGGAATCATCGATCCCGTGGGCCGCGACTGCCCGCGCATCACTTGCCGCCGGATCGCCTCGACATCGATCGCCTGGTAGAGCGCCTGGCGCACGCGCCGGTCCTTGAAGGGGTTGCGCCCCTTCACGGTGGAATACCGCAGCTCGTCGCGCCGCTGGTCCATCGCGAGGAAGATCACGCGGTTCTCGGGGCCTTCCAGGATGCGCACGGACGGCTCGCGCGCGAGGCGCGGCAGGTCCTGCAGCGGCGGGTCGAGCACGAGATCGAGCTCGCCGGACAGCAGCGCCGCCATGCGCGTGGCATCCGACTTGATCGGCCGGTACACGATCTCGTCCACGTTGCCCTCGAAGCGGCCTTCGCGCTGTCCCCACCAGCGCGGATTGCGCCGCAGCACCGTGGCGATCTCCGCTTCGCGCTTCTCGAGCACGTAGGGGCCCGTGCCGTTGGCGCTGCGCGAGGCGAAGGTCTCCTCGCCGGTCTTGAAGTCCTGCGGCTTGCCGGCGCCGTGGCTCTCGCTCCACGCGCGGCTCATGATGAAGATCGTGTTCACGTTCTCGAGCAGCACCGCCGGCGGCAGCGCGCGCGGCAGCTCGAGGTCCACCGTGTACGCGTCCACCTTGCGCGCCTTGCCGAGCGGCGCGGCGAACACCTTGAAGTTGGAGCTGGGAAGCTGCGCCCGCGCGATCGAGAACACGACGTCGTCCGCGGTGAACGGCGTGCCGTCCTGGAAGACGACGTCGCGGCGCAGGTGGAAGCGCCAGCCCGCCGCGCCCACGGCTTCCCACGAGGTCGCGAGCGACGGGACGAGCGCGAGCGACCTGTCGCGCGCCGTGAGCCGCTCGTAGATCTCGCTGTTGATGCTGTTGTTCAGGCCCTCGTTCTGCGCGTGCGGGTCGGCGGAGAGGTAGTCACCCTGGGACGACCATCGCAAGGTGGCCGCATTCGCGACGGCAACGCCGACGCAGGACGCGAAAAGCACGCCGGCAATGAACGGCGCCTGCCTCCGATCCATTGCCGGCCCGGACTATTTCATCTTCACCCAAGTCACCTGCAGCCAGTTGTCGGCGCGGTGGATCACCTCGGTATTCGCGCGCGACGCCCACGGGATCACCTGCAGGTGCAGCGGGATCATGTACACCTGGTCGTGGAAGCGCTGCATCGCCTTGATGATCGTCTGCTGGCGATGCTGCATGTTGGTGTCGCCCTTGGCATCGTCGATGAGCGCGTCGAATTCCGGGTCCTTGTAGTTGCCCCAGTTGTAGTCGCCGTCGCCCTTGTCGTTGCGCGAGTGCAGGACCGGCTGCAGCGTGAAGATCGCATCCGTCGTCGCGCCGCCCCATCCGAGCATGCAGAAGCTCACGTCCAGGCGCTGCGCCTTCGGGAAGTACTGCGCGCGCGGGATCGCGTTCACCTTCACGGTCACGCCGGCCTTGGCGAGCATGCCCGCCACCGCCACGCAGATCTTCTCGTCGTTGATGTAGCGGTTGTTCGGGCAATCGAGCTGCACCTCGAAGCCGTTCGGATATCCCGCCTCCGCGAGCAGCTTCTTCGCCGCATTCACGTCGTAGGGATAGCGCTTGTCCATGGACTTCGGGATCCCCGCCTTCTCCGGGTTCGGGAGGTTGATCGCCGTGGGCACCGACAGCCCGCGCATCACCGCGCGATGGATCGCCTCCACGTCGATCGCCTGGTAGAAGGCCTTGCGCACGCGCACGTCCTTGAACGGGTTCTTGCCCTTCACGTTCGAGTAGAGCAGCTCGTCGCGCGCCTGGTCCATCTGCAGGAAGATGATGCGGTTCTCGCGCCCTTCGTAGACCTTCACGTTCTTGTCGGACTTGAGCTTGTCCAGGTCCTGGGGCGGCGGGTCGAGGACGAAGTCGAGCTCGCCCGAGAGCAGCGCCGACACGCGCGTGTTGTCCTGCTTGATCGGCTGGTAGACGATGTCGTCCACGTCGCCGTCCCAGTAGTCCTTGCCCGCCTTGAGGCCCCACCAGTTGGGGTTCTTCTTGAACGTGCTCTTCACGTCCGGCTCGCGCGACACGAGGATGTAGGGGCCCGTGCCCATGGCGTTGCGCGCGGTGAACGCTTCCTTCTGGTTGGTGAAGTCCTGCGTCTCCACCGCATTGTTCTTCTCGCACCAGGCCTTGTTCATCATGAACAGGCTGTTGGCGAGCATCTCGAGCATCACCGGGTTCGGCACCGGCGTGACCAGCTGCATCGTGTACTTGTCGATCTTCGTGGGCTCGCCCACGGCGTTGCCGTACACGCGGAAGTTCGAGGTCTTGCCCTGCAGGCGCTTGATCGAGAACACGGCGTCGTCGGCGGTGAATTCGCTCCCGTCGTGCCACTTGACGCCCTTGCGCAGGTGGAAGATCCACGTCTTCGGGTCCTTCTGCTCCCACTTCTCCGCGAGCCCGGGAATGATCTCGAGCTGCTTGCCGCGCATGACGAGCGATTCGTACACCTGGCCGTTGATGGAGTTGGTGAGCAGCTCGTTCTGCGCCATCGGGTCGGCCGTGAGGTAGTCGCCCTGGCTCGACCATCGCAGCGTCTTCGCGTCGGCGGCGGCGCATGCAAGGGTGAGAACGGCTGCTGCGGCAACTGCAAGGACTCGTCGCATGGAACCTCCCTGTCGTTGATGCGCCGCATATTACCCCCCTCCCGGTGGGGAGGGGGCGCGTATAATTTTTCGATTCCCCGGAGGTGAACCATGAGCGCCGTCGTGAAGGACCGTACTGCCGTTCCCAATCTCAAGGACCCGAAGCTTTTCCGTGACCGCGCGTACGTCGATGGCGCGTGGGTCGAGGCCGATGGCGGCGGGCGTTTCGACGTCGACAACCCCGCCGATGGAAGCATCCTCGGCAGCGTGCCGAACATGGGCGCGGCCGAGACGAAGCGGGCGATCGAAGCGGCGAACGCCGCGCTGCCCGCGTGGCGCGCGCTGCCCGCCAAGCAGCGGTCGAACATCCTGCGCAAGTGGTACGACCTGATCATGGCCCACGCGGACGACCTCGCGTTGCTGCTCACGGCCGAGCAGGGCAAGCCGCTCGCCGAGGCCAAGGGCGAGATCACCTACGGCGCCTCTTTCGTCGAGTGGTTCGCCGAAGAGGCCAAGCGGGTCTATGGCGACGTGATCCCGAGCCCGACCAACGACCGCCGCCTCATCGTGCTGAAGCAGCCGATCGGCGTGTGCGCCGCGATCACGCCGTGGAACTTCCCGAACGCCATGATCACGCGCAAGGTCTCGCCCGGCCTCGCCGCGGGCTGCACCTTCGTGCTGAAGCCCGCGGAGCAGACGCCGTACTCCGCGCTCGCGCTCGCCGAGCTCGCCGAGCGCGCGGGCATCCCGAAGGGCGTGCTCAACATCGTGACCGGGGACCCGGTCGCCATCGGCAAGGAGCTGTGCGCGAGCCCGATCGTGCGCAAGGTGACCTTCACCGGCTCCACGGAAGTGGGCCGCATCCTCATGCGGCAGAGCGCCGACACGGTCAAGAAGATGTCGCTCGAGCTGGGCGGCAACGCGCCCTTCATCGTGTTCGACGACGCGGACCTCGACGCCGCGGCGGAAGGCGCGCTCGCCTCGAAGTACCGCAACGCCGGCCAGACCTGCGTGTGCGCGAACCGCATCTACGTGCAGGACAAGGTGTACGACGCGTTCGCCGCGAAGCTGGGCGAGAAGATCAGGGCGCTCAAGGTCGGCCGCGGCACCGAGGCCGGCGTCAACATCGGCCCGCTCATCGACAAGCAGGGCCTCGCCAAGGTCGAGGAGCACGTGGCCGATGCCGTCGCCAAGGGCGCGAAGGTCGTCATGGGCGGCAAGCGGCACAGCCTCGGCGGCTACTTCTTCGAGCCGACGCTGCTCACGGACATGAAGCCGAACATGAAGGTCGTGCGCGAGGAAACCTTCGGTCCCGTCGCGCCGCTCTTCCGCTTCAAGGACGACGCCGAGGCCCTCGCGCTCGCCAACGACACGGAGTTCGGCCTGTGCGCCTACTTCTACTCGCGCGACGTGGGCCGCATCTGGCGCGCCGCCGAGGCGCTCGAGGCGGGCATCGTGGGCGTGAACGTCGGCATCATCTCCAACGAGGTCGCGCCCTTCGGCGGCGTGAAGCAGTCGGGACTCGGCCGCGAAGGCTCCAAGTACGGCATCGAGGACTTCCTCGAGATCAAGTACGTCTGCCTTGGCGGTATCCAGTAAGGCGGTCGTCCTCGCCGCGGCAGCGCTCGCCGCCTCGCTCGCGGCGAGCGCGCAGCTGCGGCCCTCGCAGCCCGAGGCGGCGAGCGGCTGGACCGCCAAGCACGTCGCCACCGCGAGGAAGTACATGGTCGCGGCGGCGCATCCGCTCGCGGTGGAGGCGGGCGTGCGCATGCTCGAGCGCGGCGGCTCCGCGGTCGATGCGATGGTCGCCACGCAGCTGGTGCTCAACCTCGTCGAGCCGACTTCTTCCGGCCTGGGCGGCGGCGCCTTCCTCCTGTACTACGACGCGCGCCACCGCAAGCTGCATGCCTACGACGGCCGCGAAGTCGCCCCCGCGGGGGCGACGCCCGAGCTCTTCCTCACGCCCGAGGGCAAGGCGATGGCCTTCGCACAGGCGCGCGTGGGCGGCCGCTCGGTCGGCGTGCCCGGCACGCCGCGGTTGCTGGAGCTCGCGCACGTCCGCCACGGCAAGCTGCCGTGGAAGGCGCTGTTCGGCCCGGCGCTGCGCACCGCGCAGGAGGGATTCCCGGTATCGCCGCGCCTGCACCGGCTGATCGGCGAGGATCGCGGGCTCGCGGACCAGCCCGCGGCGCGCGCGTATTTCTTCGATGGCGAAGGGCAGCCCAAGGCGGTCGGCACGGTGCTGCGCAACCCGCAGTTCGCCGCCACGCTGCGCGCGCTGCGCGACGGCGGCGCGGACGCGTTCTATCGAGGCGGCATCGCGAGCGACATCGTCGCCGCCGTGCGGAATCATCCCAATCCCGGCACGCTGTCGCTCGAGGACCTCGCCGGTTATCGCGTGCGCGAGGTCGAGCCCCTCTGCGGCAGCTACCGCGCGCTGAAGCTCTGCGGCATGCCGCCGTCGTCCTCGGGCGGCATCGCGGTGCTGCAGGTGCTGGGCATGCTCGAGCGTTTCGACATGGCGTCGATGCGGCCGGATTCGGCCGGCGCGGTCCACCTCGTCTCCGAGGCCGAGCGGCTCGCCTTCGCCGATCGTGGCAAGTACGTCGCCGACGACCGCTTCGTGGACGTGCCGGTGAAGGGCCTCATCGATCGCGGCTACATCGCGTCGCGCTCACAGCTCATCCGCCCGGAGAAATCCATGGGCAAGGCGCAGCCGGGCGTGCCGCCCGGCGTGCGCATCGCCTTCGCGCAGGATCCGGTCGACGAGGTGATGGGCACGACGCAGATCTCCATCGTCGATGCCGAAGGCAACGCCGTGTCCATGACCACGACGATCGAGGCCTTCTTCGGCAGCCGCGTCATGGTGCGCGGCTTCCTGCTCAACAACGAGCTCACCGATTTCAATTTCCTGCCGGTCGAGGACGGCGCCGGCGTGGCCAATCGCGTGGCGCCGGGCAAGCGGCCGCGCAGCTCCATGGCGCCGTTCGTGGCCTTCGATGGCAAGGGCCGCCTCGACATCGTGATCGGCAGCCCCGGCGGCAGCCTCATCATCGGCTACGTCGCCAAGGCGCTGCTCGGCATGGTCGACTGGAAGCTCGACATCCAGCGCGCGATCGACCTTCCCAACTTCGGCAGCCGCAACGGGCCCACGGAGATCGAGAAGGGCACGGAACTGCAATCCCTGGCCGCAACTCTCAAGGCGATGGGCCACGACGTGCGCGCGATCGACATGACGAGCGGCCTGCAAGGCATCCGCCGCACCGCCACGGGCTGGCAGGGCGGCGCCGATCCGCGGCGCGAAGGCGTGGCCCGCGGCCACTGAACATTCCCTCGAACAACAACCGGAGTCCCATCGTGAGACATTGCCTTTCGCTCGCTTTCATCGCCGCCTTCGCGTTCGGCTGCGCGGCCCCCGAGAAGACCGCTTCGGTGCCCGAAGCGAAGCCGGCCGCGCAGGCCGCCGTGCCCGCCGCCGCGGCCGCGCCCGCCGAGAAGAAGGATTGCGCCCCGCCGCCCAGGGAGCTCGTCGTGAAGGACATCACGCCCGGCACCGGGCAGGCCGTGCGCTTCCGCAGCGCCGTGCTCGTGGGCTACACCGGCTGGCTCTACGACGGCTGCGCGCCCGAGTTCAAGGGCAAGGAATTCGACAGCTCGAAGAACCGCCCGGCGCCGTTCGGTTTCACCGTCGGTGCCGGACGCGTGATAAAGGGCTGGGATGAAGGGCTCATCGGGATGAAGGAGAAGGGCAAGCGGCTGCTCATCATCCCGCCGGACAAGGCGTACGGGGAACGCGCGGTGGGCGACGTGATCAAGCCCAATTCCACGCTCGTCTTCGAGGTGGAGCTCGTGCAGATCGTCTACCAGCCGGGCGAACCGGCCAAATAGCCATGAAGCTCAACAGCTCGAGTTTTTCCGACGGCGGCGTGATCCCCGCGGAATTCGCGTTCTGCGCGCCGGATCCGAAGAGCCACGCGACCCTTTCGAAGAACCACAACCCGCAGCTCGCGTGGGTCGACGTGCCCGTGGGCACGAAGTCGTTCGCGATCATCTGCCACGACCCGGACGTCCCCAGCCAGGGCGACGACGTCAACCAGGAAGGGCGCGTGGTGCCGAAGACGCTGCCGCGCGTGGACTTCTTCCACTGGGTCGTGGTCGACCTCCCGGCCTCGACGGTGGGCGTCACCGTGGGCGAGTTCTCGTCGAGCGTCGTGCCGCGCGGCAAGCCCGGACCGCAGGGCCCGCACGGCTGCCGGCAGGGCATCAACGACTACACGGCCTGGTTCGCGGGCGACAAGGACATGGGGGGCGACTACTACGGCTACGATGGGCCGTGCCCGCCATGGAACGACGAGCTGCCGCACCGTTACGTGTTCACGCTCTACGCGCTCGATGTCGAGAAGCTCCCGCTGCAGGGACGCTTCGGCGGCAAGGAAGCGCGCGTGGCGGTGCAGGGACATGTGCTCGGGCAGGCGTCGCTCACGGGGCGGTATTCGCTCAATCCTTCGGTCAAGCTCTAGAGGACATTGGCGAGGGGTCCGTTTTCGAGCGGCCTGTGACGACGTCTGCTAGGGCGGAAGAATTGGGCAGGATTTCAGCGGGGCTTGCGATACAGAACCACTGCTACGGGGGCGTAGCGGGCAAAAACCTGGATTAGAGCGTCGATTCTGCGGGCAACCACCTCGGGGCCGCTCGAGAAACGGACGGCCCTCGCCAATGTCCAGTGCCGAGTCGCGTTGCGACCTGCTATTTGGAGGTTCGCCGCTAAAAACTGCTCGCGCAGTCAACGCTGGCCGCCACCATCTCATTGCTGCGCGCATCCGTCATTCCCGCGCAGGCGGGAATCCAATCACCCAAAACCTCCAAAGCCGCGCCAGCGGTCCGGCAGGCTCGGTCGTGACGAGGGCGTGCCTGTTGTGCGGCCCCCGAGGTGGTTGCCCGCAGAATCGACGACCAAATGCAGGTTTTCGCTCATTGGGCCCCCGAAGCAGTGGTTCCCTATCGCAAGCCCCGCTGCAATCCTGCCCGATTCTTCCGCTGTAGCAGACGTCGTCAAGGGGCCGCACACACAGGCACCCTCGTCACGACCGTGTAAATCGACGGCATGGCCGGCGCACACGCGGGCACCCCGCGTCACGACTGTGTAGAGTCGTCGTCGCTGCCGTGCAGCCACTTCTCGTAATCCCGCCGCGTCTTCTTCGTCGGGCGGCCCTTGAAACGCGGTTGCGGCAGCGACTTCATCTCGGCGAGGAGCACCGTGCGGCGCGCGCGGCTTTCCTCCGTCTCCTCGAAGAGCCCGGCGGCGATCGTGGCCGAGCCGCGTTTGTCCGAGAGCGCCTTCACGAGGACCACGTGCTCGAACGGGGACCGCCGGATCGACAGCATGTCGCCCACCTTCAGCTCCTTGGCGGGCTTCGCGCGCTCGCCGTTCACCGACACGCGCCCGCCGTTGATCGCCTCCACGGCGAGCGAGCGCGTCTTGAAGAAGCGCGCCGCCCAGAGCCACTTGTCGAGCCGCATGCGCTACTTGCCGTTGAGCTTCACCTGGTGCACGGTCATCGGCAGCGACGTGCCGGTGTCGAACTCCGCGCCCGCGAGGATGCCCGCCTCGGCGATCGGCTTCGCGCTCTTCGTCTTGTCGTAGAGCGAGTACATGGCGCCGAGGGCGAAGTCGCGGCCGGACCCGATCGCCCAGAAGCGCTCGAACTCGAACACCTCGCGCATCGAGTACACGGCGTACACGCCGGAGGGATTCGCGATCATGATCGTCATCTGGCTGGACTCGTACGGGTCGTCCTCTTCCTCCTTCGGGTTGAGGAACATCTCGTCCTTCAGGATCGGATGCAGCTTGCGGAACGTCTCGTAGATCGCGGGCCTGCCGTGCAGCTCGAGGTCGGGATGGCGCTCGAGGATGTTCTCGAGCACGAGCTGGTGCGCGGCGCTGCCGGCCACGCCGATGATCGAATCGCGGTAGACGGCGACCTTGTGCGGCGCGCGATCGTACTCGGGGGCGAGGCGGGTCGTGCCGAACGTGGTGAGCGAGTCGGCGGCGATGACGGCAGTGTCGCCCTTGCGGACGACGACGATGGTGGTCATGGGGAGCGACGGCCGGGGAAAACTTCCGATTTTACGCGCCGTAAAATACCGCGATGAACGTCGCAGGCTGGCTCCAGCGCTCCGCCCGTGCCACTCCCGGCAGCGTCGCCATCCATTGGGGCCGGCAACCGTGGATCACCTACGGCGAGCTCGCGCGCCGGGCGTCCTGCATCGCCCACACCTTGCGCGCGCGCATGGGGCTCGCCGCCAGCGATCGCGTCGCGATCGCCATGCCCAATGCGCCCGAATACCTCGAGATGCTCTATGGCATCTGGTGGGGCGGGCTGGCGGCGGTGCCCATCAATGCCAAGCTCCACGGGCGCGAGATCGCGTACATCCACGAGCATTCCGGCGCGCGCCTGCTCATCGAGCGCCCCGAGCAGGTGCGCGAGCTGCGCGGCGACGCCTCGATGGAATTGCACGCGGGCGATGCCGCGGCGCTCGCATGGCTGTTCTACACGAGCGGCACCACAGGGCGGCCGAAGGGCGCGATGCTCTCGCACCGCAACCTCGCGCAGATGACGCTCAGCTACTTCGTGGACGTCGACGCGGTGCACGAGCGCGGCTCGCTCCTGCACGCCGCGCCGATGTCGCACGGCTCGGGCCTCTACAACTTCACGCATCTCGCGAAGGGCGCGGCGCAGGTCGTGCCCGAAAGCGGCGGCTTCGACGCGGCCGAGGTGCTCGAGCTGCTCGAGGCGCATTCGGGCGTGTCGTTCTTCGCCGCGCCCACGATCGTGAAGCGGCTGGCGGAAGCGGCGGTCGCAAGCGGCGCTCGCGCCCCGGGGCTGCAGACGCTCGTCTACGGCGGCGGGCCGATGTATCTCGCGGACCTCGAGGAGGCCACGGCGGCGCTGGGCCCGCGGCTCGCGCAGATCTACGGGCAGGGGGAGAGCCCGATGACGATCACGGCGCTGTCCAGGTTCCACCATGCCGACGTGGCGCATCCCCGCCATCGCGAGCGGCTCGCATCGGTCGGGCTGCCGCAAGCGGTGGTCGAAGTCGCCATCCGCGGGCCGCAGGGGCGCGACCTGCCGCCCGGGGAAGTGGGCGAGGTGTGCGTGCGCGGCGACGTCGTCATGTCCGGCTACTGGCGCGACGCCGACGCCACGGCGCGCGCGCTGCGCGACGGCTGGCTGTGGACCGGCGACCTCGGCGCGCTGGACGAGGATGGCTTCCTCACGCTGAAGGACCGCAGCAAGGACCTCATCATCAGCGGCGGCTCGAACATCTACCCGCGCGAGGTCGAGGAGGTGCTGCTGCGCCATCCCGCGGTCGCCGAGGCGGCGGTCGTCGGGCGCCCGGACCGCGAATGGGGCGAGTCCGTGGTGGCATTCATCGTCGCCCGCGGTGCCGCGCCGGCGCCGGACGAGCTGGACCGGCTTTGCCTGCAGCACATCGCGCGCTTCAAGCGGCCGCGCGAGTACCGCTTCGTGGAGCGCCTGCCGAAGAACAACTACGGCAAGGTCGTGAAGACGCAGCTGCGGGCGCTCCTCTCGGAGCCCGCGGGCGGGATACGATAGCGGCGTCATGCCGGCCACGACCGACCTTTTCCCCGGTTTCCGCCACGTCACGGTCGCCGTCGATGACGCGGCCGACATCCACGCGGTCGTCGGCCCCGCGCGGCCGGGCCGGCCAGCCCTGCTGTTGCTGCACGGCTATCCCCAGACCTGCGCCATGTGGCACCGCGTCGCGCCGCGCTTCGCCGAGCGCTTCAACGTGGTCGCGGCGGACCTGCGCGGCTATGGCGATTCCGGCAAGCCGATGAGCACCCCGGACCACGCCACTTACTCGAAGCGGGCGATGGCGCTCGACCAGGTGCGGCTCATGCGCGCCCTCGGCCACGAGCGCTTCTTCCTCGCCGGCCACGATCGCGGCGCGCGCGTGGCCCACCGGCTCGCGGTCGATCACCCCGGGGCGGTGATGCGCCTGGCGGTGCTGGACATCGCGCCCACGCTCGCGATGTACGAGAAGACCACGGAAGCGTTCGCGCGCGCCTACTGGCACTGGTTCTTCCTGATCCGCCCGGCGCCGGTCCCCGAGCGCATGATCGGCTCCGACGTGCGGCTCTTCCTGCGCGCCAAGATGGGCGAGGGCAGCGCCGGCATGAAGCCCTTCTCCCCGGTGGCGTGGGCCGAATACGAGCGCTGCTTCACGCCGGGCGCGATCCATGCGAGCTGCGAGGACTACCGCGCCGCGGCCACGATCGACCTCGAGCACGACCGCGCGGACCGTGATGCAGGTCGCAGGATCGCTTCGCCGCTGCTCGCCTTGTGGGGCCGCCATGGCATCATCGAACGCTGCTTCGCGCCGCTCGACGAATGGCGCCGCGTGGCCGGCGACGTGCGCGGCGAGGCCCTCGAGGCCGGGCATTACCTCGCGGAGGAGGTGCCGCAGCGCGTGATCGAGGAGCTGGAGGCGTTCTTTC
>DASTGG010000132.1:0-7903 GCA_035719385.1 Usitatibacter sp.
GGGCCGTACTTGACGATCGTGTAGACGTTCGCCGCGGCGACGATCTCGGTCGCCTCGTCCCACGTGACGCGCACGAATCCGCCACGGCCGCGGATCGACTTGTAGTCGCGCGCTCTCTCGGAATGCTCGACGATCGACGCCCAGGCCTGCACCGGAGCCTGCCGCACGCGCGCCTCCCGCCACTGGCGCAGCAGCCGCCCGCGCACCATCGGGTACTTCACGCGGTTGGCGCTGTACAGGTACCAGCTGTAGCTCGCGCCGCGGGCACAGCCGCGGGGCTCGTGGTTCGGCATGTCCGCGCGCGTGCGCGGGTAGTCGGTCTGCTGCGTCTCCCACGTGACGATGCCGCCCTTCACGTAGATCTTCCACGAGCAGGAGCCCGTGCAGTTCACGCCGTGGGTGGAGCGCACGATCTTGTCGTGCGCCCATCGGCCGCGATAGGCGTCCTCCCACGTGCGGTCCTCGGTGTTGGTCACGCCGAAGCCGCCGGAGAACGTCTCCTTCGGGGTCGCGAAGTACGTCAGTCGGTCGAGAAAGCGGCTCATTGCGGTTTCCTTGTCAGCACGGCATCTCAGCGTTCTTGCGGGAGTAGTACCACCATGTCATCGCGATGCACGTGATGTAGAACACGATGAAGACATATAGCGCGCCCTCGGGGCTGCCGGTGAGCGCGATCGAGGTGCCGTAGCTCTTCGGGATGAAGAATCCGCCGTACGCGCCGATCGCCGAGCTGAAGCCCAGGACGGCGGCGGCTTCCTTGTTGGCGTTGCGGACCGCATCGTCGCGGGCGGCGGTGCCCTTGCCCTCGACCTCGCGCATCCGCTCGGTCATGAAGATCACCGGGATCATGCGGAACGTGGAGCCGTTGCCGATGCCCGTGGTCGCGAAGAGGACCAGGAACACGGCGAGGAAGCCGTAGAAGGTGCCGGCGTGCATGAAGTACAGGACGCCCATCACCGCGAGGATCATCGCGATGAAGTTCCAGAACGTCACCGGCGCGCCGCCCAGCTTGTCGGAGAGCCACCCGCCGAACGGGCGCACCACGGCGCCGACCAGCGGGCCCAGCCACGCGTAGGCGAGAGCGTTCACTTCCGGGAACTGCGAGCGGATGAGCAGCGGGAACCCGGCCGAATACCCGATGAACGAGCCGAAGGTCCCGAGGTAGAGCCAGCACATGAGCCAGTTGTGCTTGCGCTTGAAGATGACCGCCTGGTCCGAGAACGACGCCTTCGCGCTCGCGATGTCGTTCATGCCGAACCACGCCGCGATCGTCGAGAGCGCGATGAACGGCACCCAGATGAAGCCTGCGTTCTGCAGCCACATCGGGCGGATCTCGTTGCCCTTGACCCAGGACTGCGCCTCGCCGCCGAAGCCGCCGAACACCGCGCCCGTGATCACCAGCGGCACGACGAACTGCACGACCGAGACGCCCAGGTTGCCCAGGCCCGCGTTGAGGCCGAGCGCCGAGCCCTTGCGCTCCTTCGGGAAGAAGAAGCTGATGTTCGACATGCTCGAGGCGAAGTTGCCCCCGCCCAGGCCGCACAGCAGCGCGAGCGCGACGAACGTGGGATAGCTGGTGGTCGGGTCCTGCACCGCGAAGCCGATGCCCAGCGCGGGCAGCAGCAGCGACGCGGTCGAGATCGCGGTCCAGCGCCGCCCGCCGAAGATCGGCACCATGAACGAGTAGAAGATGCGCAGCGTCGCCCCGCACAGCGCGGGCAGCGCCGCGAGCCAGAAGAGCTGGTTGGTGCTGAACTTGAACCCGCGGTTGGGCAGGTTCACCCCCACCACGCTCCAGACCATCCACACCGCGAACGACAGCAGCAGCGCGGGGATGGAGATCCAGAGGTTGATGTTGGCGATGGCCTTGCCCTCGCGCTGCCAGAACGCCTTGTCCTCCGGCGTCCAGATCTGCAGCACGGTGCCGGCGCGCAGCCGGGGGGTGGAGACGGTTTGAGTGACCATGGGGTGTCCTCGCTCGTGAGGTGGCGATCAGTTGTCGGTGAAATGGATGGGCTCGGGGTGCCGCTGGCTTTCTTCCGCCTCGAGCGGGCGCACTTCGGTGAAGTACATCCACATGAGGGAAACCCAGACGACGCCGAACATCAGCATGAAGGCCGAGGTGCGCACGCCCGTGAGGTCGACGAGCGCGCCGAACATGATCGGCAGGATGAAGCCGCCCATGCCGCCCGCCAGCCCGACGACGCCGGAGACGACGCCGATGTTGTGCGGGTAGTCGTCGGAGATGTACTTGAAGACGGACGCCTTGCCGATCGCGAAGGCGATGCCCATCGTGAACATGATGATCGTGAAGCCGGTGGGGCCGAGGCCGATGTGGAACGTCGCGGGCCCCTTCACCGTCTGGATCGTGACGTCGGTCTGCGGGTACGACAGGAAGAAGAGGCACACCAGCGAGACCCAGAGCACCCACCAGGTCACGCTGTGCGCGCCGTACTTGTCGGAGATCCAGCCGCCGATCGCGCGCAGCACGCCGCCGGGGATGCTGAAGGCCGCCGCGAGGAGCGCCGCCAGGCGGATGTCGAAGCCGTACTCGGAGATGTAGTACTTGGTCATCCACAGCGCGAGCGCGACATAGCCGCCGAAGACGATCGAGTAGTACTGGCTGTAGCGCCAGACCTTCGGGTCCTTCAGCACGTGGACCTGCTCGGCCATCGTGACGTGCGCGGTGCCGTGGCTCTGGTCGGTGTACGTGAACATCCAGAAGAGCAGCGCCGTGACGAGCATCATCACCGCGTACACCTGCGGCACCATCGCCCAGCCGAACGCCACCACGATGGTGGGCGCGACGAGCTTGGTGACGGCCGCGCCGGTGTTGCCGGCGCCGAAGATGCCCATCGCGAGGCCCTGGCGCTCCTTCGGGAACCAGCGCGCGCAGTAGGCGATGCCCACGGTGAAGGAGCCGCCCGCGACGCCGACGAAGAGGCCGGTCACGAGGAAATGCCAGAACTCCGTCGCGCGCGAGATGAGCCAGATCGGCACGACGGTCGAGAGCATCAATATGAAGAAGACGATGCGGCCGCCGAACTTGTCGGTCCACATGCCGATGGGCAGCCGGATGAGCGAGCCGGTGAGCACCGGCAGGGCCACCAGCACGCCGAACTGCGTCTCGTTGAGGCCGAGCGCCTGCTTGATCGGGATGCCGATGACCGCGAACATCATCCAGACCATGAAGCACACGGTGAAGGACACCGTGCTCGCGGTCACGACGGACCATTGCTTGTAGGTGGCGGAGGGCGGCGCCTTCTCCAGCGGCGCGTGGGAGGGGTGGGCCAACGGGTGGGATGCCATTGCTTCGCTCCGGCGAAATACGCGTCGATGCGCGTACAGCGAAGTTACGTCGGGCACGCCCGTTCCACCATTCGACGAACGACCACTTGCGCGGCCCCGAAAGGCGGACCGCCGGGGGCGCGGCTAGTTATTTCGAACTAGTCATTCCGGCGGGAAACGTAAAGATCGCCGCCTAGGGTGGGTAGGCTGTCAACGTCGGAGGTTTCCCCCCCATGCCGTTCCGTGCCCTTCTGGCCGCCGCCGTGCTCGCGGCCGCGCTCCCCGCATTCGCCACCCCGCAGCAACGCAATGCGACCGACATGTGGTTCAACGCCGCCGAGTCGGGGTGGGGCCTGAACATCATCCACCAGGGCGACACGCTCTTCGGGTCGCTCTTCGTCTTCGGCCCAGACGGCCAGCCGAAGTGGTATGTCGCCTCCAACCTGTCGGGGGGGCCGTCGACCTACTCCGGCGGCCTGTTCGAATGCACCGGCCCCGCATTCTCCGCGGCCTTCGATCCGCGCAACGTCTCATGCCGGCAGGCCGGGACGATGACGCTGAACGTCGGCGACGCCAGCGCGACCCTCGACTACACCGTCGACGGCGTGCATGTCGCGAAGCAGGTGACGCGCTTCACCTTCCGGCCCACCAACCTCAGCGGCCTGCATCGTGCGTACATATTCCAGCCCGCCGCCGCCGGCCTGCCCGAAATGCGGCGCGAATTGGAGCGCTTCTCCATCGTCGACAGCGGCACGAGCGTCGCCATCGACAGCTCGAGCGATTCGGAAACGGATTGCTCCTGGTCGGCTCCCCATGCCCAGGACGGCCAGGTCGAGATCGTTTCCGGGACATCCGTGTGCAGCGGACCGCACGGCGGCAGCTTCTCCATGCGTGTCGATCCGACGCCGAGCGGCTTCGTCGGCTCCTTCTCCGGCGGCGGCGTCACCTCCCCCTTTGGCCGCATCGCGGGCGCCCTCGAAGGCGCTCCCAAGCTGGAAGGCACCGGCTGGCGCAACGGCATGTGGTTCGTGCCGGGCGAGAGCGGCTGGGGCGTGAACCTCATCGAGCAGGGCGACACGATCTTCGCGACCCTCTTCGTGTACGACGCGCAGGGAAAGCCCCACTGGTACGTCGCCTCGGACCTCACGCAATCGGGCACCACCTCCGACGGCACGGCGGTCAACAGCGGGCCGCTTTATGAAGCGACCGGGCCGTACTTCGGCGCGGCGTCGTTCGATCCCTCGGCGGTGAATCGGCGGCAAGTGGGCACGATGAGCTTCCAGGTGCGCGGCCCCGGAAACGCCAACCTGACCTACACCGTCGACGGCGCGCCCGTCACCAAGACGGTGACCAACTTCACGTTCCGCAGGAACGATCCCTCAGGCACGTACATCGGCCAGATCACCGGGAGCAACGGCCATGATCCGGCGGACATCACGATCGACGACCGCGGCGGCAGCTTCTCGATGCGGATCAAGGGAATGTTCGGCGGCAGCACGTGCGACTACACGGGATCGTCCCAGCAGCTGGGCCACGTCATCAACGCGAGCGGCAATGTGCAGTGCGGCGCCGGCGCCGGGACCGCGACGTTCGTCCTGAGGAACCTCACGGTGGCGTTCGATGGAGTCACGGGGCGGGTGGAGCTGGGCAACGTGACCGGATTCGTGCAGGAGGGCCTCCAGGCGTTCCACATGGCCGGCGCCCGCACCACCGCCAACTGAAGCTCGCTCAACTCCCGGTGGGCGCGATGCCGTGCTTCACGGCATAGACCGCGGCCTGCACGCGGCTGTTGAGCTTCAGCTTGCGCAGGATGTTCTGCACGTGGATCTTGACCGTGCTCTCGGCCAGCTCGAACTCGCGGGCCATGTCCTTGTTGCTCGCGCCGCGGGCGAGCGCCGCGAGCACCTCGCGCTCCCGCGCGCTGAGCGTCTCCTTCTCGAGCGGCGGCGGCGCGCTCTGCGCGCGCTTCAGGCCCGCGACCAGCTTGCCGGTCATCTCGGGGGACACCACCGAGTCGCCCGCGGCCGCGCGCCGGATGGCATCGACGAAATACTCGGTGTCGATGTTCTTGAGGAGGTAGCCCGCGGCGCCCGAGTTGAGGGTATCGAGCAGGTCTTCGGCATCCTCCGACACGGTGAGCATCAGCACGCGCGCATCGGGCAGGTCCTCCGCGATCGCGCGCACCGCCTCGCGGCCTCCCATGCCGGGCATGTGCATGTCGAGCAGCACGATGTCGGGCCGCAGGCGCCGCGCCTGCTGCACGCCGTCCAGCCCGTCGGCCGCCTCGCCCACCACCTCGATGTCCGGCTGGCGCGAGAGCAGCGCCTTCACGCCGCCGCGGAAGAGCTGGTGATCGTCCACGAGCAGCACGCGCAGCTTCCCGCTCATGCCGCCTCCTCGGAACGCGCCGCATGGTTCGTCTGCACGACCGGCAGCGTGAGCGTCACCGTGGTGCCCGCGCCGCGCGACGACCGGACCTCGAGCTCGGCCCCGATGCGCTGCGCCCGCTCGCGCATGATGCGGATGCCCACGTGGCTCTCGGGCAGCGCCGACATGCCGGCCGCATCGAAGCCGCGGCCGTCGTCGCCGACGACGAAGCGATACACCGGCCCGCGCTCCACGGACAGCGAGACGCGCTTGGCCTCGGCATGCTTGCGCACGTTGGAGAGCGCCTCCTGCAGCACATGGAGCACCTGCAGCTGGATCTCCGGCGGCAGCGGCAGCCCGGTGCCCATGTCGGACATCTGGGTCTGCAGGCGCGTCTGCCCGCCGAAGCGCGCGAGCATCTTGCGCAGCGCCACGCCGATGTCCTCCTCCTGCTTCACGCGCACGCGGAAGTGCGTGAGCAGCTCGCGCACGTCGTCGTAGCTTTCCCTGACGCCGTCGCGGATGCGCGCGACGACCTCATCGACCTCGGCGCGCGCGTTGCGCCGGAGCGAATCCTCGAGCATCTGCACCTGGATGTTGAGGAACGCGAGCGATTGGGCGATGGAATCGTGCAGCTCGCGCGCCAGCAGGCTGCGCTCCTCGTACACCGCGAGCTCGCGCTCGCGCGAGGCGAGCCGCTGGTTCTCGATGGCCGCGCCCAGGTGGTGCCCGAGCGTCTCCAGCAGCTGCCGGTCCTCGACGCTCACCTCGCGCGCCTTCGTGAAGAAAAGGTTGAACACGCCGAGCAGCTCGCGGTGCACGCGGATCGGGATCGTGGCCACGCTGCGGTAGCCCGCCATGCGGCAGCCGGCGGCGGCCAACGGGTCCGCGCCTTCGATGGCGTCCACCTGGCTGCGACCCGCGGCGGCCGCGCCCCCGCAGAAGCAGTGCCCCATGTCGATGCAACGCTCGCCTTTGGCGAACTGCACCGACAGGCCTTCGTGCGCGTAGAGGTGGAGCTGGCGCGTCTCGGCATCGACCAGCCGCACCGCGCCGCCCGCCGCGGCGTGCAGCATCATCAGGCGGCGCAGGAAGCTGCGGCACAGGTCCTCGATGGGCGCCGGCTCGTTCAGCATGCGCGCCATCTCGTAGAGCGCGCCCAGCTCGCGGTTGCGCACGGCGAGGTCGCGCGTCTTGTCCGCGACGCGCTCCTCCAGCGTCGAATAGAGCTCCTGCAGGCGGCTCGCCATGCGGTTGAAGCCGTCGGCGAGCTCCCCGAACTCGTCGCGCGTCTCGATCGGCAGCCGCGTGTCGAGCTCGCCGCGCGCCATGCGCTGCATGCCGTCCTGCAGCGAGAGCACCGGGCGCACCACGAGCAGGAACATGAGGTAGACGAGCGCCACCGTCCCCACGATCGCGAGCGCCACGAGCCCGAGCTGCATCGAGCGCATCAGCGTGGTGTCGCGCGCGTTGCTCTGCTCGATCTCGAGCACGAGGCGGTCGATGCCCTGCACGAAGGCCTCGAGCTGCGGGCGCAGCACGGTGGCCTCGGCATGCTGCCCCGCGGCATCGGGCGTCGCGAGGATGCGCTCGATGCGCGGGCGAAGGCTCTGGTGCCATTCGCGCTCCGCCGATTCGACCTCGGCCTGCATGCGATCGGTGCGCGGCAGGAAGAGCGGACGCACGGGATCGCCGCGGCGCATGCCTTCCATGATCGCTTCCCAGCGGTCCATTTCCTCGATCAGCGCGCGCCGCAGCGCCGGCGCATCGCGCGGATCGCGCAGGCTCTCGGACAGCAGGTAGCCGACGCGGTACGAGCGCATGCGCTCGCTGCCCATGTCGTTGATCGCCGCCGCGCCGCCCTCGAGCTGCCACGATTCGTACAGCGTGAAGCCGATCGCCCCCAGGGCCACCACGAGGAACGTGAGGGCGATCCAGACGAGCTTGGTGCTGAGGCTTCGGCGTGCGAAGGAGACCGGCATGGAAGGGCCCGCGTCCGGCAGGATGCGTCCTTCCACGTTAGGTCAATGGCGCAGGACCGGCTTGATCCCGCGCAACGCCTGCCGTCAACCCTCCCCTTCCCGGCCGCGGACCGCCGCGGCGTAGCAGGCGGCACCCGCGATGACGAACACGACCAGGATCGCCAGCGCGTGGTTGCGCGTGAGCCCCGCGGCGAGCAGGCCCGAGAAGCACGCCGGCGCGAGGGCGCGCGCGAAGAGCGTCGCGCGCGAGAGCTGCCCGAGCACCG
>DASTGG010000133.1:0-3126 GCA_035719385.1 Usitatibacter sp.
CCGCAGTTTCCGGTGACGCTCGACCTTCGCAGGCGGCCCGAGCCTGCGCTGTAGCTTCCCGGCGGCCAGCGACTTCAGGCGAGCACGATGTCCAGCGCGCCGCGCACGCCCTCGCCGGCAGGCTCGAGCCGCACCGTCACGAGCCGCGCCGCATCGCCCAGCTCGCGATACAACGCGTCGCGCGCGTTGCGCGGGTCGCCCGCGACGAACATCTGCGACGTGAGCCTTCGGCGGCCACTCTCCGCCACAGTGAAGTGGATGTGCGGCGTGCGGCCGGGATAAGGCACCGGCTTGATGGTGCGAAACGCATATCGCCCTTCCGCGTCCGCCGTCACCGCGCCGAACCCCTGGAACCCGGGGTCGATCACGTTCCCGGGCTCGCCCACATGGTGGTAACGCCCGCGCGCATCGCATTGCCAGATCTCGACCCGCGCGCCCGCTCGCGGGCGGCCCGCGCGATCCACGACGCGGCCGGCAAGATCCAGCACCGTGCCTTCGGCGCGGCCGGCCATCCCGTCGATGCGAGTGAGGTCCGCATCGGTATCCGCGGGAAAGCGCTGCGGATAGAACGGCCCTTCGGTGAGCGGCGGCGTGGGCTCGCGGCCGTCGGCCAGCGCCGGCGTGGCGCACAGCGGCGAAGAGACGACGGCCGCCCCGAGCCAGACGAGGATGCGACGGCGGTTTTCCAGGCTACGCATGGCTCCCACTGTACGCCTTGCGCTCCGCTGCGATTGAAGCCGCGAACACCGAGTTGCACTGGAAAACCCAGGTCAGGCCTGCACGTGCCCACGCCGCAGGCGCGCGAAGTTGAGCCCGATGGGCAGGATCGCGAGCGCCGTGAAGGCGAGCACGAAAAGCGCGCTCGTCGCCTCGGCCATGAAGCCCGCGGCCGCCACGCCGATCGACTGCCCCAGGTAATACGTCGAGGCGAAGAGCGCCATGCCGGCACCGCGGCGTTCGGGCGCCATCTGCGTGGCGTTCGTCTGCAGCGTGTTGTGCAGCATGTAGAAGCCGAGCCCGGCGCACAGGCAACCCACGGGCGCGACGAGCGCGTGCGGCGTCCATGCGATCAACGCGAATCCCGCGGCGAGCATGAAGGTGCCGCCCACCGCGAGCGCCACTTCGCCCAGGCCGCGCACGACCTGCCGCGCGAAGACGGCGAAGAGCACGCCGCCGCCGGCGAACGTGAGCATCGAGAACCCGGCTTCGGAAAGGGGGAAGCCGCGGGCGAAGTGCAGGTATGTCGGCACGAACGCGAGCGCGCCGAACACGACGAGCCCCTCGAGCGAGACCGTCGAGATGACGACGCGCGCCCACGGCCGGCGCAGCACGTACGCGACGTCGTGCAGGAAATGCTGCTCCGCGATGCGCCGCGGCGCGGGATCGGTGCGCGCCTGCCGCAACAAGAGCACGGCACTCGCCAGCAGCCATACCGCGAGCACTGCGAAGGGCCACCGCCAGGCCACCTGCTCCGCTGCCACGCCGCCCACGGCGGAGCCCGCGCCGAGGCCGAGGATCTGCCCGAGCAGGAAGCGCGCGATGACGGGCTGGCGCTCGCGATAGGGCACCACGTCGCCGATCCAGGCCATGGCGAGCGGGATGATGCAGCCGCAAAACCCTCCGGAGAGCAGCCGGCCGGCCACGAACGAGTGAAAGCCGGGCGCGGCGAGACAGAGGAACGTGGCGGCCGCGGCGACGACGCAGGCCCATCCAATCACGCGCAGCTTCCCGAAGCGATCGCCGAGCGGCCCGAAGACGACCTGCATGACGCCATAGGCCACGGCGAACACCGTGATCACGCTCGCCGCCTGCGCGAGGCCCACCTGGAACTGCGCTGCGATGCGCGGCAGCATCGCGTCCGTGACGCGCATCGAGGCCGAGCTCGCGAAGGCCGCGAGCGACAGCAGCACGATCGTGAGCGTCACGGCAACCGGATGCCCGGCCGTACGAGCCAGCGCGGCAACATCGAGACCAGCACGCCGTCGCGCATGACGAAGTGGTGAAACAGCCCCGCGAGCGCGTGGAACCCGGCGAGCCACATGATGGTGTCGCCGAGCCACGTGTGCACCTTCGCGAACACGGCCCCGATGTCGTGCAACTTGGGCAGGAGCGGCGGGATTTCCACGCCGCGCAGGAACGTGAGCGGATGGCCTTCCAGCCAGGCGCCGGTGATGGCGGTGACCGGGAGCGCGAAGAGCAGCAGGTAGAGCAGGCCCTGCACCGCCTTGGAGGCGACGCCCATCCAGCGCGGGACATCCGGCGGATCGGGACGCGCGTCGATCAACCGCCAGGTCACCCGCAGGATGAGGAGCGTGAAGACGAGGGCACCCAATGTCTCGTGGAGCTGGCGCTTGAAGTCGCGCGCCGCGGAATAGACGCGCACCTCCGAGCCGCCGGGCCCGTAGATGAACGCAACAAGGACGAGGATCGCCATCACCCAATGGAAGGCCTGGGCGACGGCGCCGTAGCGGGCATTGTTGGCCATGGTTTTCCTCGCGATTGTACTAGGGTGGTCGCGCGCGCTCGCTCCAGTAGCGGCGATCGGCGACGAGCGGCTCGATGCGCAAGCCGTCGGCCGGCCGCGCGGGCAGCACCACGCGCAGCGCGCCCTCCTCGTCCGTGCGCCGCAAGCCGACGCCGCGATCGCGATACCGCGCGACGACCGCCTCTGCCGGGTGGCGGAAGCGATTGCGATAGCCGACGGAAAGGATGCCCACGGCGGGATGCACCGCCTCGATGAACGCGGCCGTGGACGATGTCTTCGAGCCGTGATGCGGCACGATCAATACCTGCGACGGCAGCGCGTTCGCATCGCGCGCCAGCATCTCGGCCTCGCTGCGCGCCTCGATGTCGCCGGTGAGGAGCGCCGCGGCCCCCGCCGTCGCGACGCGCAGGACGCAGCTGCGATCGTTCTCCTTGCGCGCCCGCCGCGAGGGTTCGTAAGCCTCGCGCGCCGGATGCAGGACCGCGAAATCGACGCCATCCCAGCGCCAGCGCATCCCGGCCTCGCAGCGCGTCGAACGCTCGAAGGCCTCGTGCAGCGGATCGCCCGGCGCGAGCGAGGTGAGCAGCCACGGCGGGTCGCGCGACGCCGCGATCGAGAGCGCACCGCCCGAATGGTCGTCA
>DASTGG010000134.1:0-2591 GCA_035719385.1 Usitatibacter sp.
GAGGCGCGCCGCGCCGGCGTCGGCATTCCGGAGAACCCGAACCGCAAGACGCGCGCGAAGTCGTCGCGCAAGCCGCGCAAGGCGGCGGGGAAATCGACCCGCAGCGCTTCGACCCGTCGCCGCGGCAGCAAGGCGAGCCGCAGCACCTCCTCGCGCCGCAGCCCGACGAAGCGTGCGGGCACGTCGCGCCGCAGCGGGGCCAAGCGCACGGCCACCTCGCGCCGCAGCCCGACGAAGCGCACGGCTACCTCGCGTCGCAGCACGGCGAAGCGCTCGGCCTCGTCGCGCCGCAGCGCCGCCACCCGCAGCTCGCCGAGGCGCAGCGCCGGCGCGCGTACCCGCGCCCGCCGCCGCACCGGGGAAACCTCGCGCACGCGCGCGCGTGCGACGCTGAAGGCCTTGCGGCGCATGCCGCGCAGCACCGTGTCGCGCAGCGCCCTGTCGCGCCAGGCGCGCAGCGCCGCCAGCCGGCGCACGAAGGCGGACCGCTCGGCCGCGGCCCGCAAGGCGGCGAGGACCCGCGCCGCCAATCGCGCGAGGCGCTAGTCAGGCCGCGTGCAGCCGGGCCTTGGCGTCCGGCTGCCGCAGCTCGCGGCCCAGGTACGCGGCGATGGCGCGCATGCCGTGAAGGCCGGCTTCGGCCTCGGCCGCCGCGTTGTAGTTGGTGTTGGTGTTCACGTCGTACGTGTACACCTCGCCGCGCTCGTCCTCGATGAACTCGATGCCGGCGATGCCGATGCCGTTGTCGGCGAGGAAACGCTTGTACTTCTCGACGAGCGGGCTCCTGAAGTCCTCGACGATCCGGAAGCGCGGCGCGGTCGGAGCGGGCGCCGTGTCGGCGACGGGCGACGACTGCTCGCCTACCGGGCAGAACGCATCGCCCACCTGGCAGACGTCGGCGGGGCAGAGCTCGAATCCGAGCGACGTGTCCACGCGCACGGCGTAGAGGAACTCGCCGCCCACGAACTCCACGCGCGTGATGAACGGCTGCGGCGCGCGGATGTACTGCTGGATGAGCGTGATGCCGTCCACGGAATCCTCGAACTCGTAGCCGTTCACGTGCGCCTCGAGCGCCGCCACGCTGTGGAAGAGCTTCACGCCGAGGCCCTTGCCGGCGCGGTTGTGCTTGGTGATGAACGGGCCGTGCATGCGGCGGGCGGCTTCCACGATGTGGCGGCGGCCCACGGCGGCGATCGTGCGCGGGGTGCGGATGCCGTAGCGCCGGAGCGCCTCGTACTGCGCGACCTTGCTGATCTCCAGGCGCAGCGCGCGGCTGTCGTTCACCACGCGGCGGCCATGGGATTCGAGCCACGCCAGCACGCCGCCCGTGAGCTCCGCGGCGTAGCGATGATCGCGGGTATGCGAGGACGCGCTCATGCGGTTGTAGAACACGCCTTCGGGCGGCGCGTCGGAGAGGTCGAGCAGTCCCTCGCTCAGGAACCACTCCTCGTAGGGCAGGCCCTGCTCGACGAAGGCCGTGCGCAGCGGCTCGACCCAGGCGTCGTTCTCGTGGATGACGTAGATCCTGGCCATGTTTTTTCTCCGGTTAGTCTTGGGAGGATGCCAAAGGCCGTGATGCCTGAAAAATACTCTTTGCTTCTTTCCTGATAACCGAAGGGAATAACGGAGCCGGCCCGATGAGACGCTTTGTGTGGACGGTCCTTGTGGCGCTTCTCGCGTCGTGCGCGGCGCTGCCGGCGCTCGACCCGCCGCGGGTGCGCGTGGCGGACATCCGCGAGGTCTCCATCGAGGGCTGGGAGCTGCGCCTGCTCGTGGAGCTGCGGGTGCAGAACCCCAACGGCCTCGCCATCGACTACGACGGCGTGGACGTGAAGCTCGACCTGCAGGGAAGGACGGTCGCCACGGGCGTGAGCGGCGAGCGCGGCAGCGTCCCGGCCTATGGAGAGGCCCTGGTGGCGCTTCCGATGCGCGTGTCCCTGCTGGACCTCGGAAGGCAGGCCCTGCGAATGTTCCGCGACGGCACCCCCGAGCGCCTGCACTACACGCTCGAGGGCAAGCTCGGCAGCCCGCTCTTCGGGGCCACGCGCTTCCACGCCGAGGGCGAGCTCGCGCTCCCCGGCGAATGACCTACGGCTTCAGCGGCGGATAGTCGCGCGAGTACACCGGCGCGGCGAGGAACGCCTTCGGGTCGTAGCGGAAGAACTGCGTCGTGTTCGGATAGGTCGCGACGATGCTGTTCACCAGGCGCCCGTCCTTGCGCTCGACCTTGCGCACGTAGATGTTGAGCACGGGCTTGCCGTATTCGTCGATGCTGATGGGGCCGATCGGGCTCGTGGGAAGGCGCACGTCGTGCAGCGCCTTGATGAATGCGGGCTTGTCCTCGAAACGGCCGTTGATGGCCTTCAGCGCCGACTCGACCACCATCGCGGCCACATATGTGCTCGCGGTGTAGAAGCCGGGAATCACGTTGTATTCGCGCTTCACGGCATCCACGAAGCGCTTGTTGTCGGGCGTGTCCAGCTCCGCCGAATACCAGCTCGCCGAATAGACGCCGAGCGCCTCGTTGCCCATGTTCTTGAGCACGCCTTCGTCCACGCACGTGGGATTGCCGAAGACCGTCTGCTTGAGCC
>DASTGG010000135.1:0-2773 GCA_035719385.1 Usitatibacter sp.
AGCACCGGATGCTGCAGGTGCGCGAGGTGCACGCGGATCTGGTGCGTGCGCCCCGTGAGCAGCTCGGCTTCGAGGAGGCTGAACTCGGCGCCGCGCGAGATGCGCCGGAAGATCGTTTCGGCCGCCTGCCCATCGTCGGCCACGCGCACGCGCTTTTCGCCTTCGGCCGTGATGCGCTTCTCGAGCGCCGCGCGCACGTGCTGCCTGTCGTTGCGGAAGCGGCCCTTCACGCCGACGAGGTAGCGCTTGTCCATGTGCCGCTCGCGCATCATCTCGTGCAGCGCCGTGAGCGCGCTGCGCCTCTTGGCGACGAGGAGCACGCCGGACGTCTCGCGGTCGAGCCGGTGGACGAGCTCCAGGAAACGCGCCTCGGGGCGCATCGAGCGCAGCGACTCGATCACGCCGTGCGCCACGCCGCTGCCGCCGTGCACCGCGATGCCGGCGGGCTTGTCGATCGCCACGAGGGCCTCGTCCTCGAACAGGATCGGCAGGCGGAAGTGCGGCGCGGGAACGTCCTCCTCGCGCTGCGCCACGCGAAGCGGCGGGATGCGGATGCGGTCGCCGGCCGCGAGCTTGCGCGAGGCCGCGACCCGGCCGCTGTTCACGCGCACCTCGCCGCTTCGCAGCACGCGGTAGACGTGGCTCTTCGGCACGCCCTTCAGCCGCGCCAGCAGGAAGTTGTCGATGCGCTGGCCGGCCTCCTCCTCGCCGACCTCGATCCACCGCACCGCGGGGACATCCGGCGCAGGCGCTTTGCCATCGCCCGACATCACAGATATACTTATATGTAGTTGATTTCCAAGCCGCTCACTGCCGGGCCTCGCCCGGCGGCACGGCCGAGGGCGAGGTCCCGGAATTCGACCAGGGCGCCGCGAAGGGCGCCCGTGCAGGCAAACGTCGCTCGCCTGCGAGACCAAGAGCGATGGTAAACGAATCGACGCGCTCGACGCACCAAATTCCACGCTTCCGCCACTGCCAACCCGCGCGGAAGCCAGACGAAGAAAAGCAGAAATCGCCCCTTGCCGCTCACGCACACGTGACGCCCGCAATTTCCGACTTCTGAAGCACCTCGTCGCCCCGGGCCCACGGCCTCGCGGCCGGGCCCTCTTCCGTGTTTCGAGCGCGGGAGAGAGAAACCCATGAAGCGCATGCTTTTCAACGCGACCCAGGCGGAGGAGCTCCGGGTCGCGATCGTCGATGGCCAGAAGCTCGTCGACCTCGACATCGAGTCCGCAGGCAGGGAACAACGCAAGAGCAACATCTACAAGGGCCTCATCACCCGCGTGGAGCCCTCGCTCGAAGCGGTCTTCCTCGACTACGGCGCCGAGCGCCACGGCTTCCTGCCGTTCAAGGAAATCGCCAAGCAGTACCTGGTCAACGACGGCGGCGAATTCGGCCGCTCGAAGATGTCCACCCACCTCAAGGTGGGCCAGGAGCTCATCGTGCAGGTGGACAAGGACGAGCGCGGCAACAAGGGCGCGGCGCTCACCACGTACATCTCGCTCGCGGGGCGCTACCTGGTGCTCATGCCCAACAATCCGCGCGGCGGCGGCGTCTCGCGCCGCATCGAGGGCGAGGACCGCAACGAGCTGCGCGAGGTGATGGACCAGCTCCAGGTGCCCGACGGCATGAGCCTCATCGCGCGCACCGCCGGCATCGGCCGCACGGTCGAGGAGCTGCAGTGGGACCTGAACTACCTGCTGCAGCTGTGGAACGCGATCGAGAAGGCGGCCGAGGAGGAGAAGGCGCCCTGCCTCATCTACCTCGAGTCGAGCCTGGTCGTGCGCGCCATCCGCGACCTCTTCCAGCCGGACATCGGCGAGATCCTGATCGACACGCCCGCCATCTACGAGCAGGCGGTGTCGTTCATGAGCACGGTGATGCCGGCCAACGTGAACAAGGTCAAGCAGTACAAGGACGACATCCCGCTCTTCTCGCGCTTCCAGATCGAGCACCAGATCGAGAGCGCATACCGCCGCGACGTGACGCTGCCCTCGGGCGGGGCGATTGTGATCGACCATACCGAGGCCCTCGTCTCGGTGGACGTCAACAGCGCCCGCGCCACCCGCGGCCACGACATCGAGCAGACCGCGTTCAACACGAACCTCGAGGCCGCCGACGAGGTGGCCCGCCAGCTTCGGCTGCGCGACCTGGGCGGCCTCATCGTGATCGACTTCATCGACATGGAGAGCGCGAAGAACCAGCGCGAGGTGGAGAACCGCCTGCGCGATGCGTTGCGCCACGACCGCGCCCGCGTGCAGATCGGCAAGATCTCGCGCTTCGGCCTGCTCGAGCTCTCGCGCCAGCGCCTGCAGCCCTCGCTCGAGGAGACCACGCATACGCCCTGCCCGCGCTGCCACGGCACCGGCTACATCCGCGACACCGCCTCCACCGCGCTGCACGTGCTGCGCATCCTCCAGGAAGAGGCGATGAAGGAGAACACCGCCGCGATCCATGCGCAGGTGCCGGTCGATGTCGCGACCAACCTGCTCAACGAGAAGCGCACCGAGATCTTCATGATCGAGACGCGCCTCAAGGTGCGCGTGCTGCTGATTCCCAACCCGCACCTGGAGACGCCCAATTACCAGGTCGAGCGCCTGCGCCACGACTCCGAGAAGCTCGACGTGCAGACGCCCAGCTACGAGATGGCCACCGCCCCCGCGGAGACCGCCCCGGTGCTGCCCACGAAGAGCCCCGAGGCCAATCCCTCGCGCCCGGAGCCGCTGGTGAAGGGCATCACGCCCGACCAGCCGGCGCCCGTGGCGGCCGAGCC
>DASTGG010000136.1:0-27066 GCA_035719385.1 Usitatibacter sp.
CATTCCAGAATTCCTGGCGACCATAGCGCGTTGGCCCCACTCCTTCCCATCCCGAACAGGACCGTGAAACGACGCCGCGCCGATGATATTGCGGATTGCCCGTGAGAAAGTAGGTCATCGCCAGGGCCCTTTGAAGACAAAGGCCCAACCGAAAACCGGTTGGGCGTTTGCGTTTGGACCGATGGCGATGACCTACTTTGGCCGATAGCGCGAGCAGCGGAGGCCCAAAGTACGAATCGCCGCGGCCCTATACAAACGCCTGATCTCCAACGGGATCGGGCGTTTGCATTTGCGGCCCGCCTCGGGGCGTCTTCGCGCGAAAGATCATCGGATCGCGCAAAGTGCACGCGAGCCAGGGCCCTTTGAAGACAAACGCCCAACCGAAAACCGGTTGGGCGTTTGCATTTGCGGCCCGCGAATGCGATGGCCGCAGCGCTACTGTGTCCCGCCCTGCCCGGGGCCGAAGCGGCTCTCCCTCACGAGCTGCCCGGTGATCGGGTGGTAGTACGCCTCCACCACTCCGCCTTCCCGGCCGATGGCGTAGAACTCGTAGCAGTTGTAGCGCGAGATCTTGAACTTCACCTGGACGTATTTCTCGACGCCGAAGATCCGGCGGATCTCCTCCTCGGAGATCCAGCGCGACCGCGGCTCGGTAGTGCAGGCGACGCGGCCGAACAGCGCGGCTTCGTCCGTTGCCGATGCCGCGCCCTTCGCGCCAGCGGCGGTCGTTGGATTCTTCACGGCATCGCCGAGGGCCGGCCCCGGGAGCGCCAGGGCGGACGCCAGGCCCAGCGATGCAAGCACGCCGCGACCGCGGACACGTCGACGGAGCCAGGAAGGAGTCTTCATGGTCGGCAGTCTGCCAGCCGAAGATTAGCGGAGGCTTAACGGCGCGCTGCGACCGGCGCCTCGGCTTCGCCGCTCGGCGTAACCAGCGTTGATCGCCTCGCGAACGCCGTTAACACAAGGCGTTGCAAATGAAATGCCCTCCCGCGCGCATCCACCCCCGCAAAGTGACGCAGTTCAAAGACTGTGGACATTCGCACCCGGAGACTTCATGGCCTAAATCAAACAACACGAGGTCGCACCAATGCACCGGATCATCCAAAGCGCACGCAGGTCGTGCACCGCCTTCGCCGCGGCGCTCATCGTGGCAACCGGCTCGACCGCCGCGGTCGCGTCCGAGACGCCGACCACGCTGCAGGGCGTGAAGATCGTCACCGCACAGGAAGCCAAGCAGATGCTGGACCGCGGCGTGCCGTTCATCGACGCGCGCGTGGCCAGCGAGTACGCGGAGAAGACGATCAAGGGCGCGAAGAGCGTGCCGTACAAGGAAAAAAGCGCGAAGTCCGCCGACTTCGATCGCAAGCAGGACCAGTTCGACGTCTCGAAGCTGCCCGCCGACAAGAGCGCACCGCTCGTGTTCTTCTGCAACGCCGGCGAATGCTGGAAGAGCTACAAGGCCTCCGTCGTCGCCCGTGATGCGGGCTACAACCAGGTGTACTGGCTGCGCGGCGGCATGCCGGAGTGGACCGCGAAGGGCTTGCCGACTCAATAAGCGCAGCGCATTTCCCGGGACGGTATCTCCGTGTTCAGCCACCTCAGCGTGAGGGCGAAGCTCACCGCGGTCGCCCTCGTGGCGGCCGTGGGCGCGATCGCGCTCGCGGCCTTCAACCTCTATGCCGCGCGCGCCAATTCCGAGGCGTTGAAGTCGGTGTACGAGTCGAACGTGCACACGCTCGTGCAGCTGCAGAAGATCGGCGCCACGTTGCGCGAAGTGCGCTTCCGCGTGGCCGGCGTGCTGCTCGACGTGATGCCGGTGCAGGGCTCGCTCAACCACGTCACCGAAGCGCGCAAGGAGCTCGAGGCGGAATGGACCACGGTGCTCGCATCCGAGGTGGCGGGCAGCGACGAGGAGCGGCGGCTCATGGAGCAGCTGCGCGGCGGCTGGCCCACCGTGCTCGCCACGCTCGGCAAGATCGAGCAGGCCTACGTCGCGAAGGACAACGACCTGCTGCGCGACGTCCTGGATACCGAGTGGGCTGCCGTCATCACGAAGTTCGGCAAGCCGCTCGACCAGCTGCTGCCGCTGAAGGAGGCGGCCGGGCGGGCTGCGTACGAGCGATCGTCCGGCATGAACCGGCCGCTCAACGTGGCATCGGTCGCGCTGGCGGGGGTGCTCACCGTGCTCATCCTCATGGTCGTCGTCTGGGTCATGCGGTCGATCACCAGCTCGCTTGACGACGCCGTCGCCATTGCCCGCCGCGTCGCGGACGGCGACCTCGACATCGCCATCGCGGCCGACCGGCACGACGAGATGGGCAAGCTGCTGCGCGCGCTCGCGGAGATGCAGTCGTCGTTGCGCCGCGTGGTCGGCGATGTCCGTTCGTCGGCGCACGGCGTGGCGAGCGCGTCCGCGGAGATCGCGCGCGGCAACGCCCAGCTTTCGCAGCGCACGGAGGAGCAGGCTTCCTCCCTCGAGGAAACGGCATCGTCGATGGAAGAGCTCACGGGCACCGTGAAGGAGAATGCCCGGAGCGCGCGCCAGGCCAACGAGCTCGCGGCCGGCGCTTCCAACGTCGCGCGGCGCGGCGGCGAGGTCATGGGGCAGGTCGTCGACACGATGGCCGCCATCACGACCAGCTCGAAGAAGATCGGCGACATCATCGGCGTGATCGATGGAATCGCGTTCCAGACGAACATCCTCGCGTTGAACGCGGCGGTGGAAGCCGCGCGGGCAGGCGAACACGGCCGCGGATTCGCCGTCGTCGCCGCCGAGGTCCGCGCCCTCGCGCAGCGCAGCGCCGCCGCCGCCCGCGAGATCAAGACGCTGATCGACGATTCCGTCGAGAAGGTGGGCTCCGGAGGGCGCCTCGTGGGCGCCGCCGGGAAGACCATGGACGAGCTCGTGGCGAGCGTGCAGCGCGTAAGCGAGATCATGGCCGGCATCGCCAGCGCGAGCGAGCAGCAATCGAGCGGCATCGCGCAGGTCAACGGCGCGGTGGCACAGATGGACGCGGCCACGCAGCAGAACGGCGCCCTCGTTCAGGAGGCCTCCGCGGCCACGCGCAGCCTGGAGCGCCAGGCCGCGCGGCTCGCGCAGGCGGTCGCGGTATTCCGGCTCGGTGACGAAGCCGCCTCCACGCCGGCCGGCACGCGGGACGACAGCGTGCCGGAGGCGGCCGAGCTGATCGTCCGCGCGGCCGCCCGCCATGCGCCGGCGGCGCAGCGCGCGCCGGCGCTCGAGACCGAGGATTGGCGCGAGTTCTGACCGCCCGCTCGTCGCCCCGTATCGGCCTTTAGGCCGGAGCACCGCTTCCAGCCGTTAGACGCTCGCGTTGGCCCTCCGTAGAATGGGCGGCCACGCGTCGCAAAAAGGGTCCATGCGTTGAGCACGCCCCGGAGCGCCGTCCGCTGGATTGGCTTGCGGCCGGCATGGGAGCGCCTTCGAAGCTCGCCCGGCCTCAAGGGGGCGTTCCTCTATGTCGTGGCGATGCTGGTCGTCGCGGCCTTCGGCTTGCTGCCGGAGCCCGAGGAATCCCCGCTCGCGGATGCGGACCGCCTCGCATTCGATGCGCAGATGCGCTGGCTGCGCGACCTGCTGCCCCGGCCGCTCGCCAACGACATCGTCCTCATCGGCATCGACGAGCAGACGGAGCGCGAATTCCCGGAGCCCGTCGCGCTGTGGCATCGGCACTTCGCGGATCTCTTCCACGCGCTCGCGAAGGCGCATCCGGCCGCGGTCGGCGTCGACGTCGTGCTCCCGGAGCGTTCCTACGATTCGATCGTGCCGGGCAGCGACCTCACGATGATGCGCGGGCTGGAGGCGCTCAATCGCGCGGTGCCGCTCGTGTACGCGCAGGCCGTGACCAGCACCGGCACGGTCGTGCCCGTGCAGCCGAATTACCTTTCGATCCTCCGCGAGGAAAACTTCGGCATCGATCGCGAGATTCTCGACGCGGACAACGTCTCCCGCCGTTTCGAGGAGCCGCATCGTGCCGACGGCACGATGCAGCCGAGCTTTGCCGGCCAGATCCTGCGGCGCACCGGCCGCGCGGTGGATGCGGGATACATCGACTACAGCGTCGGAAGCCTCGTGCGCCACTACCCGCTGCAGGATGTCGTGAAGTGGGACGACGAGCGCCTGGCCGGCGTGGTCGCCGGCCGCATCGTCATCGTCGGCAGCCTCGTGCCGACGGTGGACCGATGGCAGCTTCCCGTGCGGCTTCTCGCCTCGGCGCGAAAGGAGTCGCGGCGGGAGCGGCTCGACTTGACTCAGCCGGGCGTGCTCGTGCACCTGCAAGTGCTGCGAAGCCACCTCGGCCCCGGCATGCTGCACCCCGTCGGCGATTCGATCCGGTGGCTCCTGTGTGGCCTTGCCGGGCTGGTCGTCTTCCTGGCCGCTCGCCCGGGCTTCGTCCTGTTGGGCGCCGTCGCCGTGCCGGCGGCGCTCGCCGCACTCGGGCTCTGGGGCATCGTCCACTGGCAGCTCGCCCTTCCGATCGGCGCGATCATCCTGGCATTCTGGATCGCGCTCATCGCGCGCGGCGTCTTCGATGCGATCGAGGCGACGGTCGAGCGCATGAGGCTGCAGAGCTCCTTCGCCGGCCAGGTGAGCCCGGCGGTGATGCGCGAGATGCTCGCCGGCGAGCTCGTGCACGGCGTGAGTGCCGAGCTCGCCGACATCTGCGTGCTCTTCAGCGACGTCCGCGATTTCACGACGCTCTCCGAGAATATGCCGCCGCACATCGTCACGACGGTGCTGCAGCGGCTCTTCGACCGGCTCGTGAACGCCGTGCATCGTTTCGACGGCACCGTCGACAAGTTCATCGGCGACGGCATGATGGTCCTGTTCGGGGCGCCCCGGAAGCTCGAGGATCCCTGCGGCCAGGCGGTGCAATGCGCCCTCGCGATGATGAGCGAGCTCGACCAGCTCAACAGCGAGTTCGAGCGCGAAGGCCTGCCGACGCTGGTGATCGGCATCGGCATCAACTATGGCACGGCGACCGTGGGCAACATCGGGTCGTCGGAGCGCCACAACTACTCGGCGATCGGCGATGCGGTCAACGTAGCCGCCCGCGTCGAAGGGCTCACCAAGGAGCTCGGACGCAAGATCCTGATCACGGAGAGCGTGGTGAGCCGTATCGGCGACCGGTTCCATTTCGAGCCCCTCGGCAGCCACAAGTTGAAAGGGCACAGTCCCGTGAACGTCTGGGGCATCCGCACGCGGCCCGCATCCGCGCCCGTGCGGCAAGAAGCGGGCGCATGAGGATCGCGGGCAAGGCACACATCCTGGTGTTGCTGGTGTGCACCTTCGCGGCCCACGCCGCGGGCACCGGCGAAGTGGGGGGCCAGGAAACCGCGCCCGGCGTGCGCGAGCTCACGTTCACGGATGGCGCGATCTACCGCGGCGGCGTGCGCGGCAGGAAGCCGCACGGCAAGGGCGAGTACGTCTCCAGGAGCTTCACGTACGAAGGCGAATGGAAAGACGGGGTCAAGCAGGGCCGGGGCGTGTACACGTGGGAGAACGGCGACCGCTACGAGGGCACGTTCGCGGCCGACCGGCCGGACGGCCGCGGCGCGTACAAGTTCGCCAACGGCGACACCTACGAGGGCGAGGTGAGGCAGGGCGTCATCTCGGGCCGCGGCGTCTACGTCGCGCGCAACGGCGACACCTTCGAAGGCCCCTTCGCCGAGGGCAAGCTCGATGGCGTGGGCGTGTACAGGTTCTCGAGCGGCGACCGCTACGAGGGCGAGATGAAGGGCGGCGTGATCCAGGGCCGGGGCCGGTATTACTCGCGCAACGGCGACCGCATCGAAGGCTCCTTCGTGGATGGCAAGGCCCATGGCATCGGCACCTATTTCTTCGCGAACGGCGACCGCTACCAGGGCGACATGGTCCACGGCGCGCTGAGCGGGCAAGGGAAATACGACTACGCTTCCGGACTCGAGTACCTGGGCCAGCTGCGGGACGGCCGGCCCCAGGGCAAGGGCGTCTTCCGGTTCCTCGACGGCACGCGGTTCGAGGGCGTTTTCGAAGATGGCCTGTCCAGTGCCACGGGCTACCTGGTGCAATCCGACGGGACGCGCGTCGGCGCGCGGATCGCCGACGGCCGGGTCCGGCCGCTCAACAAGTGAGCGCCTCTCCGGTATAATGGCCGGTTCGAAATCCGGAGGTTTCCATGGCTGAACGCAAACGCGTCCGTCGCAACACGCTGGAGCGCCGCTGCCTGCCCAAGGCATTCAAGCGGCTCTTCCATGGCGCGCCGAAGGGCGTCTTCAAGATGCTCGAGACGATCAAGAAGAACTGATCGCAGGCTTCGCACGTGAAAAGGGCCGCCCCTCGGGGCGGCCCTTTTTCATTGGTCGCGGCGGCGCGCTATGCCAGCGCCCGGGACACCACTTCGCCCACGTTGCTCGAGAGCCCCTGGGAGCCGCGGATGAACTCCAGCGCCGCGCGCGCGTAGGCCTGGCGGATCTCGTCGTACTTGCGCCAGCGGTCGAAGGCGCGCGCGAGGCGCGAGGCGACCTGCGGGTTCAGGCGGTCGAGCGCCACCACCTGCTCGGCGATCCAGCGATAGCCGCTGCCATCCTCGGCATGGAAGTGGAGCGGGTTCTCCTGCGCGAACGCGTGGAGCAGCGATCGGGCGCGGTTCGGGTTGCGCAGGTCGAAGCCGGGATGCTTCTCGAGCTCGCGGACGCGGGCCGGCGTATCCGCCGCGCGCGAGATCGCCTGCACGCGGAACCACTTGTCCATGACGAGCGCCTCGTCCTTCCAGCGCCGCTCGAAGCGCGCGAGCGCCTCGTCGCGTTGCGGTCCCTCGCTGTTGGCGAGGCAGGACAGCGCGGCCATGGAATCGGTCATGTTCTCGGCACGCTCGAACTGCTCGAAGGCGAGCGAGCGAGCCGCCTCGTCGTCGATGGTGCAGACGTAGGTGAGGGCGGCGTTGCGCACGGCGCGCCGGCCGGACGATGCCGCATCGGGCGAGTAGGGACCGGGCACGGCGAAGGTGTCGATCGCGTCCTCGAGCTCGCGGCGAAGGCGCGTGGCCACATGCCGCACGAGCCCCAGGCGGGCGCGGTGGACCGCCGCCGGGTCGGCGACGTCCATCAGCTCCGCGATGTAGCTCTCGGCCGGCAGTTGCAGGCATTCCGCCGTGAACGCGGGATCGCGCGAGGCGTCCGCGAGCGTGCGCGCGATGGCCCGCACGAAGTCCTCCGGCACCAGCATCGCGCGGCCCGCCGCGATCGCCGCGGCACCGGCCAGCAGGATGCGCGTGGCGAGCTGCTGCCCGGCTTCCCAGCGGTTGAACGCATCGGCGTCGTGCGCCATGAGGTGCGTGAGGTCCGCATCCGAATACTCGAAACGGACGTTCACCGGCGCGGAGAAGCTGCGCAGCAGGGACGGCACCGGCCGCTCCGCGATTTCCTTGAACACGAAACGCTGGCGCTCCTGCGTGAGCGCGAGCACCGCCGTCCCGTCGCGCGGCGTGCCGAAGACGGCCCCGTCGACGTGCAGCGGCAGGTCGCGGCCGTCGGCGCCGACGAGTCCCACCGCGAACGGAATCACGAACGGATCCTTGTGCGGCTGTGCCGCCGTGGGCGGGCAGCTTTGCGCGAGGTCGAGCGTGTACCTGCCGACGTTCGCGTCGAACTCGCCGCGGCATTCGACCACGGGCGTGCCGGCCTGCGAGTACCAGCGCTCGAATTGCGAGAGGTCCACGCCGTTGGCCTCCGCCATGGCGGCGCGGAAGTCGTCGCAGGTGACCGCCTGTCCGTCGTGCCTGCGGAAGTAGAGGTCCATGCCGCGGCGGAAGCCTTCGCGCCCGAGGAGGGTCGCGTACATGCCCACTACTTCGGCTCCCTTGTCGTACACCGTCGCGGTGTAGAAGTTGTTCACCTCGACGTAGGAGTCCGGCCGCACGGGATGCGCCATGGGACCGGCATCCTCGGGGAACTGCCGCTCGCGCAGCGAGCGCACTTCCTGGATGCGCACCACGGGCCGCGAATACTGGTCCGCGCTGTACTGCTGGTCGCGGTAGACCGTGAGGCCTTCCTTGAGGGAGAGCTGGAACCAGTCGCGGCACGTGACGCGGTTGCCGGTCCAGTTATGGAAGTATTCGTGGGCCACCACCTTGTCGACGCCGAAGTAGTCCGCGTCGGTGGCCGTGTCGGCTCGCGCGAGGATGTACTTCGTGTTGAAGATGTTGAGCCCCTTGTTCTCCATGGCGCCGGCGTTGAAGTCCGGCACGGCGACGATCATGAAGCGCTCGAGGTCCAGCTCGAGGCCGAACGTCTGCTCGTCCCAGCGCATGCAGCTCTTGAGCGCGTGCATCGCGAAGCCGGCCTGGTCGAGCTTGCCGCGCTCGACGTAGATCTGCAGCAGGGCCCGCTTGCCCGAGCGGGTGACGAAGTGGTCCTCGAGCAGGTCGAGATCGGCCGCCACCATCGCGAAGAGGTAGCAGGGCTTCGGGAACGGGTCTTCCCAGCGCGCCCAGTGACGCCCTTGCACGGCGCTCTTCGCGAACCAGTCCTGCGGCTCTCCGCCGCCGCTGTCGACCAGGTTGCCGTTGGCGAGCAGGTGCGGGAAGCGCTTGCGGTCCGCGCACAGCGTGACCGCGTAGCGCGCCATCACGTCCGGCCGGTCGATGAAGTAGGTGATGTGGCGGAAGCCCTGCGCCTCGCATTGCGTCACGAGCCCCGAGGCGGTGGCGTACAGGCCCTCGAGCTTCGTGTTCTTCCACGGGTCGAAGCGCACGACCGTCTCCAGCGTGCAGCTGTCCGGGATCGCGGGAATCTCCAGGTGCATCTCGTCCACGCGGTACTGCCCGGGGCCGAGCGCCCGGCCATCGACATGGACGGACACGAGCTCGAGATCCTCGCCGTCGAGCACCAGCGGCAAGCCGCCCTCGCGCGCCGGGTTGCGCGAGATCCTGAGCGTGGCATGGATCGTCGCGCAGCCCTCCACGATGTCCACGTCGAGCCCGACGTTCGAGATCAGGAACGCCGGCGGCGCGTAATCCTTGAGGTTGATGGTCTGCGGTACGGCGTCACGCATCGGTAGCGGGCCCCCTCACGCGGCGCGGCGGCGGAAGAGCGCCGGGATCTGCGTGTTGCGTTTGCCCGCAGGCTCCGCTTCGGGCTCCGTCGTGCGCGCGAGCGCGGCGGGCGACGGCTCGTAGGGCTTGTCGAAATCCATGCCCGCGGAGTTGCCCGAGGTGCGTGCCGCCGGGGAGCTCGCGTAACGCGGCGCGTGGTCGTCGCGCTTCTCGCGCTTCTCGCGCGGCGGGCGCGGCTCGGCGCGCGGCTTCGAGGCGGGCTTTTCCGCCTTCGGGGCCCTGGCGGGGGCGCGCTCGGCCTTGGCGGGAGCGCGCTCGGCCCTGGCGGGGGCGTGCTCGGCCTCGGTGCGACGCGGCTGTCCCGCGCGCTCGCCCTCGAAGCCCTCGACGTAGCGCACCTCGATCTTGCGGTTGATGAGGCGCTCGATGGGCGCCAGCAGCGAACGGTCCTCAGCCGAGACGAGGGTGATCGCCTCGCCGGTGGAGCCGGCGCGGCCCGTGCGGCCGATGCGGTGCACGTAATCTTCCGGGACGTGCGGCAGGTCGAAGTTCACCACGTGCGGCAGCTCCTCGATGTCCAGGCCGCGTGCGGCGATGTCCGTGGCGACCAGGACGCGCACCTTGCCGGCCTTGAAGTCCTCCAGTGCACGAACACGCGCGTTCTGGCTCTTGTTCCCGTGGATCGCGTCGGCGTTGATGTGGTCGCGCTGCAGCTGCGAGGCGAGGCGGTTGGCGCCATGCTTCGTCTTGCAGAAGACCAGGACCTGCGCCCACTCGTTCTTGCGCACGAGGTGCGAGAGCATCTCGCGCTTGCGGTTCGCATCGACGAAGTGCACGTACTGCGTGACGAGCTCGGCGGGGGTGTTGCGGCGCGCCACCTCGACCGTCGCCGGATCGTTGAGGAACTGCGCCGAGAGCTTGCGGATCTCCTCGGAGAACGTGGCCGAGAAGAGGAGCGTCTGGCGCATGGGCGACTTCGGCAGCAGCGCGATGATGCGCTTGATGTCGGGAATGAAGCCCATGTCGAGCATGCGGTCGGCCTCGTCCAGGACGAGGACCTGCACCTTGCCCAGGGTGAGCGCCTTCTGCTGCAGCAGGTCGAGCAGGCGGCCCGGCGTGGCGACGAGGATCTCGACGCCGGTCCTGAGCGCCTCGATCTGCGGGTTGATGTTCACGCCGCCGTACACGCAGAACGAGCGCAGCGGGACGTGCTTGCCGTACTGGGTGACGCTCTCGTGGACCTGGATCGCCAGCTCGCGGGTGGGCGTGAGGATGAGGCAGCGCACCGGGTGCAGGGCGGGCGAGAAGCTCTTGGTCGCCGTGGGTGCCAGGCGCTGCAGCAGCGGCAGCACGAAGCCTGCGGTCTTGCCGGTGCCGGTCTGGGCGGCGGCGAGCAGGTCGCGTCCCGAGAGGACGACGGGGATGGCTTGCGCCTGGATGGGGGTGGGTACCGTGTAGCCTTGCTCCGTGACGGCACGAAGCAGCTCGGGCAATAGCCCGAGGCTTTCGAAAGACGTGCTGATATCAGTCTCCTGAACGGGAATCGGCCCGCGAAGGACGAGCCTTCGAAACCGGTTCAGGCAGATGAAATTTTCTCTATGGGATTCGGGGGTCGAAACTGAGCCGCGAATGGGCGGGGGCGCCAACCGGATGAAACGCCGCGACCGCCTGAATGGGCATTATACCGGGGTTTGGGACGTTTCCCCATTGATTTTCCGGGAATTTCCTACAGTTGTCACAGAGGCGATATAGTCCGGGAAAACCAGCGCAAGTCCCATCCACAAGAGGAGGTTTTCGCATGCGCCGTCTCGCGCTCCTGGCCGCGGCCGCCCTGGCTCCGGCGGCCTTCGCAGCAGACCCCATCGCCGTCGGTGTGAGCATCGCCCAGTCCCCGCCCGGTTCCGTCGTGCAGGGCACGCAGGTCAAGGACGGGCTCGAGATCGTCAAGGACATCGTCAACAAGCAGGGCGGCGTGCTGGGCCGGCCGATCCAGCTCATCTACGAGGACAACCAGGGCATTCCCGAGAAGGGCCGCGCGGCTTCCGAGAAGCTGATCAGCAAGGACAAGGTCGTCGCGATCACCGGCGGCCACCAGAGCTCGGTGTGCCTCGCCGAGATCGAGGTGGCGCATCGCTACGGCGTCCCGTACATCAACACCAACTGCTGGTCCGACGACATCCGCAAGAAGGGGTATGCGGAAGTCTTCAACCCGGGCAACTACAACACGCGCGTGTCCATGGCGATGGCCGAGACGATCGCCGCCATGAAGGTGAAGAACGTGATCGCCTTCGCGGAGAACACGGACTACGGCATCGGGCAGGCGAAGCTGCTGGCCGAGTTCATCAAGGAGAAGGCGCCCGGCACGAGCTACAAGTTCGAGACGCTCGATCGCGCGGGCAAGGATTTCACCCCCGCGGTGCTCGCGTTGCGCGCGAACCCGCCGGACATGGTGATCAACGTGATGCTGCCGCCGGCCGCGTACATCCTCATGAACCAGCTCTACGAGCAGGGCGTGGCGCCCAGCGCGAAGACGTGGAGCTACGACGGCGCCGGCATCGCCGACTACCCGGACTTCTGGCAGAACGTGAAGGACGCGGGCAAGTACATGATCTCCTTCGGCCTCTACCACCCGAAGATGCCGCAGCCGGAGCTCGGCAAGCAGGTCGCCGCCGAGTACGTGAAGCGCACGAAGGGCGAGCCCAACCGCCTCATCTTCCAGGCCGCCGATTCGCTGCTGCTCATCGTCGACGCGATCAAGCAGGCGAAGAGCACCGACCCGAAGAAGATCGAGGCGGCGCTCAGGACGATGAAGTTCACGGGCGTGCGCGGCACCTTCCAGTTCAGCGACAAGCCCGGCTACACCTTCCAGCAGTGGGTGGACATCCCGTACGTGAACTACCAGCTCACGGCGGTGAACCAGAAGGTCTCGGAGTCGAACCTGATCCAGGGACCCGGCCAGCCGCTCGACGTGAACAAGCTGCAGAAGCCGAAGTAAGGCCTTGCCGAACCTCCGGGATGCGCTGGTCGGCTATGCCGATTGGCTCGGGTACGGCCATGGCGAGCGCGCGGACCGCTGGATCGCGCGCCTCGAGGTCAATCGGCCCGAGCTCGAGGCGTTCCGCGCGGCGCGCGTGCCGGAATGCGGCGCGTACCGCGCGTGGCGCACGACGCCGGGCGCCGCGCGCGGCGTGCGCGCCTCGAGCGAGGAGCTGCCACGCGACGCGGAGCAGGCGCGGCGCGAGGCCGCGCGGCGCGGTGACCTGAACGCCTTCACGTGGGTGGCGCCCCCGGTCCCGGCCATGCCCCCGGGCGGGGGATTGCTCTCCGGAGTGCCGGTTGCCGTGAAGGACCTCATGCGCGTGGCCGGCGCGCCGCTCAGCGGCGGCGGGCGCGCCATCGGCCGGGAAACGCAGGCGCGCGACGCCGAGGTGGTCGCGCGGCTGCGGCGCGCGGGCGCGGTGATCGTGGGGCTCGCGAACCTGCACGAGTTCGCCTACGGCATCACCAGCGACAACCCGCATTTCGGCCGCGTGGTGAATCCGGCGGCGCCGGATCGGATTCCCGGCGGCTCCAGCGGCGGCTCGGCGGCCGCGGTCGCAGCGGGCATCGTCCCGCTCGCGGTGGGCACGTGCACCGCGGGCTCGGTGCGCATCCCGGCCGCCTGCTGCGGCATCGTCGGCTTCAAGCCGAGCTACGACGCCGTCCCGCGCGAGGGCGTGCTCGACCTGGCGCCCACGCTGGATCACGTCGGCCCCATGGGACGCAGCGTCGAGGCGTGCGCGCGCATGTTCGCCGCCATGCTCGACATGCGCGAGGAGCCGGCCTGGATGACGGACGGGCTCGCGGGACGCAAGGCTGCGCGCCTGCGCGGCTACTTCGACCAGCCGCTCGATCCCGAGGTGAGGCGTGCCGTCGACGAGGCCATGCAGGCGGCCGCGGCGGACGGCGCCGCGTGCACCGAGCACACGATCGAAGGCATGGAGCTCGCGCCGGCGATCCAGTTCAACACGATCTGCCCGGAGGCGGCGGCGGTCCACGCCGACCGCCTTCCGCAGCGCGGGCCCGACTACGGCGAGGACGTGCGCGTGCGCCTGGAGATCGGCCATTTCCTGCCGGGCCTGTGGTACGTGAAGGCGCAGCGCATGCGTCGTGATCTCGTGGACCGCATCGACGCCGCATTCGACCGCGCCGACGTTCTCGTCTGCGCGACGTTGCGCGCGCCGGCCCCGCGCGTGGGCGCCTCCAGCGTCAGCATCGGCGATGCCCCCTTCGCGCTGCACACCGCCGTGACGCACCTCACGCTGCCGTTCAACCTTTCGGGATTGCCGGCGGTATCGATTCCCTGGACGCGCTCGAAGGACGGCGTTCCGATCTGCATCCAGGTGGTCGCGCGCCGCGGCGAGGACTGGCAGGCGCTCGCGTTCGCGCAGCGGCTCGAGCGCGCTTCGCCCTGGAGGCAGGCCGACCGCTAGATGCTCGCGCTCGACCTCTTCATCAACGGCCTCATCTTCGGGCTCTTCTACGCGTTGATGGCCGTGGGGCTCGCCATGATCTTCGGCGTGCTGAAGATCGTGAACTTCGCCCACGGCGAGTTCTACATGGTGGGCGCGTACACCTACGTCCTCGTCGCCCTCAAGCTCGGCATCTCGCCGTGGCTCGCACTGCCGCTCGCGGCCGTCGCCGGCGCCGTCCTCGGCTGGGGCGTGGAGCGCGCGCTGATGCGGCCGCTCTACGCGGGCTACGCGAGCTGGAGCATCCTCAAGGACGAGTACGCCGTCGTCGTGACCTTCGGCCTGTCGCTGCTGCTCATCAACCTCGTCGACAAGGTGGTCGGGCCGTATCCGTACCGCGGCCCCACGCTGATCGACACCTCGCGCTTCGCGCTCGGCCCCGTGATGCTGAACGGCCAGAAGCTCATCGCCGCGGGCGTGTCGTTCGCGTTGCTGGTCGGCCTCGCTCTCTTCATCAAGCGCTCGCTCTGGGGACGGCAGATCCAGGCCGTGGCGCAGAACCGCCTCGGCGCCTCCCTCGCGGGCATCGACGCGACGCGCACCACGAGCCTCATCTTCTCCATCTCGGGTTTGCTCGCGGCGCTCTCCGGCGCGCTGCTCGCGCCGCTCATCAACCCGTCGCCCGACGTCGGCGCTTTTCCCGCGATCAAGTCGTACGTGATCGTGGTGCTGGGCGGCATGGGATCGGTGTGGGGCGCCATGATCGCCTCGTTGCTGCTCGGCGTGCTCGAGTCGTTCTTCGCGGTGTACGTGTCGTACGACTATCGCGACGCTTTCGGGCTGCTGATCCTCATCCTCGTGCTGCTCTTCCGCCCGCAGGGGCTCGTGGGCGAGAAGGGGCGCGAGCTGTGAGCGGCGAGCGCAACCTCTGGAGCCGGCGCCTCGGCGCCGATTTCCGCGCCTCGCTCGCCATCCTCGCCGTGATGGCGCTCCTGCCGCTCGCGGTCACGTCGCCGTACACGCTCGGCATCCTCATCGTGAGCATGTATTTCGCGATGCTCGCGCTCGGCTGGAACCTGCTCGCCGGCTTCGCCGGGCAGTTTTCGCTCGCTCCGGCGGCCTTCGCGATGCTCGGCGCGTACGCCACGGCGTTGCTGGACTATCACCTCAAGGCCCCGCTCGCGATCGGCATTCCGGCCGCCATCGTGGGCACGGCGATCATGGGATGGCTGCTGGGGCGCGTCGTGCTGCGGCTCAAGGGCCCCTACCTCGCGTTGACCACGCTCTCCTTCGCCGAGATCGCGCGCGTGGTCATCGGCAACTCGCACGAATTCACGCGCGGCGACCAGGGGCTCAACGTGGCCGGGCTCATGGAAAGCCGCGTGGGCTACTACTACGTCTTCCTGGGCGTGCTCGCCGCGGTGCTCGTGCTGCTCTTCGTGCTCATGCGGGGCCGGCCGGGGCGCTTCTGGCTCGCGATCCGCGACGACGAGACCGGCGCGGAGAGCCGCGGCATCAACGTCGTGCGCTACAAGACGCTCGCCTTCGCGCTGTCGTGCTCCATCTGCGGGCTGGCAGGCTCGCTCTACGGGACGTTCAGCCAGCTCGTGAGCCCCGAGCTCGGCCTGCTGCTGCAGACGGGCCTCGTCATCGCGATGGTCGTCATCGGCGGCATGGGCACGCTCACCGGGCCGCTGCTCGGAGCGCTGCTGGTCTACCTGGCGAGCGAATGGATGCGCGAGTTCGGCAACGTGCAGATGATCGTGTTCGCCGCGCTCGTGATCGTGTTCGCGCGATTCTTCCGCACCGGGCTGTGGGGGCTGGTGTCGCCGCGCATGGGCTTCCTCGCGGGCAGGAAAGCCGCCCCGTGAGCCTGCTGCGCACCGAGGGCCTCACGAAGCATTTCGGCGGCGTGGCGGCGGTCGAGGACCTCTCGTTCACGGTCGAATCGGGCGAGATCCTCGGGCTCATCGGGCCCAACGGCTCGGGCAAGACCACGGCGCTCAACATGATGTCGGGCTTCCTGCGGCCGGACGCGGGCCGCATGTGGCTGGACGGCGAGCCGATGCAGGGCCTCGCCCCGACGCAGCTCGCGCGGCGCGGCCTGCTGCGCATGTTCCAGATGACGCGCGTGTTCACCCGCGTGTGCGCGTTCGACAACCTGCTCACCGCCGGGCTCGCGCGCGGCCTCACGGAGGCCGAGGCCGGCCGGCGTGCCGGGCAGCTGCTCGAAGAGCTCACGCTCGCGCCCGTCGCCTACCTCGACGCGGGCCAGCTTTCCGGCGGGCAGCGCAAGCTCCTCGAGTTCGGCATGTGCTTCATCGATCCGCCGCGCATGGCGCTTCTCGACGAGCCGTTCGCGGCCGTGCACCCGGTCATGCGCGAGACGATGGCGAAGTTCATCCGCCGCCGCAACGCGCAGGGCCACACGTTCCTGCTCGTGAGCCACGACATGCCGATCGTCGTCGACCTGTGCCATCGCGCGGCCTGCATGAACGCGGGACGCCTCATCGCCATCGGGACGACCCGCGAGGTGCTGCAGGACACCGCGGTGATCGAGGCCTATCTCGGAAGCACCCACCATGCCTGAGGTGCTGCTGGAGCTCGACCGCGTGACGGCGGGCTACGCGCAGGATATCGACGTGCTGCGCGACGTGTCGCTCGCGGTCACCGCGGGCGAGGTGAGCGGCCTCATCGGGCTGAACGGTGCCGGCAAGTCCACCGTGGTGAAGACGATCTGCGGCTTTCTCGCGCCGAAGTCCGGCAGCATCCGCTTCGCCGGCGAATCCATCTCCGGCATCGCCCCGCACAGGCTCATCGACCTGGGCATCTGCTGCATCCCGCAGGAGTCGAGCCTCTTCCCGTACCTCTCCGTCGAGGAGAACCTGCTGCTGCCGTTGCAGGGTCGGCCGCGGACGTTCGGCGCGTCGATGAAGGAGCGCTACGAGGAGGCGCTCGGCATCTTCCCGGCGCTGCGCGAGAAGCGCCGCGCGCAGGCGGGCGACCTCTCCGGCGGGCAGCAGAAGCAGCTCGAGTTCGCGAAGGCGTGGCTGCAGCGCCCGCGCATGTGCCTCATCGACGAGCCGAGCATCGGCCTCGCGCCGGTGCTGGCGGAGGAAGTCTTCACGTGGATCGAGAAGTTCGCGCGATCCGGCATGGGCATCCTGCTCATCGACCACAACGTGCGGCGCGTCGTGAAGATGTCCGACCGCATCCACGTGCTGAGCCTCGGGCGCATCACGGCCGCGGGGGCGCGCGAGGACTTCGAGGGCGACCTGCACGAGCAGGTGCGCCAGTGGCTGGGACTGGACTTCTGAGCGTCAGCGCGGCCGGTACGATTCGCGCAGCTCGCGCTTGAGCACCTTGCCGATGGCGCTGCGCGGCATCTCCGCGATCACCCGCACGTCGGCCAGCCGCTGCACCTTGCCCACGCGCGCATTCGTCCACGCGAGCACCTCCGCGGCCTCGCAGGTCTCGCCGCGGCGCGCGACCACGAAAGCGACGGGCGTCTCGCCCCACTGCGCCGAGGGGACGCCCACGACGGCGCTCTCGGCGACGGCCGGGTGCTGCCGCAGCACCGCCTCGAGGTCCGCCGGATAGACGTTGAAGCCGCCGGAGATGATGAGGTCCTTCTTGCGGTCCACGAGCACGAGGAAGCCGTCCTCGTCGAAGCGGCCGACGTCGCCGGTGCGGATGAAGCGCTGGCCCGAGGCGTCGCGCCACTCGGCCTGCGCGGTGAGGTCCGGGCGGCCGTGGTATCCGGTCATCATCGCGCGCGAGCGCCCGACGACCTCACCCGTGCCGCCGCTCGGCACCTCGCGGCCCGCGTCGTCGATGAGGCGGATGTCGTGCCCCGGCGCCGGCTGCCCCACGGTGTGCAGCTTGTCGCGATGCAGGTGCGCCGCCAGCACGCACGTGCCGCCGCCTTCGGTGAGGCCGTAGAACTCGAACAGCGCGCCGGGCCAGCGGTCGAGCACGTCGGACTTGAGCGCGGCGGCGAACGGCGCGCTGGTCGAGAACTTGCCGCGGAAGCTGCCGAGGTCGTAGCGGCCGAAATCCGCGCGCGCCATGATGCGCTGGTACTGCACCGGCACGAGCATGGCGTGCGAGGCGCGGCGGCGCTCCGCGAGGGCGAGGTATTCGCCCGCCTCGAACTTCGGCATCAGCAGCACCGCGCCGCCCATCGCGAGCGTCGGAAACACCGAGACGAGCGTCGTGTTCGAATAGAGCGGCGTGGAGATCAGCGTGACCGACCGCGCGTCGTACCCGTACGCCGGGCCGCGCTGCATGTGCACCCAGCGCATCGAGTGCGGCTGCACGATGCCCTTGGGCTCCCCGGTGGTGCCCGACGAGTAGATGATGTTGAACGGCCAGTCGGGCTGCGGCTCGACGCGCGCGGGCTTCGCTCCTGCCGTGCCGAGCGCGCAGGCCTGCTCCAGCGCGATGACCTCCGCGCCGACGCGGGCGTGTGCGTCGCCCAGCGCACGGCTTGCACCGCCATCGAGGAAGGCCATGCGCGCGCCGGAATCGTCCACCATGCGCGCGATCGCGGCTGCCGGCAGGGCGGGCGACACGAGCGCCGCCGCGGCGCCTGCGCGCAGCGCCGCGAGGAAGACCACCAGGTATTCGATCGAGGCCGCTCCGCAGAGCGCGACGGCGTCGCACGGCCCCACGCCCTGGCGCTGCATCACGGCCGCGACGCGGTCCATCGCGGCATCGAGCGCGGCGAAGTCGAGCACGCGATCGTCCTGGATCAACGCGGGACGCGAGGGTTGCGCCCGCGCGTGGTCGCGCACCAGCTGCGGGAAGTCGCCGAACGCGGCGGCGAGCCTCTCCACGCTCATGCCGTGGAATGCTTCGCGAGCTCGAGGCGGCCGATCTGGTGCAGGTGCACTTCATCCGGCCCGTCGGCCAGCCGCAGCGTGCGCGCGCTCGCGTACGCGTGGGCGAGGCCGAAGTCGTCGCAGATGCCGGCGGCGCCGTGCGCCTGGATGGCCCAGTCGAGCACCTGGCAGGCCATGCGCGGGGCGGCGACCTTGATCATCGCGATCTCCGCGCGCGCCGCCTTGTTGCCGACGGTGTCCATCATCCACGCCGCGCGAAGCGTGAGCAGGCGCGCCTCGTCGATCATGATACGCGCGAGCGCGATGCGTTCGGTGGTCACGCCGTGCTCGGCGATCGGGCGGCCGAACGCTGTGCGCGACTTCGTGCGGCGGCAGATGCGCTCGAGCGCGCGCTCGGCCACGCCGATGAGGCGCATGCAATGGTGGATGCGCCCCGGCCCGAGCCGTCCCTGCGCGATCTCGAAGCCGCGGCCCTCGCCGAGCAGCATGCCGGACGCCGGCACGCGCACGTTCTCGAAGTCGATCTCCATGTGCCCGTGCGGCGCGTCGTCGTAGCCGAACACGGGCAGGTGTCGCAACGGCTTCACGCCCGGCGCGTCGCGGGGGATGAGGATCATCGACTGCTGGCGGTGCTTCTCCGCGGACGGGTCGTTCTTGCCCATGAAGATGAACACCTTGCAGCGCGGATCGCCGGCGCCCGAAGTCCACCACTTGCGGCCGTTGACGACGTACTCGTCGCCGTCGCGCACGATGGACGCCTGGATGTTCGTCGCGTCGGAAGACGCGACCGCGGGCTCGGTCATCGCGAAGCCCGAGCGGATTTCCCCGGCGAGCAGCGGCTCGAGCCACTGCTTCTTCTGCTGCGGCGAGCCGTAACGCTCGAGCGTCTCCATGTTGCCCGTGTCGGGCGCCGAGCAATTGAATACCTCCGGCGCCCACGGCACGCGGCCCATGACCTCGCACAGAGGCGCGTACTCCATGTTGGTGAGGCCCGCGCCGCGTCCCGATTGCGGCAGGAAGAGGTTCCACAGGCCGGCGGCCTTCGCCTTGTCCTTGAGATCCTCGACGATGCGCGTGGGCTTCCAGCGGTCGCCTTCCGCGACTTCCTCGTGGAAACGCGCCTCGTTGGGATACACGTGCTCGTCCATGAACGCCGTGAGGCGCTGCTGCAGCTCCTTCACTTTCGGCGAGTGCCCGAAATCCATCGTCATCTCCCTTGCAATGCCTCCACCTGCCGCCATCCCGCCTCGGCCATGGGCCGCGCGCGCTTTCCCGTCTCCACCGCCTGCGCGCTCGCGGCGTTGCCCGCGACGGCGCGCGCCATGACGCCCTGGAAGATCGCCGCCGCGCGGAACATGTTGTAGGCCATGCAGAACGCCCAGTCGCGCTCGCCGGGGCGCCGCAGGCCGGTTCGCGCGAGATAGCGCGCGACGTATTCGTCCTCGCCCGGGATGCCGAGCGCCGCGAGGTCGCAGCCGCGCAGGCCGCGATACTCCGCCGACGACAATCGCCACGCCATGACGTGGTACGACAGGTCGGCGAGCGGATGGCCGAGCGTGGACAGCTCCCAGTCGACCACCGCGAGCACCCGCGGCTCGGTCGCATGGAAGATCATGTTGTCGATGCGGTAGTCGCCGTGCACGATCGCCGTCGCGTCGTCCTGCGGCACGTTGCGCGGCAGCCACTCGATGAGCCGGTCCATCGCCTCGATGGGCTCGGTCTCGGAAGCCTTGTACTGGCGGCTCCAGCGGTCGATCTGGCGCTGGAAATAGTTGCCCGGCCTGCCGTAATCGGCGAGCCCGATGGCCGCGTAATCGATGCCGTGCAGGCGTGCGAGCACCGCGTTCATCGCGTCGCAGATCGCGGCCCGTTCGGGAGGCGCCATCGCGGGAAGCTGCGGATCCCAGAGCACGCGGCCATCGACGAAATCCATCACGTAGAACATCGTGCCGATGACGCTCTCGTCCGTGCAAAGCGCGTGCGTGCGCGCCACCGGAAAGCCGGTGGCGGCGAGCGCGGTGACGACGCGGTATTCGCGGTCCACGGCGTGCGCCGAGGGCAGGAGTTTCCCGGGGGGCTTGCGCCGCATCACGTACGACCGGCCGTCGGCCGCCGTGAGCCGGAAGGTGGGATTCGACTGCCCGCCGCGGAATTGCTCCACGCGCATCGGCCCGGCGAATCCCTCGACGTGGGCGCGCATCCACCGCTCGAGCGCCGCGACGTCGAAGCGATGCGCCTCGGCCACGGGCCGCGTGCCCTGGTAGGCCGAGTAATCGATCATGGCTTCTGCGGCAGCGTGTCGTCCTGCCCGCCGGTCGCGCGCCGCACCATGAACGTGCCGCTCGCGCGCGCGACGAGGCGTCCGTCGGCGTCGCGCGCTTCCCCCTCGCAGAACGACACCGACTTGCCCGTGTGAAGGCAGCGGCCTTCCGCGATGAGGCGCCCCGTGCACGTGCCGATGAAGCTCGCCTTCATCTCGACCGTGATGGCGCCGACCGCCTTCGGATCGGTCGTGCGCGCCGCGACCGCCATCGCGATGTCGAGAAGCGTCATGATGACGCCGCCGTGCGCGGAGCCGAAGCTGTTGTGCAGCTCGGGGGCGAGGTCGACCTCGATGACCGCGCGGCCGTCGCCGTGCTCGACCAGGCGCACGCCGAGGAGGCTCGCGAAGGGAATGTGTCGCCCGAGGGCCTTGCCGATTTCCATGGCCCGCTAGATCGCCGTGGCGCCTCCGTCGACGGCGATCACCTGGCCGGTGATGAACGCGCCCGCGTCCGAGGCGAGGAGCAGCGCCACGCCCTTGAGATCCTCCGGCCCGCCGACGCGGTTGAGCGGTGCCTTGCTCGCGGCGCGGTCGCCGATGAGCTTCAGCAGCCCGCGCGTCATCTTCGTCGGGAAGAAGCCCGGCGCGATCGCGTTCACGTTGATGTCGTGCCGCGCCCATTCGGCGGCGAGCGCGCGGGTGAAGCTGATCACCCCGCCCTTGCTGGCGCTGTAGGCGATCGTGCCGGGGCGCGACGTGTCGTTGGTCGCGATGAGGCCCAGGATCGACGCGATGTTCACGATCCTGCCGCGGCGGCGCGGGATCATGCAGCGCCGGCCGACCTCCTGCGTCGTCGCGAACATCGCCGTGAGGTTGAGTTGGAGCACGCGCTGCCATTGCTCCATCGGGAAGTCGGCCGTATCGGCGCCCCAGGTGGTTCCGGCATTGTTGACGAGGATGTCGATGGGTCCCAGCCCCGTGACCGCCTTCTCCACCATGCCCGGGATCGCGGCGGCGTCGGAGAGGTCGCAGGCAATGGGCAGCGCCTCCACGCCGATCTTCGCGAGGCCGGCGCGCGCCTCCTCGAGCTCGTCCGGCTTGCGCGCCGTGAGCGCGACGCGCGCGCCCATCTCGCCCAGCGCCTCGGCGATCTGCAGGCCGAGCCCGCGCGAGCCGCCGGTGACCAGCGCCACGCGGCCGGTGAGGTCGAGGAGCTGGCGGACGCTCACTGCTTCATCTGCAGGCCGAGGCGCTCGATCACGGCGCGCTCGCTCACGGCGGACTCCGCGGCCCACTTCGCGTAGTCCTCGCTCGACTTGTACCAGTAGACCTGGTCGAGCTGCTGCAGCACCTTCCTGTTCTCGGGATCGTCGATCGCCTTCTTGAACGCGTCGTGGAGGATCTTCACGACCTTCGGGTCCATGCCGCGAGGGCCCACGATGCCGTACGGCGAGTACGAGACCACGTCGTAGCCCAGCTCCTTCGCCGTGGGCGCGCCCCAGCGCGTGCGCTCCTCGCCGAAGGTGACGAGCAGGCGGAACGTCCCCGCGTCGACGAACTTGCCCCAGCCGGTGGCATCCGATTGCGCCATCACGTGGCCGCCCATGAGGGCCTGCGTCGAATCGGCGTTGCCCTTGAACGGCACGTGCAGCAGCTTCACGCCCGCCTTGTGCGCGACTTCCTCCATGAGCAGGTGCGGCGACGTGCCCGTGCCCGTGGAGCCGTACGAGAGCTGTCCCGGGTGCTCGCGCGCATAGGCGATCAGCTCGTCGAAGGTCTTGAACGGCGAATCGGACTTCACCACCACGCCGAACGTATAGCCGCTCACGCCGATGATGTAAGTGAAGTCCCGGATCGCATCCCAGTCGGCCTTCTGCATGACGGGCAGGCGGAAGGCCGCCACGGTGAGCTGCGAGATGGTGTAGCCGTCGGGCTTCGCGGAGCTCGCCATGGCCGACGGTCCGAGCATGCCGCCGAACCCGGGCTTGTTCTCGATGATGATCGGCTGGCCCAGCTGCTTGCCCGCCAGCTCGGCGAGCTTGCGCAGGTGCGTGTCCGTCGATCCGCCCGCCGGCCACGGGCAGATGAGCGTGATGGGACGGTTGGGAAACGTCGCATCCGCAGCGGCGGTGGCCAGGGCGGACAGTGCGACGCAGGCCGCAACGACCGCATTCAAGAGCGTTTTCATGCGTGCCTCCCTTCGAGGATCACTGCTCGGGCTTCACGCCCGCGACCCGGATCACCTTGCCCCACTTGTCGATCTCGTCCTGCAGGTATTTCGCGGTTTCCGCCGGCGAGGTGCCCGCGGCCTCGATGCCGAGCTGCTCGAATCTCGCGCGCATCGACGGGTCGTTCACGATCTTCGCGGTCTCGCTCGAGAGGCGCTCCACGATCGCTTTCGGGGTCCCGGCCGGCGCGAGGAACATCACCCACGTCGAGCCCTCGATCGCGGGGCCGCCCGCCTCGACGATCGTCGGCACCTCGGGCGCGCCGGCCACGCGCTTGGAGGAAAACATCGCCAGCGCGCGGATCTTGCCCGCGCGCACGTGCGGCATGAGCGAGCTCGGCACGTCACCCAGCACCTGCAGGTCGCCCGAAAGCTCCGCGGCCAGCGCCGGCGCGGTGCCCTTGTAGGGGACATGGACCATCTCGATGCCGGCGGTCTGCTTGAGCAGCTCGAACGTGAGGTGCGTGGCGGAGCCCACGCCGCTCGAGCCGAAGGAGATCTTGTTGGGATTCGCCTTCGCGTACGCGACGAGCTCCTTCACGTCCTTCACGGGAAAGTCCTTGTTCACCGTGATGATGAGCGGCGCAACGGCCGCGAGCGAGATCGGCTCGAAGCTCTTCACCGGGTCGAAGCCCAGCTTGCCGGCGTAGAGCGTGGCGTTCGCGGCATGGGCGGCGATGACCGTGAGGATGGTGTAGCCGTCGGGCGGCGCCTTGGCCACGAATTCCGCGCCGACGATGCTGTTCGCGCCGGGCTTGTTCTCGACCACGATCGGCTGCCCGAGGCGCTCCTCCAGCTTCTGCGCGACGATGCGGGTGACCGAGTCCGTGATGCCGCCGGGAGTGTAGGGGACGATCCACCGGATCGGCTTGCCGGGCCAGGTCGATTGCGCGACGGCCGGCGCGCAGAAGGCCGCCAGCAGCGCGGCGAAGAAGAACATGCGTTTGCGCATTCTTGTCTCCTCCTGGGTTCGGGCGAGTGAGCTTACACCGGCACGGCCGCCGGATCGACTTCCCCGGCTGGATTAGACTGGCGCCCATGGCTACCAATAAACGCGTCCTGCTCGCGAGCCGCCCCCAGGGCGCCGTCACGCCGGACAATTTCCGCATCGAGGAAGCGCCCATCCCGCACCCTGCCGAGGGCGAGGTGCTGGTGCGCAACGAATGGCTCTCGCTCGACCCGTACATGCGCGGGCGCATGAGCGACGCGAAGTCCTACGTGAAGGGCGTCGAGGTGGGCGAGGTCATGGTGGGGCAGACCGTGGGCGAGGTGGTCGACTCGCGCCATCCGGGCTTCCACAACGGCGACCGCGTGCTTGCATCGCTAGGCTGGCAGAGCCATGGCGTGGCCAAGGGCAAGGACCTGCGCATCATCGATGCCTCGCGCGTTCCCGCGTCGTATTACCTGGGCATCCTGGGCATGCCGGGGCTCACCGCATGGTTCGGCCTGCTCGAGATCGGCAAGCCCAAGGCGGGCGAGACGCTCGTCGTATCGGCGGCCTCGGGGGCGGTCGGCAGCGTCGTCGGCCAGCTCGGCAAGGCCAAGGGCATGCGCGTGGTGGGGATCGCCGGGGGGCGCGAGAAATGCGACTACGTGGTCCGCGAGCTGGGTTTCGACGCGTGCGTGGACTACAAGGCGGGCCGGTTGGAGGAAGACCTGAAGGCCACGTGCCCCAAGGGCATCGACGTGGACTTCGAGAACGTCGGCGGCGCGATCCTGGACACGGTGCTGCGGCAGATGAACCCGTTCTCGCGCGTGGTGGTGTGCGGGCTGATCTCCGAGTACAACGCGACGCAGCCGTACGCTTATCGCGCGCTGCGCTTCATCCTCGTGAACCGCATCCGCATGCAGGGCATGATCGTGTTCGACTGGAGGGAGCGCTACGACGAGGCGCTCGCGGACCTCTCCGCGCGCGTGGCCGCCGGCAAGCTGCGCTACAGGGAATCGATCGTCGAGGGGCTCGAGAACGCGCCGCGCGGGCTGATCGAGCTGCTCGCCGGGAAGAACTTCGGCAAGCAGCTCGTCAAGCTGTGAAGATCGCGTTTCCGCTCTTCCCCGCCGCCGTCAGGCGAGCGTGAAGCCGAGCGTCCCCAGGTTGCCGATGGTGGTCGTGAGCTTGTCACCCGGCTTCAGCCACACCTGCTTTTCCTTCGGGTAGCCCGCGATCACGCCCTCGGGCGTGCCGGTGTAGATGATGTCGCCGGGCTCCAGCGTCATCAGCTTCGAGGTGTAGCTGATGATCTGCGCGCAGTTGAACACCATGTCGTTCGTGTTCGAGTTCTGGCGCACCTGGCCGTTCACCGTTCCCACGACGGGCATGTTGTTCGGGTCGCACTGGTCGGCCGTCACGAGGTACGGCCCGAGCACGCCGAAGCCGTCGCAGGTCTTGCCGATCATCCACTGGCTGCTGCGCGATTGCAGGTCGCGGGCGGTGAAGTCGTTGCCGTTGCAGTAGCCGAAGACGTACGACAGCGCTTCGGCCTCGCTCACGTCGCGCGCGCGCCGGCCCATCACGACCACGAGCTCGGATTCGTAGTCGAAATTCGTCGCCGGCACCGCCGAGACACGCACCGTGCCGCCGTGGCTGTTCAGCGCGTTGTGGTACTTGTTGAAGAGGATCGGCAGCTTCGGGATCGGGTTGTTGGTCTCGCGCGCGTGGCGGGCGTAGTTCAGCCCGACGCAGACGATCTTCGGCGGCTCGGTGACGCTGGGCCCGAAGCGCACCGACGACTCGGCGAGCCACAGCGCCGCGTCTGCGCGTGCAGTCGCCGCCTGGACCAGCTCGGTGAGCCCGCCATCGCCGTAGCGGATCACCTGGTCGATCGTGACCGGAGCGGGCATGCGCAGCTGCGCGGAGGCGCGCCCCACGTCGAGGATGCCGCGGTCGGTCTTGACGCCGAGCCCATAGCCGCCACCCATGGCCAGCGTGACGAATGTCATGCGCTTGGGCATGGGCCCCGGGCCCGAACGCTGCGCGCGCATGGCCGCCATGTGCTCCGCGTGCACGCGTGCATGCTCGGGGTCGCCCGCATGCTCGTGCTCCATCCGCGTGCCTGTCGCGCATCCCGCGACGGTGAGCGCTGCGCCGCCGATGCTCGCCTGCTTGAGGAAATGCCTGCGTGCCTGCTTCATGCGGTCTCCCTGTCCGTGGTTTGGGGGGACCGACAGGCTACTCCTATCGCGGCGTTTTCGAGGGGTCGATGTCGACGTACTTCCAGAAGTTGTACGTCATGATGGGATGGCGCCGGTACCCGAAGAGCTGCGGCCACCACATGTCCGTGCGGATGCGATGCACGCCCATCTTCCACGGCACGTAGGCGACGACGATCTTCGCCATCTGCTGGTAGAGCTTGGTGCGCTCCGCGATGTCGGGCGTCACGCGCGCCTTCTCGTACAGCCGGTCGAAGGCGGGCAGCTGGAAGCTGCCGAAGTTGCCGTCCTCGTTGGGCCCGTAGAGGGCGGACAGCCACGTGTCCGCGTCCGGCATCGACGCGGCGTTTCCGAGCTGCCATATCGTGAGCTTGTGCTGGCGCGCCGCCTTCAGCAGGTCGGGCCATTTCGCCTTGCTCACCGCGAAGCGGATGCCGATGTCGTCGAGGCTGCGTTTCCACAGCTCGTCGATCTGCACATCGCGTGCGGCCGGCGTCGAGTTGAACGGGAACACCAGCGGCGAGCCGTCGGGCTGCTCGCGATAACCGTCGCCGTCGCGATCGACGTAGCCGAACATGTCGAGCAGCGCCTTCGCCTTGGCGACGTTGCTCTCGCCCGCGCTCGTGCGGAAGTTGTCGTCCCAGCCGGCCACGCCGGGGCTGTATGGCGTCTGCGCGGGGATCGCCTGTCCCTTGCGGATGACGGCGATCTCGTCCGCGGTCTTGTAGGCGAGGGCCACCGCCCGCCGCAACGCGACCTTCTCCGGCGTGTACCCGCCCCAGACCGGGTCGTTCATGTCGAAGTAGGTGTACGTGAGGTCGAGCAGCGGCGTCTGCTCCATCCCGATGCCGCGTTTCGCGAGGTGGGGCGCGAGCTTGTTGTTGGGCATGCCCTGGTTGGCGAACTCCTCCGGCACCCACGTGAGGTCCATCTCGCCGTTGAGGAACGCGAGCCACCGCGGCTGGGTCTCCTCGATGATGGAGACCTCGACGCGATCGATGATGGGCACCCGCTTGCCGCGCAGCCGGGCGGCGATCTCCTGGCCGCGCGCATCGTCCGCGGGCGGGTTCGC